>NZ_JBHSFV010000001.1:334235-424862 GCF_042653865.1 Dokdonia ponticola | reverse complement strand
AATGTTTTGGTTTAAAAGCGTAGCTTCACTTTTCTATTTGCAACAAAGGGTTTTTGGGATTCTGTACATCCTGTTGATGTGTATTCAAAACGTAGTTTAGAATGTTTTGGTTTAAAAGCGTAGCTTCACTTTTCTATTTGCAACAAAGGGTTTTTGGGATTCTATACATCCTGTTGATGTGTATTCAAAACGTAGTTTAGGATGTTTTGGTTTAAAAGCGTAGCTTCACTTTTCTATTTGCAACAAAGGGTTTTTGGGATTCTGTACATCCTGTTGATGTGTATTCAAAACGTAGTTTAGAATGTTTTGGTTTAAAAGCGTAGCTTCACTTTTCTATTTGCAACAAAGGGTTTTTGGGATTCTATACATCCTGTTGATGAGCGCTCAAAGCATAGCTTTGAAAAGCGTTTAGAAATGAAAAAGTAAGAAGCGTAGCTTCACTTTTCTATTTGCAACAAAGGGTTTTTGGGATTCTATACATCCTGTTGATGAGCGTTCAAAACATAGTTTTGGTAAGCAAACAGAAATAAAAAAAGTAAGAAGCGTAGCTTCACATATGTTAAATTTGTTTATTCTTTTGGTGTATTCTTTTTAGAACTCCTTCTGCCCAGAATTCTGAACGAATACCAAAACATTCTGCGATGGCATCGACTCCAATCAAAGAACCCTTAGCAAGCCGACCAAGAACTGCCAAAGGAAAACTTTGTTCAGTATTATCAAACTCAGTTATTCCATTTTTTTGTGTGCGAATTCCTAGTGTGTCATGTAATGCTTCTATTTTTGAACTAGTTATAAGTCCTTTAGGTAATGGGGACGTTACCTTTAAAATTTGTGGAGCTGGTAAAACAGCGTTAATCATAATTTCAACGGAAACAGACTTTTTGTTTTTGGAAAGTATCCATCCATTTTTTGTTAGTTTAATGTCAGGATCGTTTACGAAGTCTAATGTTAATTTGCCCGCCTTTTCTAAAGCAATTATCTGACAAAGACTATCTACAGGAGGGCCATATGAGTAGCGTTTTAGGCGTTCGTCTAATGCTATGATATCTGCGAGTAATTCATCAGATAATGGAGCAAACGATAGTAGTTTGTACATCGTTGGTTGGCAATGTCTCCAAACATGACCTATGCAAAAATCTAGGCTTACTGCTTTATGTCCAGTAGCCATACCAACAAATAATTGTAAAATTTCTTTCGCAGGTATATCTGTAGGAATGATAAGAGCGTGTTTGAAATCTTCATCATAAAGCCAGGATTCAACAATTTTTTTAATATCACTTTTGCTGAGTTCATGTGCGATAGCGTTCATGTCGTTCGCTACATAGGTGTCAACAATAAGTGGAGAAATAGCCTCTATAAGAAAATTTGTGCTCTCCAAAATTTTAGCTGAATCAATTGCTGTGGTTACACTTTTTTTATAATCGGTTAACTGCTTTGAAGTTGGTACGTATAAAGAATCTATTTTTTTATTTAAAGGCTTTGGGCTTGAGGGTAAACCATCTAACGAAAAGGGAACTATTGTTTTTGGCTCCTTTCCGCTAGAAATATATTCCATTTCTCTTGTGGATTCATTTTTCATTTTAAATATACCACCCATCCCTTCACTAAGCGCCCTCAATAAATCTATCGTTGCTAATCCAAATCCTCTGATCCCTACAGTGTTTTGAGAAGTAATAACCTTTGATTCTAGGATTCGAGTTATAGGATATGGCTGCGTGAAAAGTACAGGCGTATTCATATTTATAACCTGTTCGTTCCATGTAGCCAGTTGTTCATCAAGCTCAATAGGTTGATGTCCTATAGTTAACACCGCTTCATCTGCTATAAAATGTTGTCCGCCAATCACATCAATTTTAACCTGATGATGATCAGGATACATAGCTTGTACCTCCCCTTGGATATAGGTTAATAATCCTTTCTCTAATAAAACATCTGCAATACTCTTATACCGCTCGTTTAAATACATTCCCATTGTAGAACGAAGTGGAAATATATCAACGTCAGTCGCGTTTGACTCTTCATCAGAATAGCCTATCCATTCTTGAAACGTTGGAAACGCAGGGATAGAAAAGGTATCAAAAATTATTTTTTCTCGATCCTGAATATCTAAAGCTCTTTCTGCAACGTTTAACCAATTACTATCTTCTTGATTGATATCATACACAGGACTAGCACCTGGATGCGCAGTTTTTTCAAATACCAAACTATATATAATTGTATTGGTTTTTGCTGCCTCAGCATATAAACTTTCTAAAGCAGATAACCCTCGAGGACCACAACCAACGATAGCAATAGTTTTAGGTTCTTTATTTTCTGTCACTGTACCTATTTTATAATTATCTAGATTACATTATATATGGTCACTGAAAGGATACACTAATAATTTCTGTATTTTAAGTTTGTCTCAATATTGTAGTAAAGAGTGATGTAATTCCATTTATTTTTAAAAATTACGCTTTCGCGAAAGCAAAAAAAGGCAGAAACTAAGCTTAAAAGGATTAGTCTTTCGTTACTTGTTTTACTTGATCTTCCGTAATCATTTGATCATGAGAATTTCCCCAACTATTTAGAATGTAATTCATCACATCGGCGACTTCATCATCATAAAGGCCTAGTGCTGCCATGACACCATTGTAGGTTTCTCCATTGACAGTAATTTCGCCTGTTTGTCCATATTTCACTACCTGAATAGCGTTTGTGATATTGTCTTTAGTAAGCCAGTCAGATTTAGCTAAAGGAGGGAATGTTCCAGGAATTCCTTCACCTTTTCCCAAATGACACTGAATGCAATAGTCTGTATATACAACAGCACCTCTTTCCATACTTTCTTTAAGCGGATCTTGGGGTGTATAGGTAGCAGTTTCTGTATGGAACGTAAATCCCATAAGGATAAGCCCTACACAACCGAGTGTGATTATTTTTTTCATATTATTTTTTTACTATACGAGCAATACCCACACCTTCGATACCTAGATATATAAATCCATCTGGTCCCATAACAACATTACGCATACGTCCTGCATCTGTCAATAATTTTTCACGACCTACGATGGTATTTCCTTTTAAAATGAGGCGTTCTACATACTTGAATTTAAGCGAGCCTACGAGTAAACTTCCATCAAGTTCGGGATATTTGCTATCAGACACAAAGTCCATTCCACAAGGTGCGATAGATGGTACCCAGTAATAAATAGGTTGTTCCATTCCTTCTTTTTCTGTGATCTCGGTAAATGAGGTGCCGCTGTAATTGATTCCGTAAGAGATGACAGGCCATCCATAATTTTTTCCTGCTTCGGGAATGTTTACTTCATCACCACCACGCGGTCCATGTTCATGGGTCCAAATGTCTCCTGTTTTTGGATGAATAGCCATTCCTTGTGGGTTACGGTGACCATACGACCAGATCGCTTCTTTGGCGTCAGCTTGCCCAACAAATGGATTGTCTTTAGGAATACTTCCATCTTCGTTAAGTCGGTATACTTTCCCGCCATCACGAGTGATATCTTGCGGATTTGTATCACGATCACCACGATCCCCTATGGTAAAAAAAACATGCCCTTTATTGTCAAATGAAATACGAGAACCAAAATGATGACTCTTTCTTGTGTTTGGCGCTCCTTTGTAAAGGACTTCTTGATTTACGAGGGATGTCCCTTCAAGTTTCGCACGCATTAAGGCGGTATGTGCACCTTCTTCCTCGCCTTCTACAGACGAGTAGGTGATGTATATCCAACCGTTATTTTTATAGTCAGGATGTACCTTTATATCTAGTAATCCTCCTTGATTACGAGCAGAGACTTCTGGAACACCTGTAATTATTGTTTTTGTACTGTCTTTAAAATGAATCAGCTCGCCACTTTTTTCTGTAATAAGCATGGCTCCGTCGGGTAAGAAGGTAAGACCCCAAGGGTTGATTAGTTCAGGAACCACCATTTCTATGGTGTAATTATCGTTTTGAATCAGTTCAAAATCGTTTGTTCGTGTTTCTTGTGCACAGCTTACACCTGTGATCGTGAGTAGTAAAATGAAAAAGAGATTGGTTTTCATACTATATTTTTTAGAAATGTAATACTAAGTTACGCAAATGTACATGATCCTTGTCATTATCTGATATTTTTAGATAGTAAGATCATTGCATACTGTTATTAACTCATTAGTTTTCTTGATAAGATTTTTTGTAAGGTAACTGCATAAAAAGCTACTTTTGTAGTCTTACTTTAGTATTTAAATTAACAAGTGAATCAGCGTCTGTAAAACACATACGCTCCTGCCTGCTGGGAGGTAGATTCGCGAAAGCTTAAAAAATATGGAAATCGAACACGTAAAATGCTTAATTATAGGATCTGGTCCTGCTGGATATACAGCTGCTATTTATGCAGCAAGAGCAAATATGGCACCTGTTTTATATCAGGGAATGCAACCAGGAGGTCAACTAACAACAACCACTGAAGTAGAGAATTTTCCAGGATATCCAGATGGAATTACGGGACCTGCTATGATGATTGAATTTATGAATCAAGCAAAACGATTTGATACAGATGTACGTGACGGATGGATCACTAAAGTTGATTTTTCTGGAGATGTACATAAAGTATGGGTGAATGGAGAGACAGAAATTCATGCGGATACCATTATCATTTCAACAGGAGCTACTGCAAAGTATCTAGGACTTGAATCTGAGCAAAAGTATTTAAATCTCGGAGGAGGAGTATCTGCCTGTGCGATTTGTGATGGTTTTTTCTATAAGAATCAAGAAGTAGTGATTGTAGGAGCTGGAGATTCTGCAGCTGAAGAAGCACATTACTTATCTAAACTTTGTTCAAAGGTCACGATGCTTGTTCGTCGTGACGAATTTAGAGCATCGAAGATTATGGTAGCTCGTGTGAAGAATACACCAAATATCGAAATCCTCTACAATACAGAGACAGACGAAGTATTAGGAGACGGACAAGTGGTGACAGGGGTACGTGTATTTAATAACCAAACAAATGAGAAACACGAGATTCCTGCCACAGGATTTTTTGTAGCTATTGGTCATAAACCCAACACAGATATTTTTAAAGACTATTTAGATCTTGACAAAACAGGATATATTATCAATAAACCTGGAACAGCAAAAACAAATGTACCAGGTGTATTCGTCTCTGGAGATGCAGCAGATCACGTATATCGTCAGGCGATTACTGCAGCGGGTACCGGGTGTATGGCAGCACTAGATGCAGAAAGATACTTAGCAGCAAAAGAGAGTGAGGTAGAAGCAGAGGCTTAAAATTCTCTTTTATATTTCAATAAAAATCTACTTCCTTTGAAGTGCGAATTCATATCATTTAAAAAGCCCGCAAAATTTGCGGGCTTTTGTGTGAATCAAGAGCAGTGATTGCACACATATTTAGATTGGTTATTTTATTGTGTAGGTTATGTATTAATCTTTTGCGTCTACACTTCCTCCAGAAACACTTTTCCTTGGTTTATCCACTTCTTTAGGATTTCCCCAATAATCAATATCGCCGCCACTAGAAGCACGTGCATATAGTTTATCGGTTACTCTAATATCCATAGTTCCTCCGCTAGAAGCTTTTGCAGTAGCATATTTTGCTCTCAATTCTTTGGCATTTATAGTACCACCACTAGAGACACTTGCGTCTAGTTTTTCTGAGCTTCCTGCAAGGCGTATAGTACCACCACTACTTACCCCAGTATCTATATTACGCACAATAGCTTCAGCTTTTATAGATCCTCCGCTAGATACATTTAGACTCAGTTCTTCTCCTTTTAAAACTTCTTTGGTCACAATATCTGCTCCGCTACTTGCTTTTATGGACTGTAAGTTACCTACATAGGTCACATACACTTTTTTTGAAGTGGCATTTCCTATATTCTTTTCAGAATAGATTTTTAGCGTATTTCCTTTTACGTAAATATCAGCAAGTTCAATGATATTTTCATCTGCTTCTACAATAACAGATACTTCTGTTCCTTTTTCTAAATATACATCCCAGCCATTTCCGGCAGAAACGCCGTCAAAATCTTGAGAGATATTAAAATTTTCTGTTTGTACATTTCCGTTTCCTCTCACTTGACCAAAATTGCCGTTAAATACACACGATGTGACCAAAAGTGAAGTAAGTACCCCGATAATAAATTTAATGAGTGTTGTCATGAGTCAGTTGTTTTTTGATTAGATAATTGATTGATGATTGATAAATTATGATTTATGATTGATTGATTGATTGATTGATTGATGAATGATTCCTCTTTATTACATTGTAAAAGTGCGGTGTTTTACGCTTTCGCGAAAGCATAACCTCCCCAACTGTTATTTTTTTAGGTTGAGTTGTATTTTTTATTTCCATAATATCTAATGATACCTCTAGGAAGTTTGTATGCAATGATATACACTGTCCAAAAAATAACGCCAAAAAGCAATGGAAGGATGGGGCCAAACGTAAAAGTCATCCCTAATATATATCCTAACAAACATTCTGGTTTATAGATAGGCACCAAAAACGAGAGTGCAATAAGACCTAAAGCCATATAAAAAAGAATATTTTCAGAACCAGTCACTGTACTAAAAAGATAAGAGACTAGGACAGCGTACAGAAGAAATCCTACAAATCCATATAGGATAGAGGACGATTCGTTTTTTGAACCCTCTTTACCTGTTCTTAGGTGTACAAGGTACAATAGTCCCCAAGTCACTAGAGGTATGGTAATGGCTCCCCACCAATTTGAAAACCCAGGTAAGTCATCATTATGTAATATGTAATGTGTAGGGACTCCTTCATGAACATAGTCCCAAGCCAAAAAAGTCCACATCAAGATACTTACGATGACCGTAAATAATAATCGATTTTTAAATGTGAGGTTTAGTTTCATGTCTGTTTACTTTCTCTTAGTTAACGTTCTATTCGTTGGGCCTCTTCTACAACCTTACCGTTTTCTAGTACAACAAATTTCTTTATACTACCATCTGGGTTGGACACAAATTTTAGTTCGATAGGGGCTTGAGGATGAGCAAAAAGAATCGATGACTTTGTGATCAAATCTGTTTGCATCTCTCCAGCATCAAGATGCATCACACCTTCTTTTATAGATATGATTATGTTTCCTGTTTGTGGTGCTTTATAATTTCCTGCATATCGAGTGAGTACTTCTATTGGAACGGTAATACCTTTTGTATCGGTTTCTGGCGCTTTATGATCATAACTTAATACTCTAGATATTTTCCATCCTGTTTCTTCTTTAATCCATAAGTGCGTGAATTGAGCCACTTGGGTTTTATATAGTTCTTTTCCTGGTTCCTTAATAAAGAACTCATGTACTCCTTTTTGAATCGCGCCGTATAGTGTTCCATTTTCACGAAGTGGAAAAACGGTAAGACTCTCAGGAACTAATTTGCGAATGGGTTTTTTATTGGCATCACACATATTAGTTAGAAAAGAAGTAATAAATGCCGGTTTCCCTTTGGTAATTCCTCCGTTGTCATGAAAGAACTCTAGATCTTCACTTAAAGCCGCTTCCATGGCTTCTTTACTACAATTATTGAATCCTTCTTCAAAAAGAAGGGTATCCATTTTTTCTAATTCTAAAAATAATTCAGAATCTAGATCTACTTGAGCAATCCCTATAAAAGGAATGAAAAGCGCAATTATTATTGATTTATAAATGGTCATTGATTGTTTTTTGATGGATGATTTTATTGGCACCGCCAAAGGGTTTAATACACTGAGGCTTGCCTCGAAATTAAAATTCAGTTTCTTGTTAATGCCTCGTGGGCTTGCCCCGAGGTAGTTGCTATTTTAATGCAGACTGATGACTTCTACTATTTCCCATCGCGTATCTACGTGTCGCCAGATCATAATGAATTTACTAGGTTTTGAAGGAGCGTTAGGTTCCTGATTATTAAAAAATGTATGTAGTCCCATGGCAACTGCTCCAAAATTTTTGATCTCGTGTACTTCCAAACTTCCTGTAACAAGTGTTCTCGTTACCTTGTTACAAATGTTTTTTTCTATACTGTTTAGAATATCCTGCTTTACTGTGCTTACTCCGCCTTTGTCATGATAAAACGTAATGTCTTCTGCGTATAATGAAGCCTGTGTCTTAAGGTCGCATGTATTATAGGCGTCAAAATAGTGTTGATCAAGATCTGAGATGGTTTTAAACAACTCAGAATCTTGAGCAACTTGTCCTACGCCTGTTATAGGGATGAAGGCAATAAGTAGGATGATTTTTAAATAATTCATTGTTTATTTTTTGATTGATGAATGAATCGTACTACCTTTTTTTAGATACTATCTTTCTTCATGACTGTTTCAACTTCTTTTTCGGTTGTTTTTTCTATAGGCTCATCTCTTTCCCAATCAGGAATTTCTTCCCCTTCTATGTACGATCGTTGTTCCCAACTGTCTTCTCTTTCCCTACGAGAAGACGAACTAGTATTCGTATCAGAACAACCCTCACAGATTAATTCGCCTCTTTTTAGTAATAGGTACTTCTCTTCATTTCCATTTTCAAGTAGATCTCTATAACGACTATCATTTCGGTGATAGCTATACGTATTATCATCTGCATAAAGTGTGATGCCTTCAGGTAGGTATAAAATCACCTGTACTTCCTGGCTTTTAAATTTGCTACTTGCTTCTGTAGTGAAAAAGCCATCTAGATATAGGGTGTTGTCTACCACTTCAAAGTTGTAATCAATCCGACTAGCCTCTTCTTTTGCAGCAGAAAAGTTGCGCCCATTGGTTTCTTTTTGAATTTTTAAGTAGGCAGTATCCTCTGTAGTACTTCGTACAATCAAACGCACATTACGTCTCATATATATACGCTCACCATTAGTGTCATACTCCATCAGGAAATTGTTAGAACGACGTAGCTCTCCCGGAAGTAGATCACTCCCTTTCATGCGAAGTGTTAATGTGTCGTTTGCAGTGATTGCAAGCGTCTCTTGCGTAGTGACTTTTCCTGTAAATGAGTGTTCTGTAGCTTCACGTATTCCTAAAACGCCCAGACCAATTACAGATAATAACCATACCCCTAAGAGCGATAATTTTCCTGCAAGCGGCATTGATTTTAAATTACCTGCTAGTATTTTTAATCCTAAATAGAATAGGAAGAAAAAAGGAATCCCTACCGCAAAGAATGTTAGTAGCGACACTAACCAGAGTGGTAAACCTGCCGTATGTATAAAATCTCCGTAGTTCCCTAAGTCTCCATAAAAGAGATCAAACGTACCTGCGGTAAATAATCCTACAAATAAGGAGATTACAACCGCTGCTCCTGTAATCATAAAAAGGACTCCAAATATTTTAGCGAGCACCTTTAAAAAGAACATAATAATAGTTCCTAAGGTTTGAAAAAAACCCTGAGCTCCTTTTTTTGCTTGGTTTCCAAACTTATCATAATCTACATTTTTTACCGCGTCAGCCACATTTTCAAATCCTTCTTTTACTTTTTCTTGGATATTGTCAATGTTAACTGCCTTTCCCGTCATAGAGAGTTTATCGGCTGTAGATGCTGCTTCTGGCATCAAAATCCATAATAAGATATAGATTAAAATAGGAGACCCAAATCCTATAAGAACTAAGGCAACCCATCCGAGACGAATCCATAAAGAATCAATCCCAAAATAGTGACCTAACCCACTAGACACGCCGCCTATGTAGGCATTTTCTGTATCTCTAAATAGTTTTTTTCCTGAGCCAGAAGATTGTGTTCTTTTCTGCTTTTTTGCAGTAGGTGCATCTTCAAAGATATCGTCATCTACCATATAATCTTCAGGCTGTCCCATGACGGCAATCACTTCGTCTAACTCTTTGGTACTTATGACTTGACGTGCATCCTGAATTTTGTCACTAAAAAGCTCAGAAATACGCGCTTCAATATCAGCGATAATTTCATCTTCTCCTGTAACGCCTTCAAATGAACGTTTGATCGCAGTGAGATAGCGTTGTAATTTGGCATACGCATCCTCATCTATATGAAAGAAAATACCGGCTAAATTTATATTTACTGTCTTGTTCATTTTTTTGATTTTTTTGTTGAGGTTACTACCGTTACTGCGGTTTGTAATTCATCCCAGGTGGTTGTGAGTTCATTTAAAAAGAGTTGTCCTGTCTCCGTAAGTCCATAGTACTTACGTGGGGGGCCGCTTGTGGATTCTTCCCAGCGATAGTTAAGCAATCCTGCATTTTTAAGTCGTGTGAGTAGTGGGTAAATAGTCCCCTCTACCACGAGTAATTTAGCATCTTTGAGTGTGTCTAAGATTTCGGCTACGTAAGCATCGTCATCTTTTAATACAGACAGGATGCAATACTCTAGCACGCCTTTACGCATCTGTGCTTTGGTGTTTTCAACCTTCATAGATTTCCATTTTAATATGCGTTAAACTGTTCATTTTTTGATCGCTCTTTTAAAAAGAGGCTTTTTTGATTGATGTCCTTTACTAAGTAAGGAAACATTGATTGTGATTGATGATGAATTCTTTTTGAGTCCGCTCCTGCCTGCCGTCAGGCAGGTTCGCGAAAGCGTACCCATCACTAGTTACTGCTGACTTTCTGAGTCTTCTGTCCCTTGTGTGTCGTTCTCTTCATGGGAGATGGCCTCTTCTGTAACCGAAGCCTTGATGAAGTTGATTGTGAACGGATATTTATAATTCTCCCCATTGGATGCCTTAATAGCTGCCGAAATAACACTTACAATTTCAAGAATCGCAAGCCCTATAGCCAACGTACCTACAATAATGGCAATTATAAGTAGGGTACTTGCACTTGCAAAATCACCATGTGTATGAAAATGATCATTAAAGGTAATATGTGTATTGCTGCCTTCTAACTTGATAATTTGCCAAACAAAAAACGGAATACTGATCACCACCAAGGCAATCGTGTAAATAAGAATGCTTAATTGAAAATTAATAGCATCCCTTCCGTGTTTGTCTACAAAACGTGATTTGTTTTTTTGAGCGCTCCATAAAATAAGAGGGGCAATCAAATTTCCAAAAGGAATAAACCACTTACTAAAGGTAGATAAGTGTATAAATGTGCTTAGATTTTTTTGATGTGTGGTTACGGTGCTTTCCATTACTTACTAATTTCTTATACAAATATATGTCTTTAAAAAGGTATTATGTTACGCATAGTACTAAAAATTAACATTTTATTAACTTTTATGTTTTGATGACATTGGATTTAAGTGACTGTTAAATAGGTGCTTGATTGATTTTTTAAAAATTTTATTATTTTAAAATTTATTTTGATTCAATGATTTTTCGAAAGAGGCAAGCGACTAATTAATCACTATTTTTGCATAAAATAGAAGACATGAAGAATGTTAGTCCTAGTAAATTTAATATGTTTACCATGCTTAAGTTGCCCGCTGCTTGGTTGACTGGTGTACGACTAAAAACAATAAATGAAGCTAGCAGTACAGTGCAGGTAACACATAGGTGGATTAATCAAAATCCGTTTAAAAGTATGTTTTGGGCTGTACAAGGAATGGCTGCAGAGCTTTCTACCGGAGCCTTGGTGATCTCTTATATTAGAAATAGTGACCATAAAATATCTATGTTGGTGGCTTCTAATAATGCTACATTTACCAAAAAAGCGACTGGACGTATTACATTTACGTGTAATGACGGCACTAAGATTAAGGAAACCATCGCCAAAGCGATTGCTACTAGCGAAGGGCAAACCTGTTGGATGAAATCTGTAGGAACCAACAAAGAAGGAATTCAAGTAAGCGAATTTAATTTTGAGTGGACCGTCAAGGTGCGGTCATAATAATGATTTTCATGCGATCTTTCCTATAACTTCATAGCCCTACCTTCGTTTTTCTAATTTCTAATTTCTACTTTCGTATGTCTAATACCTAATTTCGTATTTGTTATGAACTATATCCTTTTTGACGGAACTGTCCGTAATCAATTATTACCATTTACCTACACCCGTCCCGTAGCCGATATTCGCATCGGGATTTTAACGATACGAGAAAAATGGGAACACTTTTTAGGATCTACTACTTCCACGGTAACTGAAGAACATTTGAGTGAAAAATGGCCTATGGTCGAGTTTCCTGAAAATGTAATGATTAATGCGTCGTATTTGCCGACACCTAACTTGGTCACCATTGTCAAAGGAATGAGCGAAGGACAAGCTATTTTTGATGGTGATGCGGTCATTGCCTTTTATACAAAAGAAGATCAGGAAGTAGATTTCGATACCTATGAGGTGATTGAATATACGTTTGAAGATCTCTTTAAAATACAATACACGTGGGATATTTTCTCAAAAAATGCCCGTGCTATTGCCGAAGATTTTGCATTACTTACCGAAGGAAGAACCTCAGAGCCCATTCCGCAAGGAGTCGTTGCTCTCAATGCGGCCGATATCTTTATAGAAGAGGGTGCCAAATTGCCTTTATGTTCGCTCAACGCAGAAGCGGGTCCTATTTATATAGGAAAAGATGCCGAAATCATGGAAGGCTCCATGATCCGTGGTCCATTTGCTTTATGTGAGCATGCTACCGTAAAAATGGGCGCTAAAATTTATGGCGGAACTACTATTGGTCCCTATTGTAAAATAGGAGGAGAGGTGAGTAATTCTGTGCTCTTTGCCTATTCTAGTAAAGGACATGATGGGTTTTTAGGAAACGCAGTGCTAGGCGAGTGGTGTAACATCGGAGCTGATAGTAATAATTCCAATCTTAAAAATAATTATGCGTCTGTAAAATTATGGGATTATGAGACGGGACGTTTTGCAGATACTGGTTTGCAATTTTGCGGACTCATGATGGGAGATCATAGTAAATGTGGGATCAATACCATGTTTAATACAGGGACTGTAGTGGGGGTTGCTACCAATATTTTTGGAAGTGGTTTTCCGCGCAATTTTGTACCGTCATTCCAGTGGGGTGGGGCAGGTGGTTTTGTAACACACCTTCCTAAAAAAGCGTTTGAAACCGCTCGTATTGCCATGGCACGTCGAGACATCGAATTGACGGATCAAGATGAGGCGATTTTGAATCATGTCTTTGAAGAGACCAAGCAGTATCGTAGGGAATAGTTTTGTTTTGCTCCTGCCTGCCGACGAGGCAGGTTCGCGAAATAGCAATTAATCGTTGGCTGTTAGTCGTTAGTTTTTTTAGATGTATATCTTGAGTTATCTCGATCCTTCGACTTCGCTCAGGATAAACTTTAGGAGAGATCGCACATAAAGTTAGAAAAGCTAATCAACTTTTAAAGTTTTTAAACAACCAATGCCAATCTATTGAAGTGGCTATTAGATAAAGAATGGCTAAAGCAACAATGGTTATTAAGATGCTTTTAATTTGCTCTTGTTTCTTTTCTTTTTGAATACGATCTCTAATCTCTTGTAATTGTTCTGGTGTTGCTTTTTTAGTAAACCGATTTGTTTCAATTTTAGATGAGACAAAAGAGAGTTTGCCCCTTTTTCGTTTAGCCAGTAATGCTCTATTAGCATTCAATGATTGATTAGCCCCTATTGCGCTTCCTCCAAATATCATAGTCGTTCTTTTTAAATGTTCTTATTTATTTTATGGTATAAAGATATAGTTATATATAATCGAAGTATTTTAAATACCATAGGCATGTCGCTAGTAGTGAAAAAATTATTCCACCTATTAAGAGTAGTTTCTTATTTCTTTTTCGTCTTTTTTCTTGTATTTCGGTTTTGATCTTGAGTAAAAGCTCTGGACTTGCTTTTTTGTGATCAAAATTTCCCTTTTGCCTATCCTTTAAAGTAGTCACGCCATTTTTTAAAAAGGTATCATTTACATTTTTTCTTTTGTTACTCCGTAATGTCGTAATCATAGATTCTCCAAATGGCATAGCTGTATGTTTAGTAGTTAGTAATAAGAAAGTAGATACTGAGTATCACAATCATGAAACTAGTACTTGTTGTCATGATGCTTTTTAAAGCATTCTTTAAACCCTAGCTTTCATCTTTTTTAATAGTTTAGGACTTACTCTTTCTGAGAGTTTTGTTTTTCACTTCAAAATTCGTATTTCGTCATTCATACCTCGTACTTTGTCTTCCCTAAAGCTGCAAAACCAACACTGCCCATATGTATTCTTCTCATCGCTCTCTGTGTTTAATTGCTCGTTATGTAAATAATACCTAAACAAAAAATCACGATCATAATCAACGTAAGTATCACGGTTTTTACACGTCTTGCTTTTTCTTCTTTCCGTATGCGTGTACGAATTTCTAGTAATTGCTCTGCGGTAGGTTGTTTGGGGTCTACCCAGTTTTCATTGGTAGAGGAGACTAAAGAAAACTTCTCTTTTCTACGTTTGTTTTTAAGTGCTCTGTTTGCTTTGAGGCTTGCCATTGCAGCCATCATGCTTCCTTCTCCTCCCATAATCATTCTGTGTTAGTTACAGTATATGGGTAGTAGAAAATGATGAAATGTTACAGTATTACCATTCTATGAGTTCTTATTGCTATCTCAAAATGATAATAAATTCAAGTTAATAGTCATCTCGACGATAGGAGAGATCACACAAGCGGCTAAGGAGTTAATAATTTAAAATAGACTCACTATGATGCGATTTCTCGTCACTCGTCACTCATTCTTTCGAAATTACGATACTAGAAATTACATCTTAGCCTTCTTCACCCGCTTCAACACCAAAAAATTCTGGGGATTAGGCGTCAAGCCGCTTATGTTTTTTCGCGTAAAGCGAACTACTTCATCATAATACAATGGGATAATAGGTGATTGTGCTATAATGATACTGTCCATTTTTTTATACTCCAGTTTACGCGTTTCTACATCCACCATAGAGAGGCTGTGTTCATAAATGGAGTCGTAGGTAGCACTTTTAAAATGGGTGTAATTGGGGCCATTGGGAGTGAAGTTCTTGCTGTAAAATAAGCTTAAATAATTTTCGGCATCTGGGTAATCGGCGATCCAGCTTGCGCGAAAAGCATCCAACTCGCCACTACTTTTCATCTGTCTCAACGTAGACGGTGGCATCACATTAATCTCTACACGAAGCCCCGCTTTTTGGAGTTCGCGCTGTATGTATTCGCAAATATCTAGGTACTGACTATTGGTTCCTATTGAAATCATAGGATTCATATTTCCACTCTCTTTTTTGTATTGTTGGATCAGCTTTCGCGAAAGCGTAGGATTGTAGGTGTACCCTTTTATATAGTCAAATCCAGGCAATCCCATCGGGATAAATCCATGTTCGGCAGGTTTGCCGATCCCATTACGTAAATAGGTAATCATTTTTTGACGATCAAAACCATAGTTAATGGCTTTCCGAAGCAGTTCTGACTGGACTTCTTTGGTGTTACTGTCTAAGTAAAATCCGATGTACTCCGTATTCAATTGCGGACTCACACTGAGGTTGACTTCGTTTTGGTATTTTTCGCGCAAGCGTCCAGAAGCGGTTAATAATTCGTCTTTATAAGAGGGGTCAAGGGAGTTAAGGAAATCTAGATTGCCTTGTGCAAATTGAAGAAATTCACTCTGCTTATCAGGTAAAAAGGTGATGGCAACGGCTTCGAGATAGGGGAGTTGATTCCCAGCTTCATCTCGTTCATAATATAGTTCATTTTTGCGCAAGACGAGCTTCACACCTTCTTCCCAACGTTTGAACTTGAAAGGGCCTGTCCCGATAGGATTGGAACGAAAATCATTACCGTAGAAATCAACAATTTCTTTAGGAACGACAGAGCAGTAACGCATGCTGAGTAGGCCTAAAAAGGCAGGAAAAGGTTGTTTGAGTTGAATGAGAAAAGTGCTGTCATTTAAGGCTTTGTAATGATCTACGTTGCTGAGCACCCAGCTTCCAGGCGATGCCACCGACGCATCGGTGAGTCTGTTAAAACTATAGGCGAAATCTGTTGCAGTGACATACCGCGTGCTGTCTTTGGTTTTGAATTGAGCATGTTTATGAAATGGAACGTCATCTCTTAGCGTAAAGGTATATTGGAGCGCATCATCAGAGATGTGCCAGTTTTTGGCAATGTCTGGTTGAATGTTGAGGGAGTCATCTAACTGTACGAGTCCGTTAAAAAGCTGATTGGTGGGCCAAATAATCGACGGATTACGAGCAAACGCAGGATCTAAAGTTGAGATTTGGTACTGCTCATTGTACCTGAATACGAGATGATCACGGTTTTGGGAATCGTTGGAAGAGCATCCTGTTACTATCATGGAAAGAAATCCACATAGTATATAGAACTTTATGAGGGATGCTGGATGCTGGATGCTGGGTGTTTTCAAGAATTAAATTTATTACGATAAGCAATCATCATATTCATTAATTTATAGCAAAAGTCGTATTTCTTTTTGAAAACGTCATCATTAATATACGATCTGTTTTTAGCTTTATATAAACAGGTAACTACTTCGGCTAAAGATCGAATGGAATACCCTAAAAACCGCCTTTGTTCAGGATCAGATTGTAGAATACTTCCTTCAGAAATATTAAGTGCTATGGAGTCCGTAGCTCGTCGAATTTGAGATGATAAATTATAAAGTTCCTTTTTTGGGAACGTATCGGCTAGGGAATTGATATCCTCGCCTAAAGTCATGGCTTCTTTCCAAATATTTAATTTCTCAAACTTAAAACTCATTAGCTTCTATCTTAGTTGGATAAGTTACAATTTTTTAAAATATTACAGCACCCAGCACCCAGCACCCAGCACCCAGCACCCAGCACCCAGCACCCAGCACCCAGCACCCAGCACCCAGCACCCAGCACCCAGCACCCAGCACCCAGCACCCAGCACCCAGCACCCAGCACCCAGCACCTAGCACCCAGCACTCTTCAAACTTACCACTCCTGCCATTTCCAATTAAAAATCGTAATTTTGCCTACTTATTTTTAGTACGCATGGATACACGCAAGAGAGTTGCATTTTATACCTTAGGTTGTAAATTAAATTTTTCAGAAACCTCTACGATTGCTCGTAATTTTACAGACGAGGGGTTTGATCGTGTGGATTTTTCTGAATCCGCAGATATTTATGTGATTAATACGTGTAGTGTGACTGAAAATGCAGATAAGCGTTTTAAAACGATTGTAAAGCAAGCGCAAAAAGCAAACCCCGAGGCGTTTGTAGCTGCCGTAGGGTGTTATGCGCAACTGAAACCAGAAGAGTTGGTGGCAGTAGATGGCGTAGATCTTGTGTTAGGAGCGACCGAAAAGTTTAAGATTACCGATTACATTAACGATTTATCTAAAAATGATCATGGCGAAGTACACTCTTGTGAAATAGAAGAAGCCGATTTTTATGTAGGTTCTTACGCTGTGGGAGATCGTACGCGTGCATTTTTAAAAGTGCAAGATGGTTGCGATTATAAATGCACCTATTGTACGATTCCGTTGGCTAGAGGAATCTCTCGAAGTGATACCCTGACAAATGTGCTTAAAAATGCCTCAGAAATCGCTGCGCAAGATATCAAAGAGATTGTATTAACAGGTGTGAATATTGGAGACTACGGGAAAGGGGAGTTTGGAAATAAAAAACACGAACATACCTTTTTAGAACTAGTAATAGCCCTAGATAAAGTAGATGGGATTGAGCGTTTACGCATCTCTTCTATAGAACCGAATTTATTGAAAAATGAGACCATAGATGTGGTGGCAAATTCACGTGCTTTTGTGCCTCATTTTCATATTCCTTTACAAAGTGGAAGCAATGAAATTTTAGGACTTATGCGCCGTAGATATCGCAAGGAATTGTATGTAGATCGGGTGACAAAAATAAAAGAAGTCATGCCACATGCCTGTATTGGAGTAGATGTGATTGTAGGGTTTCCAGGGGAAACAGACGCTCATTTTTTAGAAACCTATAATTTCTTGAACGAACTGGATATTTCGTACTTACACGTATTTACCTATTCAGAACGAGATAATACCACAGCCGCTACCATGGAAGGGGTAGTACCTAAAAATGTACGTAGTAAACGCAGTAAAATGCTACGTGGACTTTCTGTTAAGAAACGACGCGCGTTTTATGAGTCTCAATTAGGAACCCGACGTACAGTGCTGTTTGAAGGCGAAAATAAGGAAGGGTACATTCATGGATTTACTGAAAACTATGTCAAAGTAAAAGCTCCGTGGAATCCAGAGCTTGTGAATACATTACATCATGTAGATCTTACGAAGATAGATGATGATGGTATGGTGCGTTTTGATTTTGTTTCTACATTCGTGCATCACACCTAATCAATGACTTGCCTGCTATTTGTTGATGGGGCTTACATTATATCCTTTTGTAACAACATCTCCCTCAAAAACATTGACAAAGAAATTTTGAGTCATTCCATTCTTATAGGTGAATTTTCCTAAGTGTGTGTAAAACTTATTAGATTGGTGTTCTCCCTGTCCCACACCGTAAAAATAATAGCTTTCAATTGCTCCAGCTGACACGGTTAATTCCTTAAAATAATTTTGTAGTACAGCTGCAGCTTCTGCAGGTGCTTGGCCCGTATCTAGAATAGACTCCATATTTTTAAAAGAAGCACTAGAAATGGCATCAGCAAATTGATAAGCTACTTTTTTTGTGTTGTTTATTTTTTCTAATGTGTTTGTTTTAAACGAGAAAGGGTTTGCTTCTCCACTCTTTTGAGCAATTTCTAAGCCTATGTAATCATACATGTTTCTTTCTTCTTGTGATAAGTTTTCATAAGCTATAGTAGCAATACTATTTAAAGCAAATGTGCTGCCTAGAGTATCTAAAACAGGGCTTCTTGATACATTTATATTTTTTACATGTAGATTTTCTGTATCACCTAATGTGGCATTTTTAATGTCTTCAAAAGTAGCATCTGCTAGATAAATACTAGAAACTTCATTCTTTATTTTTTCTTCAGAGGGGCTAAGATCAGATCCACATGCACACATACATAAAATGCATATCAAATATATATAGGATGGTTTTTTCATGGGCGTTTTTATTTTTGAGTTAGTGTTACTGTCTACAAGGAGGGTTGTAGACTTTTTAAAAGTAAAAACAAAGTGGAGAGACGCACAATTTCTTTAGTGAAACGAAACTATTTTTTAGTAAGTAACAAATTGTGATGAAGATAAATGCTTGTTATTTTCTTCTAAGACAGAATATTTAACAGATGTTTAGTGATGATATGGCATAAAAAAACCCTGTAAATAAAATGTACAGGGTTTGGCTTTTAATTGTGAGTTGAGTTAGATATTTATCCCAACAGGTAATAATTTTTTGTATTTACGACGATTTGATCTCATAAATTTTGCAATTTCAGGACTCGTAGGGACAAGGCTAATGTTACGCTCTTCTACTTCATTAAACACGGAAACGATAAAATCATTCATATGTGCTTCTGTTCCTTCTGGCATCATAATTTTAGTTAGAAAGATTTTTCTTTCCTGTAACGAGTATTCAATTTTAGCCATTTTCTCATCAAAAGTAGCTTCAAATTGTCTCAGGAACTCATTATCTGTCAATTCAATTACTGTCATTGCTTCCATAAATTTGTGAATATATTAGGGTATTTATAGTATTATTGTGAGTATTTAAGAAATCTCTTTTTAATTTTGTCAAGGAGATTTTAAAACGCTTATGTAACAGTGTTTTTAATAACTTTTAGATTTCTTAATATTAAGTTCTTGCAAAGGTACAAAAAAATACCTACATAGCGTTTTAAATTATGTTAAACCCTTATACTAAAGATAGATGACACATCTCTACTTGATGCCTGGGATGGCGGCAAATCCATCTATTTTTGAGCACATCGCTTTGCCTAAAGATCGGTTTGAAATACACCTTTTGGAATGGCAACTTCCTAAACCTAAAGAAGCTATAGCTGATTATGCAAAACGAATGACTGCTTTTATAACGCATCCCGATAGCGTGTTGCTAGGCGTTAGTTTTGGAGGTTTATTGGTGCAAGAAATGGCAAAACATATACAACTAAAGAAGCTCATTATCGTGAGTAGTGTAAAGTCAAAAATGGAGTTACCCCGACGTATGAAGCTTTCGCGAAAGCTAAAACTGTATGCATTACTCCCTACTCGGCTTATAGAAGATGTAGATACCTTAGCTAAATATGCCTTTGGGGAAACTGTAAAAGAGCGGGTGGCTTTATATCAAAAGTACCTCTCTATGAATGATCGGCACTATATGAGTTGGGCTGTAAAAGAAATGGTATGTTGGGATCAAGAAGTGCCTGACCCAAATATTATCCATATTCATGGAGATGCAGATCGTATTTTTCCTATTAAGTATATCAAAAATTGTATTACTATACCCGGAGGATCGCATATTATGGTGATAACTAAATACAAATGGTTTAATGAAAATCTTCCAAGACTTATTGAAAATGATTAACTTGTCTCTAAATTAATGAATTATGAAAAGAATTGAACGCATATTTGCTGTTATTGGTCTATTGGCGGTTGTCATAGTGACTATAAATGCGATGCAACTTCCCGAAGATGAGGTAAAAGTAGACGCAGAGCAACTAGAGAAAGAAGAGAAATTGGTCAATGATTACAATGTATACGCATTACCAATACCTGAGGGTTTGAACTTTGCTGGAGAAGCGGTTCCTGTTGAAAATCCCGACATTAAAGAACGTATGGATAGAGAATTACTTGTCAATACCTACTGGCAATCTAATTCTTTATTACTTTTTAAGAGGGCCCATAAGTATTTTCCAATTATAGAACCAATCCTTGCTGCTGAAGGAGTTCCTGACGATTTTAAATATTTGGCAGTTATCGAAAGTGGCCTTACGCAGGCGGTCTCTCCAGCCAGAGCTACTGGATTTTGGCAAATTCTTAAAACAACTGGAAAAGAGTATGGATTGGAAGTAAATGATAATGTAGATGAGCGCTATCATATTGAAAAATCTACACGAGTTGCTTGTCAATATCTCAAAAAAGCAAAAGAACGCTTTGGAAGTTGGACAGCTGCAGCCGCAGCTTATAATGCCGGACCTGCGGGAGTTAATAACCGTATGAAAAGCCAAAATGTAGGTACATATTATGACTTATTGCTTGGGGAAGAAACTGGGCGATATGTATTCCGAATTATTGCACTCAAAGAAATCATGAATCATCCCGCCACCTACGGATTCAATTTTAAAAAGCAAGATTTATATGAAAATATTCCTACCTACAAAGTAAAAGTAGATACAGCGGTTACAGATTTTGTGGCTTTCTCAGAGCGCTTTGGAATCAATTATAAGATTTTAAAACTTCATAACCCTTGGTTGAGAGAACCACATCTTAATAACTCGTCTAGAAAAGAATATTTTATCGATATTCCTAAAGAAGGGTATTATTCTTTAGGAAAGTAGTTTTTTCTCATAGATCTATAGTATTATAAAAAAGGGGCATGATTTTTAAAACCATGCCCTTTTTTTTGTAGTCTTTAAAGATAGAGTAGGAGTACAAATAGCTTTAAGTGATCTATTTTTCTTCGGAATAGACGTTTTAAGCTTTAGAATACTTGTGCTTATCGTAACCTAGGAATCTGAGATACGATTTGGAACTATTCTCTTCTCTTCTTGATTATTTCAAATAATACTTTTTGAGGAAGTAGTCTTAATTATCTTCTACCTCCGCGTCCACCACGACCTGCTCTAGCACCAAATTGTTGCTTTGGTTGTTGTCCTGCTCTTTTCATGTTTTGTTCCATGACTTTAATCTGTTCTGCAAGCATATTATGCTTGTCTAGACTTTTGGCTTCCTTGAGAAGTATTTGTGCCTCACGCTTTCGGTTTTTTGTCATGGCAATCCCCGCAAGGTTTAATTTGGCCATCGCCAAATCTGTTTTCATAGACAATCCTAAACCTACTGCTTTTTTAAAGTGTTTTTCAGCCTGTGTCATATCTGTTTGAGAGACCATGAGTCCTTGCAAGTAATAATAATATCCTTGCTGCTTGGTGACAAGGGCTGCTTCTGGATTGCTAATCTTCCCTAACCATTTTTGAGCCCCAGGAAAATCTTGCTTACGGAGTCTTAAAAAAGCAAGAATGATAATTTCATTTTTAAAATATAGTAATACAAAAATACCGGCTAGTAAAATGAACATAATGCCATTTCCTATCTCATTCTCTGTAAATTGCCATACGGCAAGTGCTATTACTGCTACTGCTAATACTAATTTTATATTTTTATTAAACATATTATAATCTTGTGTACGTGGTTGTAGATACTATTTTGGTTGGTATTTTGTAATCTGGCATTGATGGAGGATAGGCATCTCCTTCTACAGTAGAAATCACTGTTATTTTTATTGGAAACTTATGTTTAGAATCGGCAACAAGATCTGTTTGCTGTGTTCCAGAAAGATTCATAGTAATTTGCGCATTGGTTGTTTTCATAAACACATCGGCTGTTCCAGAAATTTTATAAGAATCATTTTCAATAGCATCAAGTGTCCAAGTATTGGTTGCATTTAATCCTGTTTCAGATACAAATTCATTCTTCCAAGAATCCCCTTGCTTGACCTTTGTATTAGGGTAGTTAAATAATACCTGTTCAAAACTTCTTCCTAAAGCCTCACCACTCCAGTCTTTTTCTAATTGCTTTTTAGTTTGTTCTAGTATGGCAGGATCAGTGATTCCCATCCCATTTAACATATTATTGATGAAAGTATCACCATTTTGCACCTCCATAATTTTTCCTGAGTAATCAATAATAATTCCGATAGAGGAGTCTATAAGGCCCATAAACATTTTACTTTCTGGGGTTTGCTCTTCTGCTTCTGTGTCTATTTCTACTAAAACACCTCCTAATTGTTCAGAAGAAGTTTTCATGTAAAAAGATTTAAAACCAACGTCGAGTGTAATGTTTTCTTCTGTTTTTTCTTTCACTATAAAATACATAGTGCCTTGAAGATTATTCTTTATTTCTTGGGTTGTGCCTTGTAAATCTTGTGTAATTATTTGTATGACATCCTGATGTAGTGTAAAACTATCATCAATGTCAAGGGTGTATCCTAGATGAACTTGTCCTGTAGATATATAGGAAACAACAAGGAATAAAAGGCTGAAAAAGCTATTTTTGGTTATCACAATAGGTTCATTTTGCATGAGTCACAAAGGTACTAAAAACAACTATAAAAAAATTGAAATTAAGACTTGGAGAAGTAAAAACTTATTGTATATTTGCCCCCAGCTTTGAAAGCGGTATTCTAGAATTAAAAATTCAGACTTAAAAGAAGTCCAAAAGAAGATATAAAATGAGTAAAAGAACGTTTCAACCGTCCAAAAGAAAAAGAAGAAACAAACATGGTTTCAGAGAGCGTATGGCTTCTGCAAATGGTCGTAAAGTACTAGCAAGACGTCGCGCAAAAGGAAGAAAGAAAATCAGTGTATCTTCTGAAATCCGTCACAAAAAATAATGATATTTTAATATCAAAATAAAGGTGTTGCTTTTTTTAAGCAACACCTTTTTTTATACCCTGTTAGTTCCTATTTTTATAGCCTAGAAATCCTTCCTTAATATGCCAAAAAATAAAAATTTAAAATCCATTCTTCTTATAGGCTCTGGACCTATTATCATAGGTCAAGCCTGTGAATTTGATTATGCAGGATCACAAGCACTTCGTTCCCTGAGAGAAGATGGTATCGAGACCATTCTAATAAATTCAAATCCAGCAACAATTATGACTGACCCGTCTATGGCGGATCACGTGTATTTATTACCACTTAACACCAAGTCTATTGTTCAAATATTGAAAAAGCATCCCCATATCGATGCGGTACTTCCTACTATGGGAGGGCAGACGGCTCTTAATCTCTGTATTGAGGCAGATGAAAAAGGAATCTGGAAGGATTTTGATGTAGAGCTTATTGGGGTTGATATTGATGCTATAAATATTACAGAAGATAGAGACCAATTTAAAAACTTGATGCGTGACATTGGTATACCCATGGCACCACAATCTAGCGCAAATTCTTTCTTAAAAGGGAAGGAGATTGCCCAAGAGTTTGGCTTTCCCCTAGTGATACGTTCTTCATTTACACTAGGAGGTGCAGGTGCCTCTTTTGTATTTGAAGAAAAAGACTTTGATAAACTTTTATCTCATGGTCTCGAAGTGTCACCCGTTCATGAAGTGATGATAGACAAAGCTTTGCTTGGTTGGAAAGAATATGAACTTGAGCTATTAAGGGATGCAAATGATAATGTAGTGATTATCTGTGCGATTGAAAATATGGACCCTATGGGAATCCACACAGGAGACTCTATCACTGTAGCTCCAGCTATGACATTATCTGATGTTACCTATCAGAAAATGCGTGATATGGCCATCCATATGATGCGTAGTATCGGTGATTTTGCAGGAGGATGTAACGTTCAGTTTGCTGTAAATCCAGATAATGAAGAAGAAATTATTGCCATAGAAATTAATCCAAGGGTGTCTAGATCATCCGCACTAGCTTCAAAGGCAACAGGATATCCAATCGCAAAAATTGCAGCTAAGTTAGCTATAGGATACAATCTTGACGAACTTCAAAATCAAATCACAAAATCTACATCGGCACTTTTTGAGCCTACGTTAGATTATGTGATTGTAAAAATACCACGTTGGAACTTTGATAAATTTGAAGGAAGTGACCGCACACTAGGATTACAGATGAAATCCGTAGGAGAAGTAATGGGAATTGGACGTTCTTTCCAAGAAGCACTTCATAAAGCAACGCAATCTCTGGAGATCAAACGTAACGGACTCGGAGCTGACGGCAAAGGATACAAAAACTATGAGCAAATCATAGAAAAGCTAACTTATGCAAGTTGGGACCGTGTATTTGTGATTTATGATGCGATCCAAATGGGAATCCCTCTAAGTCGTATCCATGAGATCACAAAAATTGACATGTGGTTCCTAAAACAATATGAAGAATTGTATATGATGGAGAAAGAAATCTCTAAATATACAGTTGATACGCTTCCGCGAAATCTAATGCTGGAGGCAAAGCAACGTGGTTTTGCAGATCGACAAATCGCTCACATGCTTGAATGCTTAGAAAGCCAAGTATACAACAAAAGAGATGAGCTAAATATCAAGAGAGTTTATAAACTCGTTGATACCTGTGCTGCCGAGTTTGTCGCACAAACTCCCTATTTCTACTCTACCTTTGAAAGTGAAATGGAAACCGCCGATGGAAACAGATTTTCAGCTAATGAAAGTATTGTTACCGATAAGAAAAAAGTAATTGTATTAGGGTCTGGACCTAACCGTATCGGTCAAGGAATCGAGTTTGATTACTGTTGTGTTCATGGGGTATTAGCCGCTGCTGAATGTGGCTATGAGACCATCATGATTAACTGTAATCCAGAAACCGTTTCTACCGATTTTGATACAGCAGATAAACTGTACTTTGAGCCCGTATTCTGGGAACATATTTATGATATTATACGCCATGAAAAACCAGAAGGCGTGATCGTACAATTAGGGGGACAAACTGCTTTAAAACTCGCAGAAAAATTAGATCGCTATGGAATTAAAATTCTAGGAACAAGTTACCAAGCGCTAGATCTTGCAGAAGATAGAGGGAGTTTTTCTAGATTATTGAAAGATCTTAATATTCCATATCCAGAATTTGATGTTGCCGAAACAGCAGATGAAGCGCTTGCAGTAGCAGATCGATTAAGTTTTCCTTTATTAGTGCGTCCATCCTACGTATTAGGAGGGCAAGGAATGAAAATTGTGATCAATAAAGACGAACTTGAAGAGCACGTTGTAGACTTGCTTCGTAAGATTCCAAATAACAAATTACTCCTAGATCATTACCTAGATGGAGCTATAGAAGCAGAAGCAGATGCGATTTGTGATGGCGAAGATGTGTACATTATAGGAATCATGGAGCATATCGAACCTTGTGGTATTCACTCAGGTGATTCTAATGCAACATTACCTCCTTTTAACCTTGGAGACCTTGTATTGGAGCAAATTAAAGACCATACGCGTAAAATAGCATTAGCACTAGAAACCGTAGGTCTTATTAATATACAGTTTGCGATTAAGGATGATAAAGTATACATCATTGAAGCAAATCCAAGAGCCTCACGTACCGTTCCTTTTATAGCAAAAGCATACAAAGAACCGTATGTGAATTACGCCACAAAAGTAATGCTAGGTGAGAAGAAAGTAAAAGACTTTAACTTCAATCCTCAGCTAGAAGGATATGCTATAAAACAACCCGTATTTTCTTTTAATAAATTCCCTAACGTAGATAAGAAGTTAGGACCAGAAATGAAAAGTACAGGGGAGAGTATCCTATTTATAGATAGCTTACGAGATGACGAATTTTACGATCTCTATGCAAGACGTAAAATGTATTTAAGCAAATAAGCGTATAAATTATTACAAGATATTGTAGGAATAAAAGCCTTTAAATTGTTATAATTTAAAGGCTTTATTTTTTAAGAGTGTACACATGTAAAAGAGTAAAGAAAGTACCACTGATGTAAAAAGATATAGTCAGTGCTATTTTGGTGACGATTAGATATTTTAGAATTCAATACAAACGCATGCAAGAAAAATACTTTAGGAGAAGTGTATGGATACACCTTTGTTTTTTAGGATTTTTTTCCTTCAGTGCTATAGCGCAAGATATTTTTGACATTGCTCGCAAAGGGACGGCTTCCCAGGTAGAAACAGTATATGAAAATACGCCAGATCAAATCGATGCCACCAATGATGAAAGCTATACACCACTTATATTAGCTACGTATCATGGAAATTATAAAGTAGTGGAAGCGCTCCTTAAATACACCAAATCTGTCAATGCAAATAGTAGTTCAGGCACAGCACTTATGGCAGCTACGGTAAAAGGAAGCCCTCGATTGGTCTCTTTGTTATTAGACCACCATGCAGACCCTAATATCCCCGATGGTAATGGAAGTACCGCATTAATATATGCCGTTTTCTTTAAAAATAACGATATTGTAGCGTTGTTACTAGCGCATGATGCAGATATAGCGTATAAAGATAATAGAGGCTACACCGCATTGGACTACGCAACACTGACTAAAAATGAATCACTTATCAACCTTATAAAAAACTACCAATGAAAAAAATTACTTTACTAGTTGCTATTTTTGCCATGTGTACCATGAGTGCACAGATATCTACCGGTATTATTGAATTCTCAACAACAAACGGAGGGTATACAGGGCAAATAGACGTTGACGATGCAGGGGTTACTGTTACCTTAATTGGCCCTGATACAAGATGGTTAGGAATAGGCTTTGATTCTCAAAACATGGCATCTGGAGATGATATTATATCTTTTGATAGTACAGGGTTAAATGACCGTCAGTTTTTGGGAATTGCAGTAGAACCTTCTGTTGATCCTGGTCAGGATTGGACGTTAGTGACCAATGATGTGAGTGGAGGAACCCGTACGATTGTTGCCACAAGAGGTCTTGCCGGAACTGATGCTAATGATTTTACATTTGATCCTATGGCGACGTCTATCCTTATAGCTTGGGCACGCGGAGATAATACCTTAGATTTTAGTTACCATGGCGGTGCCAACAGAGATGATGGTGACGGAGTGCCTATCGGATTTACCTTGGGGATTTTTGATCAAGAACTTGCGCAAAAAGTACGTATGTATCCAAATCCCTCAGTTTCTGAGACCACTATTGATTTTGGAGATTTTAATTTTCAAGATAGTAATGCAAAAATATATTCTGTACTGGGACAATTAGTCACAGAAGTTCCTTTAAACCAAAAATCATCAACCATAGATACCTCTTCTTTACCTTCTGGAATCTATCTTGTGACGATTACAGCGGGAGATTCTTCAGTCACAAAACGTTTGATGAAGCAATAATAATCAGCGTCAATATATACTAAAAAAGCCTTTTTATTCTCAAATAAGAGGCTTTTCTGGTTGTATATGGATTCCTTTTGTGGGGTGTAGGAAAACTGAATAGTTGTTTAAATATCCATTATATGCTTTCGCGAAAGCATATTTATCCATTATAGAATTTTAATTCCTATTAAAGTGTGGCGATTTTTCTAGCGTAATGTCGGTGATGAAATACTTAGTATCTCCCCAGAAAAAGAAAGAACCAAAACGCTCTACATAGGTCACTTTTACATATTTTCCTTGATAGTCTTGTAGTTTCTGGATCACCTCTTTCTCACCATCCATCACTGAAAAGGTAAAGATCTGCGCTCCACTAATTCCTTGGCTTATCTCGCCCTCCCATGTTTTTACAATGGCTCCTTTGTGACTAAATTTAATGAGTTCGCCAGCGCGGGTTCCTTCGCTGTAGGGCACAAAATATAAGAAACTATAATACGCTACTGCGAGTACTGTAATGGCAAGTAAAAAGAGTATCAATATTTTTTTCATAATAGGCTATTTTAATAAGCAATCTTTAATCTTCAGAGGCACGTTCTATCAGCTTGTCGTTGAGATGCTTTTTTTGTTTGATTCCTAATTTTTTGAGATTCTCTACTTTTTTAATCAAATTCCCTTGCCCTGTCAGCTTTTTCATGGTGCTGTCATAAGTTCCTTGTACCGTACGCAATTGGTTTCCTACTTTGATAAGATCTTCTGTAAGCAGGACAAACTGGTCATAGAGACGTCCTGCTTGCATCGCAATCTCAAGCGCATTTTGCTGTTGCTTTTCATTATTCCACATGCTGTCTATGGTGCGCAAGGTAGCGAGAAGGGTAGAAGGAGTGACAATCACAATATTTTTCTCAAATGCTTGGTTGTATAATTGATTATCAAAATTGATAGCAATCGCAAATGCGGGTTCTATTGGAATGAAGAGTAATACAAAATCTGGGCTCTCCACTTGATAAAGGTCTTGATAGTTTTTATCACTAAGTTGTATAACATGGCGTCTTAAAGAAGCAATGTGTTCTTTCAGAGATTGATCTTTTAGGAGGTCATCATCTTCATTGACATACCTTTCATAAGCACTCAGGGATACCTTACTGTCAATAATCATGCGTTTATTACCGGGTAAGTGTATCACAATATCGGGCAATACGCGATTTCCTTCTGCTGTGGTAAAACTTTGCTGTACAAAATACTCTCTGTCTTTTTCTAAACCTGACTTTTCTAGCACACGTTCTAGCACCAATTCGCCCCAATTTCCTTGCGTTTTACTATCGCCTTTTAAGGCTTTGGTAAGATTATTGGCCTCTTTAGACATTTGCTCATTGAGTGCCGTTAGGTTTTTGATTTGCTCACGTAGTGCAGAGTTACGCTCTATGGTGTCTTTTTGGGTCGCTTCTACTTTCCTTTCAAAATTTTGAATTTTTTCTTGAAAAGGTTTCAAGATTTTATCAAGGTTCTCTTGATTCTGTAAGGTAAACTTACTTGATTTTTCTTCTAATATTTTATTGGCCACCAGTTCAAAGTCTTTGGTAAACTTTGTTTGTAATTGTTCTAGTTCTTCTGTTTTTTCTTCAATGCGTTTTTCTAGATTTTGAAACTCCACATTGCGCGCGGTCAATTCATTTTGAAAAAAATCTTTTTCTTTTCGCAACACATTGGTGTCTTCTTGCGCTTGTTGTCGGACGGCTTCTAACTGATCTGCGGCTTCTTTTCTAAGGGTGAGTATGGTGGTTTCCGCTTTCGCGAAAGCGTCCTTAGACTCCCTCAATTGCGTGGTTTCAAACTTTAAACGTTCCTGTATACCACTCAACTCTCCTTTCTTTTTAAGATTGGAAATAAACATACCGAGCACCACCCCAATGATGATGCAAATAACGGCGATTAGAAAATAAATAAGCGTTGGATTCATAGCGTAAAGATAAAAAATACAAACGCATTTATAGTTGGTTAGTGTCATAATTAGAAGATAGAATATAACGGCTTAACAATCTTTATTTTACCTGTAATGTATTGATAGGTGAATTCCTGTTTTTTTAACAAAAAAATAGTCAGATGTGTATGGAAATCACAGGTCTTTTAAGTATCTTAATATCATATAAACTAGCTATGAAAAAACGATTACTATTACTTTTATTTTGCATTCCTTTTTTGACTTTCGCTCAAGATATCAAACGTGAAACTATCACAGGAAAAATTATTGTTGAAGGCAATGATATTGAAGGGATCACTATTTATAATGCCACTTCTAAAAAAGGAACGATTAGTAATGAAAAGGGAGAATTTATGATTGCTGTTGCTCTTAATGATCTTATAGAAGTGAAAGCATTAGAATATCAAAACATTGATATTAGGATAAATAAAGCCGTATTAGAATCTAAGAAACTGAGTATCTTTTTAATCGAAGAGATCAATCTATTGGATGAGGTTTTAGTAAAAAATAGAAGTCTCACAGGAAATCTCAATACAGATGCAACAACTGTAAAATTATTTAGACCAAAACTAGATGTTGTTTATTTTGGGATGGTGAATCAGGATCCCAATGATTTTACAGAAAACAATCCTGCCCAGATTAAAAATATGGCGATTCGATCGGAAGCACAAGCCATGGTGCATAGTTTGAATGTAATTAACGTGGTAGATCAATTGTTATTACCACTCTTCCGTTCTGAAGTAAAAGACAAAAAAGCATCTGGTGTGCCTGAGGTTCCCGTCAAGTCTGTCAAATATTATCTAGGATCTACTTTTTTGGTAGAGAATTTTAATATTCCAGCGCATCGTGTTGAAGAGTTTATCCGATACGTAGAAGATGATACCTTTGATTTTGAGCTATTAAATTACGGACATGAGATCGAATTTCTGGAACTCCTAAACAAGAAGAGTAAAACGTTTTTAAATACCAATGCGAGCAAAGATTAAGAAATAGTTTTAAAAACTCTTTTGTTGTATCGAATTTGATAATTTAAAATGTTATAAGATTCTTTTTAAGAGCCTTTTGATTAGTTATTATATATACTTAAAAGTGCTATTTCTTTTTTCTCGTTTCTCCAATAATCACCCCAAAATCACCATCGAGTTGCTCCCAATTTTGAGCCGGGAGATAGGTTCTGGAGACAAAACCGTCAAGATATAAAGCATTTTTACAGCCTCTTTCTTTGAAGAAGCACGCAAGATCATAAAAATTGATCCGCTCCTTTGACATCGCAAAAAGAAGATTTCCATTGGCAAGTATACCTACGGCATTTCTAATGTGAACATTGGAAGAGCCTTGATTAAATTTAGGATGTATGTTTCCATCAATAAGCAGCATAGGTCCTGATTGTGTGGCATATTGAATGTTTGGATTTGATGTAAATTCTGGTGTATTACAGATGGTGGCTTTATGGTCTTTGGTGATATACAAAACACCATTGGGATGAAGGAAAAAGTTGGTATGATCGCCTTTTTCTGTGTTAATGGGAGATGTCGTGACACCTTTTTCTATATACAATCCTTGAGGAGAGCCATCTACTCTGTACATCCCGCCGTTCATAGCAAAGATGAGTTCTTTACCTTCTTTTTCAAGACTTGTTTTTAAGTTTTGAAGACTACTATAATTTTTTCCTTGCGTGTCTTTCCAATAGAAATCTAATTGTTGGGTGTTTAGGTTGATTTCGTAGCTAATCATGGCTGTTTCTACACTAACAGTAGACTCTTTGCTATGAGCCGTAGGCAATAACAATACCATATACAAGAGTATTGACTTTAACTTTATCATATCGAAATCATTTTTCTTAAAGATACTAAAAGGTCTTTTATAAGAGATTTTAGCTTTAATTATTCAATTGCAAGTACGTAAATATAACCGTTTTTAAATACGGTTACATTCCCCCTTATGTCTCCGTCAAATATCTAATACTTTTAATAACTACGTATTCGTAGTCATTAATTTATTAACCTTTAACAAAGTAATTTATGGAAAATTTTGATGAATTTTCATCCATCGAACAAGCTGCTATGGAGCAGTCTCCTGCTCATGAAACCGATGTAGGGCACAATTTTTATGAAGCCCAATCTTTCATTGGAAAAATTGTTCACGCGGCAGAAGACGTTGGAAATGCAGTAAACAAAACAGCGCATGATGTAGGTCATGTTGCAGCTGAGGCGACAAAACAAGCCATCGAAGTAACAGGTAAGGTTGTTCAAGTGGCAACCCCTGAAACTCCTGAGGCTGAAGAAGCTACAGAAGTCACTGTAGAAGCAGCAGCTGGTGGAGTCATTGTAGACGGTGTTTTTACAAACGCACATCGAGCACTCCTAAAAAGTACTAATCAAGAATGTTCTGTAGATGAGCTTATTGACTTGAGAAGTAGTTTAATGAAAGCAAATAAAATGCTAAAATAAGACACCATGAACCTATCAGATATCTTTACATATACGATTGTTGGATGCCTAGGGTTTTGGTTAGTAGCAAGTACTATTTGCCAATTTAATATCCTGCGCCTAGAGAGTTTCTTTAGGCGTATGGATTATTTTTCCTTGCTTCCACGTTGGTCTTTTTTTGCACCTAATCCAGGAGTGACCGATTATCACTTATTATACAGGGACAAAGACCAAGAAAATGAATGCGGACGCTGGCGAGAACTTCCCATTGCTAGTAAACGCACCTTATTAGGAGCTGTTTGGAATCCTAAAAAACGAAATAAGAAAGCCTTGTCAGATGCTGTGCAATCCATCGTGAGATCTTCGAGTCAGCTTAAAGACAGTGAGTTTAAAACATCTATCTGTTATATCGCATTGGTTAATTTTATCGCTTCTATACCAAGAAAAAATGTAGGTAAAGCTACTCAATTTATGATCATGGAATCCTATGGTCATTATGCTGAAAAAAATCCTAAAATGCTATTTAGATCTGAATTTCATAAAATATAAGTACTATGGAACATTTTTTAAATATTGAGTTTGTCTATGCCTGTATGAAATACTTTGTACTCATAGGGATCTCTATTTCGACCATTGAGTTATTGTACAATTGGAGAAATTTCCAAGATAACCGCTTGTATAGCTGGAAAGTAATTGCCACACGTCATGCGTATTCTGAAAAAAGCCTTAAGTACCAACTTGCACATCAGTTATTAAAATACCCTAATTTTATAGGGGTCATTATTTTAAGACTGTTAGTCATTTTATTGTTAGTAATTCCTGGTATTTGGGGATTCTCTCAAGCACCTCTTTTTCTTGTACTAGTGCTGACATCGCTCCTCATTAATTACCGGAGTCCTTTTGGACAAGATGGCTCCGATCAAATGTCAGCTATTGTGAGTATTGTTCTGTTGTTGTATCATATTAATCCAGAAAACACAACGGTAGCACAAGCAGGGATTTGGTTTATCGCATTACAATCATTACTCTCATACTTCACCGCAGGATTTTTTAAAGCCAAAGGAGAAAAATGGACTACACGTCCCAATGCCGTTTATTTAATATTTAACACGGCTACTTACGGAAGTAAACCCATAGCTGGATATTTACAAAATAAACAGATGGCCATTACCTTTTTGACTTGGTCTACAGTCGCGGTAGAAGTTGCTTTTCCATTAGTGTTAGTGACTGGATATCCCGGAATGATTGTGTTTCTTGGCTGGGGTTTAGCATTTCATTTGATGAACGCTTTAGTCATGGGACTTAACTCTTTTTTATGGGCTTTTTTAGCCACGTATGGAGCGATTATCTATTGTTGCATGCAACTTTCTGCCTATTGGATACTATAGATGATGGAGAACCCTATTGCTGAATACCTTATAAAACAGCCAGATCATGCTAGCCTTCTTTTTATAAAAAATGAGGAACCGCTTTTGACGATCAATGCGCACCGTCACATGCCGCTAGCCAGTATTTATAAATTAGTCATTTTAAAAACGTATCTAGAGCAATGCGAGGCTGGTACAATTCGTCCAGACACACAAATACACATCCAAGAACTAAAATGCTATTTGATTCCTTGGATTGATCCTGGTTTTAAAAAGTGGTATCATACGGTGCGTGAAAAAAATAAAATTAAAAAAGATCGTATCGCTTTGCGCGAAATTGTACAAGGAATGCTTGCATACAGTTGTAATGCGCATACCGACTTCTTACTTTCATTAGTAGGCATAGCAAATGTTCAAGAAGAACTCTCGGTATTGGGAATGCGTGATCACGATCCTATTATGCCTATCAGTACGTCTGTATTGCTATTTCTAAGAGATACTGTAAAAAATAAAACCCATACACCGTGTTCACTAGCAAAAGAAGCAAATATCGCTTTTGAAGCACTGCTGAAAGGTGAAAATGTAGAAGGCTTAGATTTTAATTTGTTAAACCATTTTGATTATAAGATGCAATGCCGCTGGAGTGATACGTTACCTAAGGGTAGTGTACATAGCTATAGAAAACTCTTGACACACCTACAGAATAGGCAACGATATGATAAGGAATTACAGAAAGTGATGCATTGGTTTGGAAATTTAAAATCGTACAAAGGCACATCAGGAGGGATGAAACTGGGGTCAACTCCTAAGGTATTTAATACCGTATTGTACGCTACAGATAAACAACACAACACCTACCAATTGCTCTATTTTTTAAATAACCTTACCGTTGACCAAAAGCAACTCGTTGAATTTGCGAGCGCATCGTTTAATGTACAGATACTAAAAGACCCTCTTTTTGTCAACCAATTAAAAAATGAAATCCAACATGTCCATATACGCTGAAAAAATAATACTGTTTGATGGCGACTGTTCTTTTTGCGATCGTACCGTTAATTTTTTGTTTGACCATAACACAAAACGTACACTTTACTTTACCTCTCAACAATCCGTATTGGGAAAGGCATTATTAGAAAAAAATAACCTTCCTACCGACTTAAATACTATTTATTTTTATGCTAATGGGAAGGTGTATCAAAAAGCAGATGCCTTTTTTTCTATAGCAAAAGAGCTAGATGGCATTTGTACATATTTCTCATATGTACAACGTATAGTACCAAAGAAATTGGCAGACTGGTGTTATGACCGTATCGCAAAACGAAGACATCTACTGTTAGGCAAAAAAGACAGCTGTAGACTCATGACAAAAGAAGAACAACAGTATTTTCTATTATAACGTTTGTAGTTGGTTTGAGTTTGCTTTCGCGAAAGCGTACCCTTGTATACTAGAAACTAGAAAGCCTTATCCGATTTGTCCGATGACCCTCCCGGATTTGAGATTTTAAAAAAAACTATAGTTATGCAATTGTATACATCTCTAGCATTAGTATAAGGACAATTAGCACTATTATAAAAACAGGACCTAGCATGGTAGTTCCCCCTTTTTTGGCAAGTACTTGTATCCTTTTTTCTCTATCAGAATATTCTTCCATAACTCTATTGACTACTTTTTGAGTTTTTGAAATGTAGAACCTGTTTGCTAGAAAACCAATAGCACTTGCCCATACAACGCTACTTATGAAATCAATTATTTCATAAGTATTAATAGAAATAACGCCATATTCATATAATGCTTCTTCAATAAATAACTCAGCAAAAATCATTCCTATAAGAATTAAAATATGGGTGTACATTTTTCGATATGCCATCCAAAAAAAACCTAAAAAAAAGGCGTGGACACTAAAAGAGCATTTCCCCCTTTTATCAAATTTTTTTGTTTGATTTACATAGTAATCAGCATTTTATTGGAAATAACTCTCATAAAACTCTTTGTTGTCTTCTGTAATCATTATATAAATTGTCTGCTTGATTTATTTTGTAAACTATTAATTTTACTAATTAAAACCTAGAGTTCACTAGAACTAATCTTCCTTTTTCAAAACAATCAATCGATCGGTGAGTTTAGGAGTGTATTGCCTACTTTTGAATAGCTACAGGTAGCTTAGTAAATGACATGTAGTTTACTAAACTTCAGTAGCATTCAATATGATTTGATACGCTAGTCTTGGCTCAGAAGAAATGACATATTGGGTATCAATTGTAATTGTACTTTTTATGTCATTTGGAATTTGCCTTAATATGAGAGGAGTAGTTAAACCACTCTCATTGACATCAATTTTCACGTCATCGTATACTTGGATATATGTATTCAGTAGTAAGTAACTTGCTGTTTTTGAATCCATTTCTTTAATAATGGTTTTCTTTTTTGAGAAAACTTCTATTTCGTCTCCTTGTTTTTCTGATAGATAGGAGTCAAACATAGATGCTTTACTAACTTCAAATATTTTTTCAATATCAGTGTAATCTTGTTTTAAAAACCTTCCATCTGGTGTTCCTGCTTTTTTTAGTGCTAGGTGTAATGCTATTTTCTCGGGTATAAATACCGTGTCTTGAGACACCTGACGCATTAGGTTTAAAAAAATAGGTACTTGCTGTTCTTTAGCCAAAGCTGATTGCATGGTCTCACTTATGATAATATCTGGTTTGTTTTTTGGGTCTATTACGTACCTAGTTGCATCATCTTTTACCAATGTAATATCATAATCTTCTAGTTCTAATGCCGTAATTACGTTTTCTAATATATTAAATGTAAATGGGTTGATTTCTAATAAGGTATAAGAGATATTCTTATTGGAATATCGCAACATAATAGGGAGTATTAGCGTTGCAAACGGACCTGTACCTGCATAGAGAACATGAATAGTATTTCGTTTTTTTAAGTCTTTGATCGCATTGTCTATCCCTTTTATAAATTGTCGGGTTCTCAATATATCATCTAGACATAGCCCTGCCCAAAACGTACCAAGAGATTTTCCATTTTTATTTTCAATATCAATTCGCCCTTCCTCTGTATCTATTTTTTGACTAGAAATTTTGTGTAGAATAGCTTTGTATTTTTTGGATGCTTCTAATAATTTTAGCTGATCAATAGTGTCCTCAAAGTATTCTGAAGTGGCTTGGATGAGTTCTTTCTGTATGTGCATGGGAGATAGGTAGCGGGTTACTTGTAACTAAGAATTGTTCGATAAATTTTTAAAATCTTAATGTAGTACATACGAATCAAAAAAACGAAAAATATGTTGGGAAGTTGGATGATCTTACTTTGCATTTTCAAACTGGCTTTTTCAAAACAATCAACCTGTCGGTTAGTCCAAGGATATCCAGCCGATTTTTTTCTGAGAGGTATCTAATGGTTTCTTTTGTATAGATAAAAATATGTGTTGGGTCTTTTCGATAATGCCAATTGGTAAAATCAATTCCCTCATGGTATACTAACGTCATCATGAGCAGGAGTCCGTTGGGTTTTAGTAAAGACGTAAGCCGATTTATTTCTGCGTTGGGATCATGAAAATGTTCCATCACTTCACAACAGACAATATAATCATAGGTTGATTTCAAAACAGTTTCATCAGGTGCAAAGAAAGGATCGTAGGGTACAATATCATAGTTTTTCTTTTGTAGCATACTAGAAATCACTGGGCCTGTACCACTCCCAAAATCTAACCCTTTGTGTGTGGGTAAGCGATGATCCAACACATACTGCGTGATAGGCATGGTGAAATTTTGATACCGCACATCCTCCACATCATTGTTGTGACATTCATAATGTGCTTTTTCTTCGACGGCAGTGAGGTATTCTTTTTCATCTTTTACAAGCGCTTTGCAGGTATCACACACATAGTAGTGTGCATCTTTTTGGATGATTAATAGGGAACTGCAAAGAGGGCATGTCATATCAGAAAATATGTGTTGTATTTCCTAAAAGTACGGAAACTCAATAACTAAAGATATGTTCTGTATTGTTTTTGGATATATTATTAATTCTCTTTTTGACACATGATGTGAAGTGATGAAAAAATATTTGGTATGAATAGTTCACTTACAACTTCATTTATTTAATATTTTTTAGGAATCGATTTTAACCTCACACCCTCTTTTGAATCATGTTTTTTGATATATGGGAATAATCGAAATCTATATTTAGTTTTTCTGATTATTGGTGCATCATGCACAAAGTCTTTGAATAAATTTGATAAATAATATCGATCTCCATTATTAAACTCTAAATCCCAATAGCCAAAATCTGAGAAAAATAAAGAATATCTTCCTTTGTTGTCAATTGTATTTTTATAGTTGTAAGCTATATGATATTTTGATTTTTTTACATCTTTAAAATTATATGTTTTTATTAACCCTTTTTGGGTTATGGAGATTAAGTGTAAGTCTTCATCTATATTAAAATCAGTGTGTTTGTTTTCAAAATGATAATTTAGATATAAAATAATAGGTAGTGCATTAGCTAAAAGTAATAATCCGAACATTAGTGAAAATAGCAAATGAATATATTCAGTATTTTCTTGATAAAAATATATCCAAAAAATTAAGTATAAGAAACATATGATGCTTATTGCTATCAAATTTCGCTTTAGTAACTTATTCAATATGTTTTTATTTTTTTTCAAAACCTTAGGTTATAATTCTAAATAAGAAAAGCTTGATATTTCTATAATCTAATATAGTAAACACCTATTAAATATAAAATTATAAAAGAGTATGCTTTCGCGAAAGCATACTTCACAAGTATACAAAAATGAGTTTGTGATTGTTTTTTAATTTAACGCTCAACCACCATCTTTAAGGTAGTTAACCTACCATGAGATTCGTACGTTACAAGGTATATCCCATTAGAAAAATTCTCCGTATTGACAATCGTTTGTTCACGAATACTAGTGATGTTTTCAATCCTTTTCCCTGAGAGGCTATAGATATTTATTACAGCATCTTTGTTTGTAGAGAAATTTTCGATATTAAAAATGGCTTCTGTCGAAACAGGATTTGATACAAGATTGAATAATCGCGTATCTGCTATGAAATCTTCGACACTAAGTATTTGTGATACTCTGAGTGTCACGTTCTGTGGGTGACAAAGAACATCAAATACATAATTTAAGTTGTTATAAATTGCTGTTGTCGTGCTTTCAGGTGTACAGTTTGTAATGTTTGAATCTGAAGTAAATACCACAAATTCATCACCAAGTTGTGGTTCAAACGTTAGGTTGACTTCAAATCCACCTTCAATAGAGGCCTCACCTGTGTTTTCTATGACATCGTATTCCTCTTCGGGAGTGTACCCATTAATATCTATGAGTAATTTGGCGGTTTCAGTTTGATGATAATGGGTGGTTTTAAATCGTTGAATGCCTGGTCCAGGTTCAAAATATCCATTATTAGATGCTGGAAAGGTAAATAATGAAGGAAACTGAAATGTACCAGAACCTTGTACAGTTCCATAGTCTATAAATTCTGGAAATTCTGGATTCTGAGAAAAAAAGTTAGAAAAACTTGAAGCATCATCCATTAAGATAGTGCCTTCATTTAATTGAATAAATTCGTTGTTATTAAATACTACCCCATTAAAGTGATGGTCAATAGTCGAATTCATCACCGTTAAAATACCCCCATTGTTGAATTGCTCATTTTCGGTTCCAGTTCCTACAATAGAGGCCCCATCTAGGTAAAATGCATCACTGCCATTACTAAACCTAGCACCATTTTCAAGAAAAATTTGAAAAGGATTTCCAGTTCCTAGGGTAGCAGATCCCGTAGTAGGCTGTACCAACACCCTGATATCATCGAGCGTGATGTCATTATTTCCTGTCATAAAAAGATGTGCTTCTTGTATTCTAAACGTTCCACCGCCCGTAAAAGTAACATCATCCCAAGTTAATGTGCCATGTACACTATAAAATAAAGTACCGATGACCATAGGATGCGCTGCACCATTATTTTTAATTTCCAAATAGCCATTGTTGTAGCCTTCAATACTTCCGCTGCTGGCACCAAAATGATTAGCACCACTAAAAATCAAACTCGCATTTTCTTCTACACCAATAGTAGGTCCTAAAATGGTATTCTCGTTAAAAGGTTCAATAAGCAGACTCCCTTCGGCTACGGTAAAATCATAACAACAGATATACATATCTGTATCAATAGTAACAGCGTTAGCTCCGTTTTTCAACAAGGGGCTTGTTATATTCAATATACCAGGATTAAGAGTGTTAAAACTTATGTCAACACCATCTAGCCTGAGAAGGCCCTGTTGCGTTTGAGAGATTAAAGTGGCTCCTTCATTTATAAAAAAAGGCTCCGTGTTTGAGATACCAGCAGCCTTTGTGATGGTAAGCGTTCCTGTATTTTTTAAGGTGAAATTTGATAAAATTTTAGTGCTATTGGTTTCAGCGATATGTAAGGCTTGAAAAGTACCATTACTGTTTAAGGTACCACCGCCTGTAAACTCCCCTCTCGTAAAAGTGATAGCAGACGTAGAGACTACCTCAACTCCCTCTGGTATGATAACAGTTCCCTCACCATTTTGTAAAGGGATCGTTCCCATATCCCAATTTAAGGGGTCTGACCAGAAATATCCATCTCCATTTCCTGTCCACGTATGCGTTTGACTCTGCATCACTAACTGACAAGCTAAAAAAATAGTGATAAAGGCAATTTTTTTCATTTTTTAATGGTAACAAATATCAGACAGGCTCGTTTCCAAGGATCAAGATACGTATATAATTTGTTTTAGATTGAATAATACTAGCGACGGCACAAACTAAAACACCTACTATTTTACTAAGGATAATTCCGCTTTCGCGAAAGCGGTCTCAGCAGCATACAGAAAAGGTGGTTATTGTGTAGGTTTTAAGGTTGGAAAGTGTAAAGAGTGCTATGTCTTAAGGGATATCAGCGTGTCTTGAATATATATTGGAATTCTTTCCAGTCCTTCTTAAACTCTTCTTTATCAATATGAATGGCATTGAATTTCTTGTAATCTTCTATTTGCAATTGATTATCACACCAATATCCGTGGTTTTTTCCCATAGGCATCGCTGTGATTATTTTGCCTTTTTCATTAAAACCTATTTCTCTATTTGTATGTTTTTTTTCAATGTTGAATTCTATTTTCCAAGTAGATACTTTATGCAGTAAATGATCAAAATCAGGATTGGCAACAGGAATTACCTTTCCTAAAACCCAAGTCATGAACTCATGTAATTTGCTTGCGTTTTCTGAACCAATCACTTCTTTTTTAGAATACTCAAATTTTAAGTAAATAAATTCGCTCATATAAAATAGGATATGGAGGTTTTGTAAGATTAGTTTTGTGCTAAAGTGGGTAACGTAGCAAATAAAAATAACTACACCTCATAATACACCTCATCAAAAGGAATTCTGAATCTTGGTCCATAGATTCCTTTGTTGTCTCTTATGCCGCATCCAATCACCATATTGATTTCTGCACCCGCAGGAAGTTTTAAGAGTTTCTTTACTCTTAAGGTATCACTCCCTTCCATCGGGCAGGTATCATAATCAATAGCTGCCATGCTTATCATAAAGTTTTCAGCCGCTAATCCAGCACTTTTGTGAGCTACAATTCGCATATCACTTAATCGGGCTTGTCTGTATATAGGTTTAAACAAGCCAACAATTTGAAAGATACTGTATTTAATAATCCCTAATATTCCCAAAAAATCTGTGTAAATCGACGGAATCAATTTGCTATAATAATTCATAGTCATTTTTTTTCGTTTCAAATCACGTTCGCTAAGATCCTCCTTGTTATATACCTTATTCAAAAATGCGATATTGGCTTTTGCTCGTTTTCTCCACAAATCCTTACGAGTGACTATAACCACTAGCTGTTGCGCTGTTGTTGCCGCATTTTGGTTAAAACAAGCTTCAGCCATTTTGGCTAACGTTTCTTTACTAGTAATATGATAAAACTCCCAAAGCTGAAGATTACTACTTGTGGGCGCTAATGACGCATTCACTAAGCACTGTTTGACTTTTTCGGTATCTATAGGGATCTCTTTATACACTCTTGTTGATCGTCTGTAAGCAATAGCTTCTGAAACTGTTTTTTCCATCTGTTCTTCCTGTACTTAAATAAAATTAACTAATAACGTTTATGTAGATACCACCAACATAGTTGTCAGGCACTTTTATGTAAAATTTGGCATCACCGTAGTATAAAAATATACATATTCTTTTGGAAGCAGTAAGATACGGATATTAGAATGCTCCTGCCTGCTAGTGATTCCGCTCCTGCCTGCCGTCAGGCAGGTTCGCGAAAGGTGCCTCATGAGCAGATAAAAAGGTTTTTAGTTATTCTTGTTTCTATAAGCTTGTACGTAGAAAAATAGGGGGTGAGGTATATTTTTAGGGTGACTTACTCATGTGGGGCACCAATTACAAATGGGTGGGAGCGGGGGAATTGACTGCATACTAAGAGCCGTATGAATTGAGAGGTTCACGTACGGTTCTGTGAGAGGTTTAGGGGTGAAATTCCCCTTTACCTACTTGACTGTAGTGCGTTTTTTATTTAAGCTTATTTCCATTCAAATCGTAAATATCGTGTGGTTCATTTTGGTTGAAATAGCGCACATTTTGAGCATAAACTTTGTTATTTTGAGCATAAATTTTATTACCTATTAATTTAATAGAATCATATTTTATTGGTATTAGTAATTTATTACTTATATGAATGACACCAGTTTTACCATCCATTAAATAAGTGTTTTCACCATCACAATCTTTATCATAAAAGTTAATAATCTCACTATCTTTACTAATAATTAACAATTCAGAAGTAATGAATTTCATCCAACTATATTTAAATGGGATAATTATATTGTTATTAATATCTACTAAGCCAAGATGGTTTCCTTTCCAAGTACTTATGACATATATGCAAGATGTAAATGATCCATTTAAATAGTCATTCCACCATTTATATGCTTTTTTTGAGTTGTTGTATGAAAAAAAATCTTCTTGATCATCTTCTTCATCGTGATTCCAAATAAAAAGATTTTCCTTTCTTTTTAATCCTTTGAATACTTTGAAATATCGCACTAAATTAGTATTGTAACAACTTTCTATATAATTATATTTTAAGGGTAATTCATATTCTCCGTTCTTATTAATAAGTCTCCACTTTTCTTCAATATTATCTTCAGGCTTAATTTTAGATTTTTTGATAATCTTGCTATATGGTGAAATCTCCTTTCCTTTTCTATAATAATTAGCAATATACTTGCTGAATTCACTAATTATTTTTACTAATTTTTTCATAAGAGTTACAATGCACTACAACGGTCTCGGCTATGCGTAGTGCGGGATTTCAAGGCACTTCACTTTCCGGAGAACGATAAGTTTATTAATGTTTATTTACTTTCAATTTAGCACCAAAACCCGTATTACGTATAGCCATTGTGTGTGCCCAGCATGGGCATCTTTTATTTATCGAAAGATAAATAATTCATTTAGAGGGTGCAAGTCCCTTATGGCCAGGGGTGATCCTTCGACTATCGCTCAGGACAGGCTCTTGAGCTCAAGCTGCCGCACGATTGTATCGTGTGGCTTGTGTAAGGTACATTTTACACGATGTATCTGCTGTCTTTTGTGGTTGGAAATGATGTAATGATATGATAGGTTATGGAACGCGATACAATCGCACACCATCAAGGGTTTTTTAGGGTGACTTACTCATGTGGGGCACCCATTACAAATGGGTGGGAGAGGGGGAAAAGTGGGGTAGGAATCTCAACGTTTACTGTTTTTGCAAAAACGCTTTTTTTTGGATCAAAAGGAGGTGTTCTACGCTCCTTAAAAATTCACTTTTAGGATGTAGGATAGAAAATAAAGTCCCCTTAAAACGTCTTATAGGCACTTGCTTTTTAGAAAATTATAGGGTTGTGCAACGGTTACCGTTGTTAGCAAACGTTTTTTTATTTCCATTTTGTTCTTAACTCAGTTCCGATCGGGAATTTTTTTGGTGTAAAATCATACATATAGGTCATTCCAAAACTTCTGTGAGTTAAAACAGAATCGACCTCGATAAAAAACTCGCCATCTTTAGTTTCCAAGGTCAGTCTATTATTCATTCTATCGTTTTTTCCTTTGTCCAATTCTATTAACCAAGAGATATTTTCTTCATCGTTTGGGTCAATAACTTTTTTGATGTATTTAATTTTCGCAGATACAGGTTCTTTTAAAAAATAACTTTGCCATTTTTCTGGTATTTGTTTTAAATCAAATTCAGACATAATCGAATCCTTAGTTTTTCGAACTAAATACATTCCACTCGTTACTGGTTCTAAACCATTATTTATATAGTCCGCAAATCGGATATAGTCATTTTCTTTTTCCAGACTCCAACCAAAATCAAAGTATTCTGAAAACAGGTATTCATTATTTTCCCATTTTACAACTTGAAATTCCGTTTTGATTTTTAATGAGTCAATCCCGTAAGTAATATTGGTCATTTTTGGTTTTGATTCCATATCCATAGGATATTCGGTATATTCAATTTTTTCTGGAATCAATTTTAAATTGATACTATCCATTTTATAAATACCAAAGACTTTTTTCCTTTCTCCACCACCAGTGCAACCGAATAAATAATTTTCGTTTATGAATCTTCCATCGCTTAATAAGTCAAGTCGTAAACCATTATTGAATCCGCTGTAAGAATATCTCAAAGTATCAATATTTTGAATAACTATCTTTTCGTTATTCGATTTGTTTTTGTCATTCGAACAACTAAATATTAAAATTAATAAGAGAATATTAATGTATTTCACAATCTTCATCAAATGTTTGCTAACGTTTTGGCTATGCGCAGTGTCCCGAAAGGCATTACGTATAGCCATTGTGTGTGCCCAGTATGGGCATCTTTGTTTTACAGCAATATAAGATATTCATTTAGAGGGTGCAAGTCCCTTATGCGCTGGAGTAATCCTTCGACTATCGCTCAGGACAGGCTCTTGAGCGCAAGCTGCCGCACGATTGTATCGTGTGGCTTGTGTAAGGTACATTTTACACGACGTATCTGCTATCTTTTGTAGTTGAAAATGATGTAATGATATGATAGGTTATGGAACGCGATACAATCGCACACCATCAAGGGTTTTTTAGGGTGATTTGCTTATGTGGGGCACCAATTACAAATTGTCGCCAGCGGGGGGGGAAGAGGTTTTTTTACATAGAATTAATATCCTTCCTATAGGTTATTAAACCTTTTTCATAGAATTGACTAATGTTTTCATAATCTCCTATTCTTTTATATCCAGTTCTTGTTTCAAAAATTGAGCCCATATTTTCTATATGTGGAAAGAAAACATGACTAGAGTCTATATTACTTGAATTTAGGAAGCCACCACAAATACTACCTTTACACTGTCCAGGCATAAAGCTAATTAAATAATCATCTTCTTTTTTAAAGTAAGTTTCAGAAAAAATCAAACCCTTGTAGGCTAGTGAACATTCATTGTCTGCAATTTGACCAGATAGTACTGCTTCAGCTTTTAGTTTCTTTTCTGAAATAAGAAATGATTTTGTGTCAGAAATTTGTTGTTTAACTAAGTAATTAGTGTTTAACCCATATATCGATAAGATTTTATTATATTCCAAGGGTAAAATAGATTCCCTAAATAATCTTCTTCTTGGTTTTTTATGCCATGTTTTATCACGTCGCACAAATCGACCATCTTTTTCAATTTTTGGTAATTCAATATCGTCATCAACAACTAAAACTATTTTTGCATTCCTTCTGTGGTCGGTTACAAATTTTAATAATTTCGTTGCAAAATCAAATGAATACACGCTAAACTCTCCCCATCTCTTTGTATCCAATTCGACATGACGTTCATTATCCTCTAAATAGAGTAAAGGTAAGTGTCCACCAAAAATCTTAATGTTTTTTGAGGTTTCAAGTATATCTTTTTTTAAAATAGAAAATAAGTTTTGCTCATCAAAAATTGCTTTTTCCATTGGTAGCTAAAATAAATTTTAGAGATAATCTGTTTTTTTAATTCGAATAAGGGCGAAACCTACTCATGTGGGGCACCAATTACAAATTGGCGCCAGCGGGGGTAGGAATCTCAACGTTTACTGTTTTTGCAAAAACGCTTCTTTTTGGATCAAAAGGAGGTGTTGTACGCTCCTTAAAAATTCATTTTTAGGATGTAGTATAGAAAATAAAGTCCCCTTAAAACGTATTATAGGCACTTGCTTTTTAGAAAATTATAGGGTTGTGCAACGGTTACCATTGTTAGCAATAGTTTTTATTCCTCAATATATTCTTTTACTATTCTAAATCTTTCTTTAATATTAGAAACGTCATTCGTTCCGTGTTGTGAAAGTCTGTCGTATTCTAAATAGTCATAGTTCGCTTCTTCATAACTTTCTTCTGCAAGTTTTCTATTAGCTTTAATATCTTCTTCGAACTTAATTAATTTTGACCTTTTAATGTCAATACCTTCTTCTTCTGCCCATTTGAACAACAAGTAATACATAACCATACTACCTTGAGTTCTTAAAAGATTGTCTTGGTTTGTAAAGCATTCTGACATTTTATCTAAAGTTTCTTTTACAGTAGAGGTAATTGCCTTAACAGTTTTTGACTTACCCTTTTTGTAGTTTTTAGCCATCGCATCTAAATATACTTTTTTAGTGTCGATAAGCTTTTTAGATTCCATTTGTGCTGTTTCTACTAATAAGAATCTTGCAGCAACTTCATAGTGTTGATATCGTGTATTTTTGAATTTTACTTTTTTAGTAAAGAATTTGTTGTTTGCTAAATCTCTAATTGCAGCAACCATATCTCCTCCAAATGCATTTCTTTTTTCTGCCGAGTTTAAAGGCACAGCTTCATTTAATCGAAAAAACATATCTTCGATTAAGTCTATATCATCAGTAAGGACAGCAATTATAGGTAATACAAAAGAGTCAAACCTAATTTTGATTTTCGGGTGTTCTTTTCCTAAATCTTCGTAGCTCAAACCTGAAAGATTTAAGTCTCGATTATCTTGGTATTCAAAATCATCAGATAAACAAAAGTCTCCATCAATAAAACCCCAAATCGTTTCAAGTCTTTGTTTACCATCAATTATTGCAAATAATTTTCCAGTTTTAGCTCTTTCTTTTCTTTCGAACTGATGAAAGTATATTTTTGGAATGTCATATTTGTTTAAAATAGAATCTATTAATAGTTGTTTTTTTTCTAATGTCCAAACTCCACCTTTTCTTTGGTATTCTGGGTCAACAACTATCTCATCTTTTTCTGAATATATGCTTAATATTGTTGAATGTTGAACAGGAAATGTTTCTATATAACTCATTGAATTTTATTTTTTAGAATTTCTCCAATACTTGAAAGTTCTGGAAATAAAGTGAATTTGTTTACTTCTAATAAACTCAATTCCTCTCGTAATTTTGCCTTGGAACCTGCCGGTATTTTTAATTTTATTACTTCACTATTTGCACAAAATTCCTCAATTGGCTTATTGTCTAAATGGTGTATAGTAAAAACACCTAATTGTGCCTGAATTCTTGTACTATTTCTGGTTGCAATTGTTGCAATCGGCGCAAGTTTATTCCTTGGGTTTTGACTTAATGTTTTTACAGAATAGTTTTCCAATTCTTCATCGTCAAAAGATGGTATGAAATTTTTTTCAGATGTGCTTATGTTCGCAATTTTATTAAGTTCCGTTGGTTTTAATAACCATAAAGCACCATCTTTATCATCGTGCAATTCGTTTTGTACTGCAAAGTATAAGGCAGCAAGAGGACTTTCACTCCAATCTAATAATCTCGTGGGAACTCCATAATGTTGCATTAGAAATAACCAATCAAAATCGTCTTTTGTTGATTTATTAATTAACATTGCAGCGGACTGCTTAAATCTTGTAAGCAAAGAACTTTCAGATGTGGTTTTTGATAATCTCAAAATTCCAGGTGATAAAGTCCAATCAATATCAGATTGTCCTCTGAACCAAATGTCTTCGTCAAATTTTTTTCTTACTTTTTTAAGAAACGTTATTAGGTTACTTATGCTTTTTATTTCTTCTGCCATAAATTATGGATTATGTTGTTTCTCAAATTATTGCCAACTACTTTATATCGCAAATGCACGATATATCTTTTATGTGTCGTTCCTCACAAAACTACGCTATTTTTTAAAATAATACATTGTGAATCATCTGTTTATAGTTGTTTTGTGAGGGTGCTTATTTTTAGTTGAACCGTTGCAAACGTTTCTAACCGTTATAAACGGCTTTTAGTAAATTGCAAAATACACGATTTTATCTAATTACTTTGCGGTTTCCCGTAATGGGAAGGAATTAGGTATGAGGCATTCTGAAATCAAAATCGAAAATGAAATCAAAGCAAAGGTTGATGTTTAAAAATAGCTAGTTGTGTGATCTTTCCTAGAGTCTATCCAGAGCTTGTCGAAGGATCGAGATGACTGCAATTTTTAATGGGGCATTAGAATGAGAAATGAAGATTTGAAACATTAAATTATAACCATTAACCATTAACCATTAACCATTAACCATTAACCATTAACCATTAACCGTTAACAGTTAACAGTTAACAGTTAACCGTACACTATTAAAACCTGAAACTTCAAACCAAGAAATCAAGAAACTTTAAAACCTGAAAGAAACACTTACCCAATCACAAACCTCCCCAAGTCTGCATCAAATCGTACATTCTCCGAAGGAAACAGCGCATCAAAAACTCCTTTTTGGATCAGTTGTTTTGGAGTATCAATGATTGCTTTTCCATCTTGTAGGACAATCATTTGATCGCAGTGCGCAATCGCGAGTTCGATGTCGTGGGTGGAGAACAAGACAAGTTTTTTTTGCTCGTGAGCGATCTGGGTGAGGAGTTTGAGCACTGCTGCTTTATGATGTAAATCCAGATGCGTCATTGGTTCGTCGAGGAGCATCACAGACGTATCCTGTGTCAAGGCGCGGGCAATGAGCACGCGTTGGAGTTGGCCGTCACTGAGTTCGTAGCACTTCTTGTGTTTTAGGTCGGCGGTGTCGGTGGCTTGGAGGGCGAGGGTGATGGTGTTTATATCGGTTTCAGAGAGTGAACCGAGCCAATTGGTATAGGGTTGTCTTCCCAAACTCACCAATTCGACAACGCTTAGATTCTTCGAAATCGCCTGCCCCGTGAGCACCACAGAGAGTTGTTTTGCCAAGGTCTGAGGTTCGATTTTGGAAAGCGGGGTGTCATTCAGGGTCCTATTTCCCGAAAGGGGATTTTGTAAACCTGCCAACGTACGTAATAAGGTAGATTTTCCAGCACCATTAATGCCGACGAGTCCCACCAATTGACCTTGGGGTATGGCAAGATTAATCTCGGAGGCTATCAACGTATTCCCTTTTTTGGAGGCATAGCCAATGCAGAGGTCTTGAGTGGCAAGAACGGTATGTGTCACAGGACGCTCCATCAAAACACTAATTTCTTTTTACGTACCAATAACCAAATCACCACGGGTGCACCCACCAAGGCAGTGACAGCATTGATCGGAAGGGTATATTCACTGAAAGGCACTTGTGCCACCGTATCACAAATTAACATCAGAATCGCACCGCCTAAAATCACTGCGGGAAATAATACACGGTGGTCGGAAGTAGGCATGATTTGCCGAATCAAATGGGGTACGGCAAGCCCAATAAAGGCAATGGGTCCCGCAAAAGCGGTAATGCTTCCCGCCAACAGACTGGTCGCGATAATGATGACAAATCGACTTCGGGTATAGTGAACGCCCAAGGTTTTCGCGTAGGCATCGCCTAGCAAAAGGGCATTGAGTTCTTTGAGGTGGGTCAGCGCTAGGATAAGACCAGCGATAAAACAGTATAAGAGTATTCGGATGCTTTGCCAAGAGACATCGCCAAGACTTCCAAACGACCAAAAAATGTATTGTTGGAGTTCTTCGGCTTTGCTAAAATAGGAGAGGACACTTACGACCGCAGAGGTGAGACTTCCGACCATTAAACCGATAATGAGCAATGCCATCGTATCGCGCACTCGTGATGCAACGGCCAATACCATTAAAAATACGAGAAAACTTCCGGCCGCCGCTGCGATAATCAATCCCCATTTTCCAAATGCAAGCGAACTAGAAATGCCCAATACGGTACCGCCCAAAATAAACAATGCTACCCCCAAACTGGCACCACTACTAATTCCCAAGACAAACGGCCCTGCCAGCGGATTGCGAAACAGGGTTTGCATTAACAATCCTGCCACAGCAAGACCACTACCCGTAATCATCGCCATGAGCGCTTTGGGGAGTCTGTACTCATAAATAATAAATGCCCAAGCGGGTTTGCTGACTTCTCCACCAAATAAGCTTTTGACCACATCAGACATGGGGATTGCCACAGATCCTAAACTCAAACTAATCACAAAACAGCACACCAAGCCTATGGCGAGTAGTAGTAAAGGGACGGTATGAGAACGATTAGTCTTCAAAAGGCGTATAGAAATAAGGTTGGTAATTGGGCAAGAGTTCTGGATGTAAATAATACACGAGATCTTTTAATACCAAATCGGGTCGGTTGGGGGCGAGTTCGTAATATAACATCCCACCTGTAGCGCCTTTTTTGGTTGTAAAGGTGTATAGTTTTTTATTTTTAAAGGCTTCAAATTGAGTGTACACTGCATGGGCTTCGGCGAGTGTTTGGTAGCTTCCAAATTGACCTGGTGCGATCCAGAAGTCGGCGTTTTGACCTTTATCTAGCACCGACTCAATGCTTAATCCGATGCTTCCTGTGCCTTTACTGTCTTTCCATAAATAGTCACCGCCAGCGTCTTCAATCAGTTGTGCGGGCCAGCTTTCTCCGTGGGGTAAATACCACACATCTTTGTACATCGCACCGCTCAAGACCGTTGGGCGTTGGCTGACTTCTTGCGCCAGTTTTTTGGTGGTGAGGTATTCCGTTTCTATAGACTTGAAAATACTATCTGCTTCTTTTGATTTGCCGTACAACGCGCCAAAAAACTTAATCCATTCGGCTTTTCCCAACGGACTTTTCTCTACCCAATCACCGTTGTACAACACAGGAATGCCTGCTTTTTCAAGGGAATTAAGAGAGGTGTTTTGACCGTCGACACCAAATCCAATCACCGCATCCGGATTGAGGTCGATGGCGACTTCGGTATTGATGGCTTCGTTTTGTCCGAGTTCTTTGATTTTTCCGCTTTCAATCCGTTTTCGGGTCTTGGCACTGGAGATATAATCTAGATTTGGAAAGCCCGTAAGCGTATGATCTACTCCTAGCATTTCCAACGAAGGAATGTGCGTGGTAGAGGTCACCACTATAGATTTTAGAGGGACTTTGACAATCGCATCTATTTTGTTTTCTTGGAGTAAACTCGTCAGCGATGCCGTATCGTTGTGGGTTGGCAAGGCGCCTGTATCTTCCACTAAAGCATATCGGTATACGTTTTCCGTACCCGGAAAAGCGTCGGTTACTTCGATCAGCGTATAGTTAGAAAAAGTACTGATGGTAAAGCCTGTAGCATAGTCAACAGCCTGTTTTTGAGCCGTTTTGGTTTCAATTACTTCCTGTTTCGTTTCTTTTTTACAAGCAGTAATACCTGTCAAAATAAAAAGAAATATCCAAAACTGTTGCCAATGTTTATTCATTCTTCAAAAGTAGTATTTAAAAAAGAGAAAAAACAAATAGGAATGAAAAGAGGTGTTTTTGATTTTCTTAAAGAGGTTTCTTAAAGCTTTAGATGCATTTAAAAACACATTTCTTAATGCTTTGTCAGTCTGAGCTTGTCGAAGACCTAGTTTATAAACTTTATTAGTAAGAAAGCACTTCGACAAGCTCAGTGTGACAATTGACTAAATAGGGAGAACTCCTATCGTTTACCTCTCACATGAATAAATCTAAAATTACAGCTCCTTCCCTCTCTGAGGGAAGGTGGCTGTATCGAGGCACGAGATACAGACGGAAGGGAGAGCCCCCTAACCCCCAAAAGGGGAACTTCAGTTTCAGTTTTAGCTTCGATTTCAAAAATAGAGTAACACTCTATTTTTAAAACCTATATTCTTTCCTCTTTATTCTCATAAAAACCATACCTTTGTTGAGAATTTTGGTTTGGAGAGTAAACACATACTCACCAATTAAAAGGGAATTTTGTGAAAAACAAAAGCTGTTCCCGCAACTGTAAGCTGTGCCTATACCCTTGTATAGGACTTGTTAAAAACACTACACCGCCACTGTCTTGAGGTGTCAAGATGGGAAGGCTTTTAACAAGAAGCAAGCCAGGAGACCTGCCACGATTTATAACTAATATCGACTGACTTTCGGGTAAAAGGTCACAGATGATGAAACAAAAAATCGCCTACATCGTGATGGTACTATGCGTTTGCATGAGTACGGCACATTCGCAAATAGATAGCTTACAGGTATTGCCTGAGGTGATTCTGAGTGACGTGAAGTTACGTGACTTCTCACAAGGGGTTACCGTGACTAGAGTGACCGACTCTGTGCTCAACAATTCCAAAACAGCGCTGACAGAGGTGTTGCGTTACCAAAGCCTTATTTTCTTGCGAGAAAATGGGCCAGGCGGGGTGTCTTCTCCATCTTTTAGGGGGACTTCTGCACAGCAAACGGCTGTGGTTTGGAATGGCATCAACATCAACTCACAACTCAACGGACAAACGGATTTTAATACGATTTCTAGTCGGAATTATGATCATATTGATGTGCGAAGCGGCGGTGGGAGTATTCCGTATGGATCGGGTGCAATAGGTGGGAGTATTCATTTGAATAATGAGATCTCGTTTGCCCCCCGTTTTGAAAACCAATTAGCCCTCAGCTACGGGAGTTTTAATACGCCTTCAGGGAATTTTAAATCGCGATTTGGTACTGAAAAATTCTATGGGGATGTGGCGATAGATTATACGCGAAGTGATAATGATTTTGAATATCTTGATACGGATCAGCGGAATGAGAATGGGCAGTTTGAGAACACCAATCTCAATGCGAATGTTGGATTTACGCTTTCGCGAAAACAGCTTATCAAGATTTACCACAATACTTTCCTAGGAGATCGCAACTTTTCGGGGACGCTCACCGCACCGTCTGACGATGCGTATCAGGACCGAAATACCCGTACGCTTATCGAATGGCAAGCGAGTGATACCAATTATGATTCTAAACTCCGAGTGGCGCATGTCTTTGAGCAGTTTCGCTACTTTCCCAGTGAAACCAACCGGGAGATTTCTACGCTTGGAAAAGCGATTCGATATACTGCAAATTATGACTTTACGTATCGGTTTGGAAAAGATAAACGGCTGAAAACAACGCTTGATTACACTACGGTTGATGGCAGTGGGAGTACCATTCAGCAGGCAACACGCAATGCTTTTTCGGCGAGTACGTTATGGCATCATCAGGTGACCAAAAAATGGAACTATGGAATTCAAGCACGACAAGAGGTGACCAATACATTTGATAGTCCGTTGCTGTTTGGGGTGAGTTCTGAGTACGCTTTCCTGCCGGCCGAGCAGGCGGGCACGAATCTGCTTAGCTATATCATCTCTATCAATGCTTCTCGAAATTACCGCATCCCGACCTATAACGACGTGTACTGGAAAGGTGCAGGATCGAGAGGAAATCCAGACTTGATCCCAGAGACCAGCTTTCAAGTGGAATTGGGGCATCGTTTTAGGTATAAAGATCTGAATGTACGACTGAACACGTATTATATAAAGACGGATGATTTGATTGTTTGGCGGCCTGATTTTTCAGGGATTTGGAGTCCCGAAAATCTATCTGAAACACGTAATTATGGCGCAGAACTGATGACTGATTATAGTTTCTATATAGGGGAGCATGTATTTACTATGACAGGGCAATATGGATACACCATCGCAGAAGATATAGAGACAGGGAAGCAACTTTTGTATGTGCCCAAACAGAAAATCACAGCAAGTGTGGGATATACTTTTGATCGATTCTCTGCGTTTTATCAGTTGTTATACAATGACAGGGTCTATACTACCACAGATCATTCGGATGTCTTGCCAGGATATGCAGTGTCCAACGTAGGAATGAATTACACATTGGTGAAGAAAAAAGAACAGCAGATTGCTATTTCGCTTCAAGCGAGAAATATATTTAATAAAAACTATCAAACCATTGCCTTTAGACCGAACCCAGGGCAAAACTTTATTTTACAAACTACTTATACATTTTAAACTATGAAATTCTACAAACTTTTATGGATTGCTATTTTTGGAACGCTGTTTTTATATGCGTGTAGTAACGACGATGACGTTTTTACACCAGATCCTGATCCTGATCCAGAGGAGGTGCTTCCTTTTGAAAATGGTTTTTTAGTGACCAATCAAGGGCCTTTTAATACAGGTTTTGGAAGTGTTGATTTTGTTGATGCAAGTTTAACGACAGCAGATACTTATATTTATCAAGATGTGAATGATGATAATCTTGGGAATATCGTGCAGTCGATTGGTTTTTCGGGCGACTTGGCCTATGTGATAGCAAACAATAGTAACCGGATCACCGTGGTGAATCGATTTACGTTTGAGGAAGTGGGACGTATTGAAACGGGATTGAATAACCCGAGATATTTTATAGATGCCAATGGAAAAGGGTACGTATCTAACTGGGGAGATCCTACCATAGCCACCGATGATTTTATTGCGGTGATTGATCTTACAACAAATACTGTAACAGGAACTATTCCTGTGGGAGAAGGACCTGAGGAAATGATTTTTAATCGTTTTAACTTGTATGTGGCAAACCAGGGTGGTTTTGGGGTGAATGATATCGTTACTGTGATTGACCCAACTATCGATATGGTAACTTCTACCATAAATGTAGGGGATGTACCTAACTCTATGCAATTGGATAGTGATGGAAATTTATGGGTGCTTGCAGGAGGAAGCCCCGCTTTTACAGGTAATGAAACGCCAGGAACGCTCACCCGAATTAATACCTCAAGCAATCAGGTGATTACGACCTTTGTTTTTGGAGCACAGGATCATCCTAACTATTTGAATATTGCAGGTGATGATTTATATTATTTCTTAGCAGGTGACGTGTTTAAAACCACGACGGCTAATTTTCAAATCCCAAGTACACCTGAGCTTTCTGGGATGAGTTTCTTTAATATGTTTGTGGTCAATAATGGCACTACATTGATTGGATGTAACGCAGGAGATTTCGCGAGTAACGGAACATTAGAGATCTATAATTTACAAGACAATACCTTAACAAGGACACTAAATGTAGGGATTATTCCCGACAACGTATATGTGAATCCGTAGTCGTATTTTACTTACGGATTGAAAAACGCGAGCATGTATTAGGGGACAGACTCGCGTTTTTTGTTCCCTAATTACTGAAACGAGTTCAGCACAGGTACTAATACCATTTACCAATTGAATTTACTGTAATAAAACACCCTTTTTTCCTTTCTATTTAACAAGAAAAAAGAAACCGTAGCTTAGGCTATGCTTTAGTTTTCTTTCTCAAATAAAGAAAAAAATCATCGTTTTCTTTTCCAGTAAATTCAATTAATAACTGGTATAACTTTCTCCCAGAGGGAGAAGGGATTTTTTATGGTTTTAGATTTTGTCTTTGGGGATTCTATTATGTACTGTACAATGTACAAACAAGCTCCCTTCCGTCTGTATCTCGTATCTCGATACATCCACCTTCCCTCAGAGAGGGAAGGAGCTGTGATTTAGATTTTATTCATCATATAGGGAAAGAGTAAGCATTCCCCCTTTGGGGGCTAGGGGGCTTTGAGGCTACTCATTCAACATCCGTTGATACAACACATCATTTTGATCGCTGTAGAATACAGCGGGTAATTCGCGAGTGTTGTAATGGGCAGCAGCACTTCTTCCTAAGAGAATTTCGTTGATGACAGCATCCAGTAAAGGTTCTCCTTGAACACCTAATTGCCCCAAGTTTCTAAAGTCTTCTGCGATCACAATATCAGGCGTAAAGCCATCAAAATAATCGGTGAGTCCGTTGGCGTTTACAGAGCGTAATACGAGTGGTAACATCACATAGCGATGGTTGGGATTAATGGCATCGGTTCTTCTGAAATCTGGGGAGTCATATAATAAGAAAGAGCCTTCAAATTTCCCTGAAGTGGTTGTTCCTACTTGAATGACTTCAATGTACGGATCAAGTCCGCTTAAAATCAATTCGCTGGCAGAGGCAGAGCTTCCTGTAGTGATCACATAGACTCTAGTTAGGTTCAAACTATTGATACTTGCGCCGTTGTTGCCACTTCCAATATTAGCATTAAAACGACGGTCAAATTGGTTATCAGGATTTCGGTCGTCATTATAGGTTTGTCTTATAAAGATCTCTCCGTTAAACTGCCCTGTAATCATCGAACTCAAATCATTGGCAGTTTCAATAGAACCCCCTCCGTTGTAACGTAGATCTAAGATAAGATCGGTAATACCGTCTGCTTGAAATTGTGCAAAGACATTATTGAGTTGGTCATCAAATTCGTTGGTAAACCCGGTGTAGTGTAAGTAGCCGATTTGTTCACCCTCTACGGTGAGTGTTCTGGCGGTATGTACTGGGTTAATCGTAAGTTCTATTTGGTTGAGATCAATGTTGGTACCGTTAAGTGTAAAGAGTTCAGTGTCTGGATCATAATCGGCGAGATTGAGTGTGAAGGCATCTCGTCCAAAAATCTCATCAAAGTCAGAAGTGTTTGTGAGTAATACTCCGTCTATTCCCGTAAAGATCATGCCGCGTTGTACACCTGCATCTTGCGCAGGACTGTTATTAATCACATAACGTACGAGTCCAAATACATCTCCATTGCCCGAAGGATCATTAAATAAGGCAAAGCGCATTCCCGTAGAGCGGCGGATTCCGCTTAACGCATTTTCTAATTCAATATAATCATCTCTTAAAATACTAAAACGGTCATTAGGTGAGAGTAACCCTTCAAAAGTAGCTTCCGGGGATTCAAAACTCTCCAAAAAAGCATCACGTTCTTCATCACTTTCAAAGCGGTCATTTGCCAAATCTGGCACATCTGATTTATATAAGGACCAGAAGTTAAGACCTCTATATATAAATTGTGAGATTTCTAGATTACTCGCAGGTCTGATCACATCATCTAGATCATCAGAGCAATTCACTAGGGTAAGGGATGCTAAAATTCCTAAGAGTAAAAATTTGATCTTTTTCATAGTATGTATTTTCTATAATTGAGAATTCTCATATCCAGAATCCTCGGTTTTTTTGATTGTTTTTTGATCAACTATTGAGCCATGAAAACATAGCATTTATTTTTTGTTCATTTTCTTTCAGCCAAGCAACAGAATTTTCGTTTTTGCTTTGTTGTACATAATGACAAAAGGTTTTTATGTGCTCACTTTGTGCTAACGTGTAAAAAAACGGAATATAAAACCCTTTCCATAATCCGTCGGTTTCTTTATTGGTGTCACCAAGTGTTGTAAAGAACGAAGTGGTATTTTCTATAAATAATTCGTCTTCAGATGTATCTTTATTCTTTTCTAAACTCTTAGAGGCCTCTAATAAAGAAAGCATTAACTCGGAAGATCCAAATTCTGAATTCGTTTTCAACGTAATATTAATATTTTTAGGTTCACCTTCTTTGGTGGTTTCTTCCTGAACACCCTTACTAAAATTTGTATATACCATATCTAACGCTTCTTTAGCCCTTTCTGTATGTGGTTCAGCCAATAAAAAATAAAATGAACTCAGGAGGGTTGGGATCTTTTCTTCTTTTTTGTGATTAATATGCGCTAGTAAATAGTGAGTGCTCAAATGGTTTTTGTCTATGTTGGCGCTTTGTAGGGCATGATATTCTGCGTTTTTAAGATCATTTATTTTGAAATAATTTACGGCTAAGTTGTATTGTAAATAATGATCCTCTGGAAATTTTTCAATCCCTTCTTTGAATATTTTGATGGAGGCGTCTATTTCTCCTATAATATCGAGGCAAGACCCTTTGGTTACATACGAAGAAAGCACATAGACAGGATCATTATTATCTTGTATGACTTTTTCACTATACAGAATCGCATTATCATAATCTCCTAGTTTATAGTAACTCAAAGCAATTTGGTTGTTTGCCAGTGCAGATGTAGGATCTATTGCTATTGCTTGTTTGTAAACCGCAATAGAGGTTTCGTAATCTCCTTCTATATAGGATTCATAGCCTTGCGCAATAATGGCTTCAATTTCAATTTCAATTTCTTCTTCTTGAGAATAGCCTATACACGTACTCGTAAGTACGATCAATGTCATAAGTAATTGTTTGATCATATAAGTGTCGTTTTAGTGTTGATAGATGAGGTATTTTTCGCGGATGTTTTTAAAACGTTCGATTGCTGGAGACCATTCTTTCTTTATTTCTTCAAAAGTATCCCCTCGTTCGATTTGTTGTTGCAATTTCTCTGAACCCGCATGTAGCGTGAAACTGGATGTTTTGAAGAAGTTTTCTTTATCGGCATGAGCTGCATAGGCTTCTACTAACCAGGCTAGATTGACACTAGCGAGATAGTCCTCATCTCGTAAATCCATGCCGTGGCAACGGTTTCCTTTTTCTTTGGGATTACTCGCCCCAAAATTAGGCTGTGGAGTGTACTCAAATGGAAATTTATCAGAAGGCAATAGGGGAGAGCCAAAAATTTGAAACTGCATTTCGGTGCCTCGTCCTGCGTTGATTGTAGTGCCTTCAAAAAAACCTAAACTTGGATACAGGTTGATACTTTGGTCATTGGGTAAATTAGGTGACGGTCTCGTAGGTAAGGAGTACCGACTATCGTAATTCCAGTTTTGTAAACGAATTACGGTTACATCGCATTGAATGCCGTTTTTGAGCCATTGCTCGCCATTCACCATATTTGCATATTCTCCAATGGTCATTCCGTAGACCAATGGGATGGGATGCATTCCTAAAAAACTACTGTGTTCAGGTTCTAGGGTAGGGCCGTCTATATAATGTGCGTTGGGGTTGGGCCTGTCTAGTACAATCACAGGAATCCCTTTTTCTGCGGCAGCTTCCATGACATAGGTAAGTGTTGAAATATAAGTGTAAAAGCGTACACCTACATCTTGAATATCAAACAGTAATACATCAATATCTTCTAGTTGGTCTTGCGTTGGTTTTTTATTTTTTCCGTGCAACGAAATGATGGGAAGTCCCGTTTTTGGATCTTTCCCGTCTTTTACATTTTCGCCTGCATCTGCATTCCCTCTAAAACCATGTTCGGGCGAGTATATGCGTTTGACAGTAACTCCGCGGCTTACTAACGAATCTACCAAGTGGGTACTTTGTGCTTTGCTGTGGATTTCGGATGTAAAAATGAGGCCGCTCTGATTGGTCACCACGCCCACGTTTTTATTTTGTAAGAGCGGGAGATATTCAGTCGTTCTGTTGGCGCCCACCACAATCGGAAGGTTCTGATCAGAACTCGTATTTCGTATTTCGTATTTCGTATTTTTTAAGGCGGAGTCCGCTTTCGCGAAAGCGTATACAGCATCTTCAGAACTAGGTGATACTTTCTGATTTGTATTCTTAGCGGATACATCCGTATTCGTATTTCGACTTTCGACTTTCGTCTTTTGCGAATTTCCACACGAAATTAGAAGAAAGAGCGTTAAAAAAAAGGTATTTTTGAACAAAAGAATCTGCATTTTGAATCTGGAGTATTTTATAGCAAAACGGTTACATGGGGCAACATCGTATAAAAGTAGTGCATCTACGACGATAATAAAAATTGCTATCATTGCGATTGCCATCGGGATGATCACGATGCTCATTGCGATTGCGACCGGATTGGGCTTACAAAAAAAAATTAGGGAGAAAGTGGCTGCTTTTAGTGGCGATATGCTGGTGTCGAATTTTGACGGAAATAACAGTGAAGAGACGGTAAATCCAGTGCCTTTATATCAAGATTTTTATCCTGACTTTGAAGCCGTTCCCGAAGTTACGCATGTGCAAGCCGTAGCCACCAGAGCAGGAATTATCCGTACCGCTACCGATTTTGAAGGTGTACTCGTTAAAGGCCTTGGCGCCGATTATGATTGGGATCGCATTGATGACTATCTTATTGAGGGGCGTTTTCCTGTGCTTACAGGCGATCTGAATACCGAAATGATCATTAGTAGCTATTTGGCCAATCGGCTTGGATTTACCCTTGGTGATAAAGTGATTGTGTATTTTATAGATGATAATTCTGACCGCCCTCGACCCTTACGACTGGATATTGTAGGGATTTATGAGAGCGGATATCAGGAGTTTGATAAGGCATACCTCATGGCGGATATCCGTCATATACAACGAATTAACAGATGGAAAGACTATGAAGTGGGTGCTTTTGAGGTATTTATAGACGATTTTGATAAGGTCGAAGAGGTCAATAATTATGTGTACAAGAATTCAGGGTCCTTTTTACGCTCCATTACCGTGATTCAACGGAACCATAATATCTTTGAATGGGTAAAATTATTTGATTTTAATATTGCTCTGATTATTGCTATTATGATTATCGTAGCGGGTATTAATATGATTGTGGCATTATTGGTTTTGATCTTGGAACGCACGCGTATGATCGGGATTTTAAAAGCGCTAGGGAGTTCTGATTATAGTGTACGTAAGATTTTTATCTACAATGCCATGTACCTGATCGGGATGGGACTCTTCTGGGGAAATCTCATTGGATTAGGACTGGTGTTTGCCCAACAGTATTTTGGAATTATCACCTTAAATCCCGAAACCTACTACGTCAAAGTCGCGCCTGTTTATATTAATTTGGGGCATATTTTACTGCTTAATGTGAGTGTTTTTGTGTTATGTCTTTTGATGTTATTGATTCCTTCCTACATCATTACAAAAATTAGCCCTGTGAAGTCGATTCGGTTTGAATAAGCTGTTGGTTTTTAGCTTTTAGCGGTAGCTTTTAGTCTGTTGTTAGTAGTTTTTAGATTGTAGTTTTGTTCGTGGTTATTGAGTTAATTGTTAACGGTTATCGATTATCGGTTATCGGTTAACGGTTAACAGATAATATTGGTTGAATGTTTCTTGTTAGGGACATTATTTTCTAAAGTACACATTTCTATTTACGAGCGTAAGTAGGGGGCTTATTAGGTTTTAAAAAATAGAGTACTACGCTATTTTAGAACAATACTCTATTTGTATCGAGTAAGAGTTCCCCTTCGGAGGGTAGGGGGCTAGAAGGCTAGTGCCTGTGCTGAACTTATTTCAGTAATGAGGGAGAATTTTAGAACAAATATCCAAAATAGTCAATATCGCTCGCACATTTTTCAGTGACGAGTGCTTTGCTTTTTTCTGTGTAATACTCCCTATAATCTTTGGTTAGGGTTTCATTACTTCTTGGGATTTCTTGAATGTTTATTTGTAGCTGTTTGGCTATTTTTTTCACTTCTTCGCTATAGTTTTCAAACCGATAGATGGTCACATTATCTATACAATGTGTGGAATTCTTAAAATAATCTATTTGATTTAAAAGAAAAGAATCATTCCCGTTATCTTGTGCTATTTCAATTAGAAATTCTTCAAAACGTAACTTGTCTCTTTCTAGATCTTGCGGATCAGATTTATGGAGTAACGAGTACCAAGAGAGTAACCTGTCCCAAGGATTACGGACCATGCTAAACACAAAATAATCAGGATATTTTTCAAGTAGTTTTCTTTCCATGGTCGAAGCATTTCCATGCTGAGCGATGACATCTACTTGATTGGGTAGTGCTTTTTTTAATAGTGAAATCATACTGGAACCTCCAGTCCTATGGATGTGAATAAAGATGGTTTTACGGTTGCGGATGAGGATCATACTCCAAATATATAGTATTCAGTATTATAATCTTTTTTGATTTGTAAATGTGTGTTTAGAGAATAAAACTTTTGCTTTTTACAAACAGATGAGGTGTTACAATTATTATAACTCCACCATTTTCATAAAAACAGAATATCTCTTATATTGCATGACAAAATAGGTAATGTTGTGAGTACAGAAAAAAAGCAGATTATTTCCGATATGATTGGCTTGGCAAAGGCAGATAATGTTTTGCATGAGCGTGAGTATGAATTTATTCTTGCCGTAGCTGCCCGTTTAGGACTTTCTAAAACAGACGTAGATACACTACATGCACGTCCTTTAAAAGTAAATGTGCTCACCACAGAATTACAACGTATTTCCCAGTTTCATAGATTATTACTCTTAATGAATGTCGATCAAGAGACACATTTTACAGAGTTAGATGCTTTGCGCAACTATGGTTTAAAACTAGGGATTCGCCCAGAAGCCATTGAGCAAATCTTAAGCGAGATGGATGATCACGAGCATAAGATGATTCCGTCTGATCGGTTGGTAGAAATCTTTAAGCGTTTTTATAATTAAACGTTTTCTTTTGTAAACATCATTTAAAATGTGTCAAAAACAAACTGATTGTCATCCTGAGCCTGTCGAAGGAGAATAGGTAATCAGAATGGTAAAAACTTAGACAGGCTCAGTTTGACATTCCATGAATTATAGAGATCTTCGGAAATTCAATTAGCTACAAGGGATTCTCGACTGCGCCTGTCTGCCGAACAGGCAGGCTCGAACGGACAACATTATTTGTAGAGTCCTTTTTTTTTATGAATATGTTTCTTTATATGCTTTCTCGAAAGCGGTTAACGAGGTAATTGGAAAGGTTTATCCATGATCCATCAGATACGATGAGTTCTCGACTGCGCCTGTCTGCCGAACAGGCAGGCTCGAACGGGCATTGTTATTCGTAGAAACCATTTTGCTTGAGCGAACTCGCCTCGCCAGCAAGAGAGTAAAAAAGAAAACCGAAGCGATGAAACTTCGGTTTTCAAATCACAGATAGTACGCAAGTGTGGTTGGAAGTTAGGTCAGCGCACTACCTATGTGATGAGTTATTGTAAAAGCGTCTAAAAAATTCCTCCTCCTTCTTTCTCATCTTTATCACGGCGTTTTCTAGATTTTGCACGGTATTTATTACTTCCTAAACGAAGGGATAAGGCTGCATTAATCGTATTACTTTCCCAGTTAAACTCGATATTCTGGTTAAAAGGACGCGTTCCTGTACCTTGAAATTTCATGGTATTAAAGATGTCATTGTAATTAAGACTCGCCGTAGCTTTTCCTTCCCAAAAGTTGTAACGTGCTCCGATATTAGTCATAAACATAGGATCTACTTCAAACTGAATACTCTCGTTTGCTCCACGATATAAAACGAAAGCAGAGAAGGTTAATTTTTTGGTAGCCTTGAAGTTATTAAACACTCTAAAATTCCAGATAACATTGTCTATTTCAAAGTTATTGCTTGTAATATCACTCACTGTTGGGTTATCTACAGTAGGGTCTACAGTTTCAGCAAAGGATTGTTGTGTTTGCGAAAATATATCAAAACTCGCGTTAAAACTCCACCATGACAACGGTTTGTAATTTGCTGAGATTTCTAATCCATAGGATGAGGTATCATCAAAGTTGTCATTGGTAAAAATCAAACTATTTAAGTTTGGATCTGTACGATCAAACAATAGCGCCTGCGTAATTAGATCTGACACCGAACGATAAAAGACGCCTGTAGTAATCGATCCTTTTTCTAGATTACGGGTGTAATTGACTTCTAAAGAGTTGGTGAATTGCGGAATCAATGACGGATTTCCAAATGCTGATATAAGTGGTGTACTAAATTCTCTAATCGGATTTACTTGTCCGATCCCTGGCCGATCGACACGTCTGCTATAACTCAATTGATATTGATTCTTTTCAGAAGGGTTGTAGGTAATAAACGCCGATGGATATACCTGTGTATAATCATTTCCAAAACTGCGAAGTACACTATTCCCATCACGAGACACATCTACCGAAGGATCGATGTCAAAATTGGATAAGTCATCGGTAACGATGCCGTCTAGGAATGTTTCTTTGGTATCGGCAGTGACATTTACAGACTCAAAACGAAGCCCAAATTGTGCCGACCATTTCTCCCATTTTTTATTCACAGATGCATACAAAGAATAAATATCTCTTGCATAGTCAAAGTTGGTGCTAGGTGCATTGATAAAGGTAGTAGGATCTGTAGAAAGGTTAAACGGATTAATGACAAACTGATCGGTACTTCGACCAATTTCAGAGCTAAAAATACGTGCTTGTGCCCCCGCTTCTAGTTTTAAGGTCTCTGATAACGGGTTTACATAATCTAAGTTAATCGTCGTTCTCCTACGATCTGTATTAATGTCATCTACATAATCTTGCGCTACATTTTCTCCATCAAAAAGGAAAAGCCCATTTTCATCTCCTGAAAAGATATTGTGATCTACTTCCAACTCAACAGAGCTACCTTCTTTAGGTAATTCAAGTTTATAATTCAGATTGTATTGTGAAGACATATTATCATTTCTATTATCAAAAATCTGACTCACATCATTGGCATCTGTTGGGAAATCAACTTGGGTTATTCCCGTGACAAATCCATTAAAGATATTCTGATTTGTAAAAACAGATAGTGTGTTTTTCTCATTGAGATAATAATCTACCCCTACTTTAAAGAGGTTAGAATTGCTATCATCAAAGAAGTCTATGTCCTGAAAAATCTGATCTTGCTCACGATCTACAAAGCCAAAATTTCTATTCTTGTTGTAATTACCACCCCAACTTCCAAAAAAGTTGAATTTTCCGTTTCTGTAGTTAAGATCAATACCTGTATTCCATTTTGGATTGTCTTGATAGGTAATTCCTGTGTTGATATTTGCATTAAACCCTAGATTTGCATTCTTATGAAGAATGATATTAATCAGCCCGCTCATTCCTTCTGGATTGTACTTTGCTGATGGGTTGGTAATTAACTCAATTTGCTTAATAGAAGTAGAAGGGATTTGTCGTAATAATTGAGCAACAGGTACATTAGACAGCTTTCCGTCTATCATCACTTGTACGTTCTGATTCCCTCGTAATGATAAATTTCCAGATTGTTGATCTACTGTGACAGACGGAAGGTTATTCATAATATCTCCCGCAGTAGGACCAGAGGTGGTCAAGTCTTTCCCTACCGTAATTACTTTACGATCTATTTTTTGCTGAATGGTCGTACGTTCTGCAACGACAGTGACTTCGTCAAGACCTGTAGCTTCCTCTTCTAGTTCTATTGTTCCTAAATCAACATCCTTATTATTGCGATCAATTTTTAGAGGCACACTGTATATTTTATACCCTATAAACTGGATGGTTACGGTATTTTCTCCTTCAGAAATTCCTTTAATTTCAAACAGACCATTGTCATCTGTGATCCCTCCTGTAATAATTTCACCTGAAGCATCTAGGATAGAAATTGTTACAAACGGAAGTGGTTCTTGTAGTTGTTTATCCAGTACTTTTCCTTTGATCGTTCCGATCTTTTCAACTGGATTGTTTGGATGGGCGTAGGTCAAACTACCCCATAATAGCACAAGTGCTAACATGAATTGTCTCATATTCTGATTGATTTTGATTGATGAATGTATGTTATACATATTACTTTGTATAACATACTATAACCACGTACACTATCGTAATTATGCTTATAAGACTTTAGTGATTGGGAAATGTTACCAAAAAAAGTAATTTTAACATTTTGATATTATTTTTTCTAGTTTAAGAAGAAATCTTGAGTTAAAGCTTAAATAATGAGATGTTTAGGTATAAAAAAAGGAAGCTGTAACAGCCTCCTTTTAGAATGTATTTCGCTTATATAGAACTACTTAATAATTAATTTTTGTGTTATTGTCGTACTTTTAGATTGGACATTTACAAAATAGATGCCTTTTGCTAACCTACTTATATCGATAGTTTTAGAAGTGTTAAAATCTTGCAGTGTGATACGCTCAATAATTTTTCCTTGTACATCAATAATAGCCAGTTGCTGTAGTTGTTCCTGCCCTGCATAGGTAAGAGTCACCTGATCTGACGCAGGGTTAGGGTAGAGGGTTACGCTTTCGCGAAAGCGTACTTCTTCTATATTCAATACGTCTCGTTCTTGAAATACAATGGTAAAACGCGCTGGCTGTATGGTTCTTTGTGTGGTGAACGTATAGTCGGTTTCTTTTAAATTCACGATTTCTTGGGTCATCTCATCGATCAAAAATATAGGTGTATTTATCATATTGGCCCCTTCAAAGTGATCAATACTTATCGTATAGATTTCCTGAGTTTCTACGGTGGTCGCGAATCCTAAGGTCAACTCTATGGAAGGATCAAAAACCTCTCTTCCTTGTATGGCTAATTGTTCTCCCGTTTCTAAGGTGGTAAACAAAGAAAGAAAGGTTCCTAAACGTACAGTATCATACCCAGGATCAAAGCCAGGTGTCGCTTGCGGAATGAAGCCCACAGCTGTTTGTGATACCGCATCTTCATACGCATTGGTCGTCAAATTAAGCCATAATAGGTCTATACTATCCGTTTCTGAGGTTCGTAAATCATCGTTATTACCCGTCACACGGATACTGTTTGTAAAGGTGACAGGCGTATTTGCCATCGCTTGTGCTTGATCTGCTTTAATCGCAAACCCTTGTCCTGATGCCATAAATTGTCCTGGGGCAGTACCTCCATTAACGGCAGCGATTCCTACCAACGCATTGCGAATGGAAATATCATTCATAGAGAAATTACTAGTGCCAAATCCGGGTAAATCTGCACTTGGGTTGGTGATATGCTCCCATAAGTATACTTCGTTCACTGCGTCATTAGTTGTAATAAATGCATTGACATCAATAGCAGAGGCATATGGATTTCCTAACAAGTTATAGTTATTGGTAGTTTCAGGTCCGTTGTAGTTGATAGGAACGGTAATGGTTCCTGAGTTTAGGGTTCCTTGGTCGTAAGTGAGTGTATACGGCATTTCAGGTGAGTCGGCTTCAGGAGAAGGGAATACTAATAACCCTATGCCTGCATCCGGTAAAGCTCGGATTCCTGTGTATTCATCTAAATAATCAAGGTTGTCATCTAGAAAGTTTTCGGCGCCTGCAAATTCAGGAAATTCCATCAGATCGATATCAAAAGGCACAAAATTGGCTGGGATAATTCCAAACACAGCACGGGCATTGCCGTAGACTTGATCTCTGGTTTCCCCATTCATGGGACTACTTAGCGCAATAAAATTACGCGCAGCTACTGGAGGCGTTGTTTTGGTCACATTGATATTTCCGTTATTAACGGTCACTGCATCTTCGGCTACTTGTACGAGACTTCCTTGATGGGCTACGTTAAGGGTTCCCTCTACGGTGATGTCAAACACAGATCGTAAGTAAAAACCATCTCCTATAGTCACGATGGCTGTAGTGGCAATGGTGCAACTACAGGCATTGATACTATCTTCATTAAAATTGGTGTTGTAACTCCCATTAAACAACGCCGATTTTGTGTTGTCTGGAATCCCATTGGACCAGCTACTTCCATCCCAAACGGTACTCTCTGAACAAGGTTGTGGTATGGTCTCTACGGCCTGTATGGTGAAGTCAAAGGCATTAGCAGAAAAAGCACTCGTGCTTGCACGTAAGAGATAAGTATTTCCGTTGATCAATTCAAAAAAGCTTCCATCGTTAAAAAAGCAACCTAGCTCTTCTCCAGAGCATTCGTCAAATAGAGAGAAGCTCTCAGTTCCCCCAACATTTGAGATTTCAATAGTACCATTTACAGGCATGGTGAATGTGTACCATAGATCGAGGTTATCTGCACTCATAGTTTCACAAGATGCGTCTATACTCTCTGTGGCACCTCGATTATCTATTGGAATAACTGTTGTTGTTTCTTGAAGTACTTGTATGGTGGTTGGAGTGGTACATTCATCATTGGTAGGGTTTTCAAACGCTTGGACTCTAAAATTAACAACTCCAGAAAAGGTGCTGTTTTGAGCTGCTCTCATAACATAATTGGTCGCTTCTTGTAGATTATAAACAAAACCATCGTTAAAAAAGCAAGCGACCTCATTTCCACCACAAGCATCAAAAATACTAATGCTTGTGATAGATGAGATATTAGTTACACGTAAATTCCCATTAACGGGCATGGTAAATTCATACCATACATCTAGATTTTCAGTGTTGATATTTTCACAAGAAGCATTGATGCTCTCTGTAGCGGTTGGCATATCTATCGTGTACTCTAACGCTTCTGTGGTGTTAACCGTAATCGTTTCTCTATCGGCACATTCATCATTTGTGGCAGCTTCAAACGCTTGCACTCTAAAATTCACTGTTCCTGAAAAAGTACTGTTTTGACCTACTCTCATGATATAATTAGTTGCCTCTTCTAAACCGTAAACAAATCCGTCATTAAAAAAGCAAGCGATTTCAGTTCCTCCACAAGCATCAAAAATACTAATGCTTGTAGTAGATGAGATATTGGTTACGCGTAGATTTCCATTAACGGGCATGGTAAATTCATACCATACATCTAGATTTTGGGTATTTACATTTTCACAAGAAGCATTGATGCTTTCTGTAGCCGTTGGCGTATTTATAGTGTATTCAAGTGCCTCTGTGGTGTTAACCGTAATCGTTTCTCTATCGACACATTCATCATTGGTAGCAGCTTCAAACGCTTGGACTCTAAAATTCACTGTTCCTGAAAAAGTACTGTTTTGACCTACTCTCATGATATAATTAGTTGCCTCTTCTAGACCGTAAACAAATCCGTCGTTAAAAAAGCAAGCGATTTCAGTTCCTCCACAAGCATCAAAAATACCAATGTTTGTAGTAGATGAGATATTGGTCACACGTAGATTTCCATTAACGGGCATGGTAAATTCATACCATACATCTAGATTTTGGGTATTTACATTTTCACAAGAAGCATTGATACTTTCTGTAGCAGTTGGGGTATTTATAGTGTATTCAAGCGCCTCTGTGGTGTTCACCGTAATAGTCTCTCTATCGACACACTCATCATTGGTAGCGGCTTCAAAGGCTTGTACTCTAAAGTTTACTGTTCCAGCAAACGTAGAATTTTCAGCGACTCTCAGTACGTAATTGGTCGCTCCTTGTAGGTCAAAAATAAATCCGTCGTTAAAAAAGCAAGCAATTTCACTTCCTCCACAGGAGTCAAAAACACTAATACTCACTGTAGACGGAATATTTGTGACACGTACATTTCCATCTACGGGCATGGTAAACTCATACCATACATCCAGATTGTCGGTATTTACATTTTCACAAGAAGCATTGATGCTTTCTGTAGCCGTTGCGGTGTCAATAGTATACTCAAGATTTTCTGTTGTATTTATTGTAATTGTTTCTCTATTGGCGCACTCATCATTAGGTGCTTGCGCATTGATGGTAAATCCCCCCAAAATCAATGCTAAAAAGAGTACTATGTGTTTCATAATATGTTGGTTAATTAGTATTTGTACTCTAAATTAAATGGATTAGGACGAACCGTCTATTTTTTTTAGTGAATGTGTGTTTTTAATTAGTGAATGTCATTTTGTAGATAGGAAGTAGATAAAATCTTATATATAGATCAACTTAAAATGCTATAAACGTCTGCTTATAAATTCTTGAGGACGGTACATTCTTTTCTGTTTTACTTTTTGTTCCTAACGCTACTACTTTGTGTCATCTTTTTTATAGTAATTATACAAGGTATTTATACCTGTTAGTATAATTCAGTACTAATACCTTATAATCTCTAGAAGCCCTGAACCTATCTTTACGTTGTAAAATACTGATAAAGTGTGTTTTATAAAAAGTAAGGTGAAATGAGTCGACATGTTACTTTTTTTAATAATCGACTCATTTAAAAAATGTTATGTCATTACAAGTAAGTTTTAGAGTGGTAGGTTTGTATTGTTATTTTGAAAATCTACAGTTATCAAATGTTTCTCCACAGTCTACTGTGCAAGAGGTGATGAATGCAGTACAAGGTGCTGAGTCAGCCTTTAGTTATAAATCTGTAGATATGGGAGGTAAGGAAATCGTAGATACAATGTCTTATGATTTTACTTCAAATTCAAGAACACCGTATAATTCGTCTGGCACACCTGCACAAGGATCTCGTGATTTGTCAAACAAAATGGGAGACACTTCTCTCGTTTGGCAATATTATCGTTCTGTAACTGGGAGTATAGATGGTAGTGTTTGCGAAATTAAATTATTAAGTCAAGGTCAACCTTCATTTGCAACAACCCCCTTAGATTATAATGATTCGTTCTTTGGGAGTTTACCTGCAAATTTCCAGATTTCTACGTATAATTTGACGTGGCGATTGGTTGAAATTCAGATGTCACCAGAGAAGCAAGCTGCTTTTATGTTGGCAAAAGCAAATGCTATTAAAAGTTATAAATAGTGTTTTTTGTTAGTAAAAAAACAGGCAGTAAACATATTGTTTACTGCCTGTTTTATATTTAGTTTGCTTATTATTTTTGGTACAGCTCATCATTTATTTCTGCATTATTATATTTCGCGAAAGCATAAAAAAATCTTTACGCCAATTCCTTCAACTTTTCTTGAAGTACTTTAATATGATCTCGGAGTTTGGCAGCTTGCATAAAGTCGAGTTCTTTGGCAGCAGCTTCCATGGCTTTGCGAGTCTCTCTGATACTTTTTTCTATTTGCGGTCGGGTTTGATAGGTCGCGGCATCTTCGGCAGCGAGGTTGATGAGGTTTTCTGCTTCTATCGAATAAGTAGCTTTTCGCGTAAGCGCATTATCCAAACTTTTAATTATCGCTTCGGGTTTGAGTCCGTGGGCGGTATTGTAGGCGATTTGTTTTTCTCTTCGGTAGTTACTCGCGTCTATGGTTTCTTGCATGCTTCGGGTCATTTTATCTGCATATAAAATGGCTTTCCCATTAATATTACGCGCGGCACGCCCTATGGTTTGTGTTAGAGAACGCTTGCTTCGTAAAAAACCTTCTTTATCGGCATCAAGAATGGCAACGAGCGATACTTCTGGCAAGTCCAATCCTTCACGAAGTAAATTCACACCCACAAGCACATCATAGAGTCCTTTACGCAAATCTTGCATAATCTCGACACGCTCCAAGGTATCTACATCTGAGTGAATATAGCGCGTTCGAATATCAATACGCGCCAAATATTTGGTCAACTCTTCAGCCATTCGTTTGGTTAAAGTTGTGACTAGAATTCGCTCATCGCGGGCGACCACTTTATTGATCTCTTCAATGAGATCATCGATTTGATTCAGGCTTGGACGCACTTCAACGACGGGGTCCAAAAGTCCTGTCGGACGTATGATTTGCTCTACATAGGCACCTTCAGTTTTCTGTAATTCATAATCGGCAGGGGTAGCAGAAACATAAATAACTTGATTCTGGAGCGCTTCCCATTCTTCAAATTTCAACGGGCGGTTATCCATGGCTGCAGGAAGTCGGAAGCCATATTCGACAAGGTTTTCTTTACGACTTCGGTCCCCTCCATACATCGCACTTACTTGAGAAACGGTCACGTGACTCTCATCCACCACCATTAGGTAATCGTCTGGAAAATAATCTAGCAAGCAGAAAGGTCTGGTACCGGGTTCTCTACCATCTAGATAGCGCGAATAATTCTCTATACCTGAGCAATACCCAAGTTCGCGAATCATTTCCAAATCAAAATTAGTTCGCTCATCAAGGCGTTTGGCTTCCAGATGTTTTCCTATTTCTTTAAAATAATCGACTTGTTTCACAAGATCTTCTCCAATCTGATGGATAGCACCTTGAAGCACATCTGGAGAGGTCACAAACATATTGGCGGGATAGATGCGAAGTTGATCATAGGTCTCAATGACTTCGCTCGTTTTTGGATCAAACGCTTCGATTTCTTCAATTTCATCACCAAAAAAGTGGACTCTAAACGCCATATCTGCATAGCCTGGAAAAATCTCTACAATATCACCTTTGATTCTAAAATTACCACGCCCAAACTCCATTTCTGTTCGGCTATACAAACTTTGTACAAGTTGTTTTAAAAGCATGGTGCGGGCAATCACCTGATCGCGTTTGATTTCAATCACATTTTTCTGAAACTCTGCTGGATTTCCAATCCCGTACAAACAAGACACTGATGCAACTACCAGAATATCGCGCCTTCCCGAAAGAAGGGAAGAGGTGGTGCTGAGTCGCATTTTTTCGATCTCTTCATTGATAGAAAGATCCTTTTCTATGTAGACTCCAGAAGAAGGAATAAAGGCTTCTGGCTGATAGTAATCGTAATAGGATACAAAATATTCAACGGCATTATCAGGAAAGAACGCTTTAAACTCACTATATAATTGAGCAGCAAGCGTTTTGTTATGCGCAAGTACCAACGTAGGTTTCTGCACACTTTCTATGACGTTTGCGATGGTAAATGTTTTTCCGCTTCCTGTGACCCCTAATAAGGTTTGATAAGTTTCGTCTGCGTTAATTCCGTCTACTAAAGATTTAATAGCAGTTGGTTGATCTCCAGTAGGTTTAAAGTCGGATTTTAGTTTAAATTTCATAAGCAAGGTAGTCTTGCTAAAATACGGTTTTTTACGCTTTCGCGAAAGCGGAATTAACTTGCATTTTATATGGAATAAGGAACGACGAACGACGAGTGCATAATATAAATATTGAACGAATTTGCAAACGACTAATGACTAATAGCCAACCGCTAAAAGCCAAAACCCACAATTCATCCTCAAAAAATTACAATTGGGTGACTCTTACTTTTGAAGGAGATAGGTTTGTAGCATCTTTACACCATCAAATTAAAACACATACATCATGAACGATTCAAATAGAGATTACAAATACGACAGAGCAAAAGCCCGTGTAAAGGAAATGAAAGAGTTTTATACACATTTAATTACCTATCTTATTATGGTGCCGGTATTTATTTTCATAAATTACTACACAGGCACTTCTTTTCCTTGGGCGATATTTCCTATTGCAGGTTGGGGGATTGGCGTACTAAGTCATGCCACACAAACCTTTGGATGGAACCCGTTGTTTACCAAAAATTGGGAAAAGCGTAAAATAGACGAATTGTTACGAGATGACAACTTTTAAAAAATAGAAAAGATGGAAAGTCAAGAAGATAGATATAGAAGAGCAAGTGAAAGAGTCGCTGAACTCAGAAAATTTTACGGTAAATTAGGAAGCTTCCTTTTAGTAGGGGGATTATTTTTAGCATTCAATTATTACTCAAACGGATTACGATACCCTTGGTTTTTATGGATTATAGGCTTTTGGGGATTAGGAATCGCTATCGAAGCATTTAAACTCTTTGGAACGAACTTGTTTTTAGGTAGAAACTGGGAGCAACGTAAGATCAGAGAGCAAATGGAAAAGGAAAATAGAGATACATCAAATTGGTTCTAATGGAACACATAGATCAAGAAAAATTAGAGCGTGCTAAAAAGCAGGTAAAAAATGTAAAAGAGTGGTATACACACCTTTTTATTTATCTGGTGATCAATATAATACTCCAATTCTTTTATGCGGGTGTTTTTGATGGAGGGAGTTTTACGAATTATATTCCTTGGTGGGTACGTTTAACAACACCATTTTTTTGGGGACTTAATCTTTTTGTACATTGGTTATATGCATTTAAAAAAGTACGTTTTGATATTACTTTTTACAAAAGATGGGAAGCGCGTAAGATTAAAGAATATATGGAAGAAGAGGAAGAGGGTTTTATAAGTAGCATTCGGAAGGAAAAGAAATAGATTCCCTCCCCTGCCTACCGCAGGCAGGTTCGAGGGAATAAAAAAATAGTAAAGTACAGACTCATGGAAGATATAAAGAATGGAAAATATGAACGTGCTAAAAAGCAGGTAGAAAATGAAAAAGGATGGTACACGCACCTTTTTGTATATATCGTTGTTAATATATGTTTGCAGTTATTTTATTTTGGGTTCTTTGATGATGGAAGAATAACAGGATATATGCCTTGGTGGGTTCATTTTACAACACCATTTTTTTGGGGCATTGGTTTGCTCGGTCATTGGTTAAAAGTATTTAAAAAAGTACGTTCTCTAAAGTTTTATAAAGAGTGGGAAGCGCGTAAAATTAAAGAGTTTATGGAAGAAGAGGAAGAGGGGTTTATGAATAACATTCGGAAGGAAAATAAATAGATTCCCTCCCCTGCCTACCGCAGGCAGGTTCGAGGGAGTGAAAAGAAATATGTAAAATAGATGTTCATGGAAGATACAAATGAAAAAAAGTTGGAGCGTGCGAGGAAGCAGGTAGGTAGAGAAAAAGCTTGGTATTCCCATCTCTTTGCGTATATCGTTTTTTGTACCGTAGAACAATTATTTTATGCAGGTATTTTTGACGACAAGATATTTACTTCACATGTCCCTTTTTGGGTACGTATAATAACCCCGACAGTATGGGGGATTGGTGTATTCATACATTGGCTGTATGTATTTAAAGCCGTACGATTTAATTCCTTTTACAAAAACTGGGAAAAGCGTAAGATTGACGAATATATGGAAAAAGAGGAGGATGAGTTTATGAGTAACATTTGGAAGGAAAAGTAATAGATTCCCTCCCCTGCCTACCGCAAGCAGGTTTGAGGGAATGAAAGGAATACTCCATTAAAAAATAAATATGATGAAATTGTACAGCATTTTTTTTATGCTTTGCTTCACTTTTTTTGGAGCGCTAGCGCAAGAATCTTTTGTGATCAAAAATGTCACGTTGTTTGACGGAGAGACGATCATAGACAAAACATCTGTACTGATAGAAGACGGTGTGGTCAAGAAAATAGCAAAACGCATCAAAGGCGATTACACCATCATTGACGGGAAAGATAAATTTTTAATGCCTGCATTAACCAATTGTCATGTGCATACGTTTATGGTGCCTCAATTGTATGAAGCAGCCAATGCGGGAGTGCTTACACTTCTGGACATGCACGGCTATGAATCTGTACAGCAATACATGACAAGCATGCGTGATCAACCCAATGCCGCACGATTGTATAGAGCAGGATATGCGGCCACAGCACCAGGAGGTCACGGCACTCAATATGGTTTTGAGGTGCCTACGTTAGAAAAGCCCGAAGATGCCAAACAGTGGATTGCAGATCGCGTAGCTGCTGGCGTTGATCATATCAAAATTATCGTGGAACCGTGGAAAAACACCCTCTCACACGAGACAGTAAAAGCACTTATTGAAGAAGCACATGCTAACGATAAAGTTGCGGTTGTGCATATCTCAAAGGAAGAAGATGCATATCAAGTACTCTCTAATGGGGCTGATGGTTTGGTGCATATTTGGACAGATAAAGCCATGCCTCAAGAACGTCTTGATGCCCTTGTAAAAAATCAAGATTTTTTCGTGATTCCAACCATTCTAACCAATGTACTGGTACAACCACTATTTTTCGGAAAAACAGAGGCAGAAACAGCTGTTGTAGAAGCCGAATTATTAAAAGAAGTCAAACGACTGTATGATGCAGGCGTACCCATTCTCGCAGGTACGGACCCACCCAACGCCAATATCAATATGGGAACAGATTTATACAGAGAGTTGCAGTTTTTTAGCAAAGCAGGGATCCCAGCCATCGATGTATTAAAAAGCGCCACATCTTTACCCGCGACTCGATTTAATATAGGAAAAATAGGATTTGTAAAAGAAGGTTATATCGCAGATCTTATATTACTTTCCAATAGTCCGCTAGAGAGTATGAAAAACATATCAAGTATCGAGAGAATCTGGAAAGCAGGCGTTCTTGTTAAAAAATAATCCTTTGGATCCACAAACAGAAACTATTTAAAAATAGTAATTTTATAAAAAATATAGCATACACTGTCATGATGAACGTATTAATCATAGAAGATGAAAAACCTTCTGCACGTAGATTACATAGAATGCTTGCCGAACTTAATGTAACGGTGAATGAGATGTTACATTCTGTAGAGGAGGCAGTCGATTGGTTTCAAAAAAATGCACATCCTGATTTAATTTTTTTAGACATTCAGTTGTCAGATGGCTTGTCTTTTGAAATTTTTGATCAGGTAGAAGTCAAAAGTGCTATTATTTTTACCACAGCGTTTGATGAGTATGCCCTACAAGCTTTTAAACTTAATAGCGTTGATTATTTACTAAAGCCTATTGATGATGAGGATTTGGAGAAAGCTGTCGCGAAATATAAAGAGCGCATCCCCAAACAACAGGATGTAGCGTTGAATTTTGAAGACATCAAAAAACTACTAGGCGTTACGGCCGTAGAGCGGGAATACAAAAGACGTTTTACGACAAAAATCGGACAGCATCTGAAGATGATTCCTGTGGATGAAATTGAGTGCTTTTACAGCGAAAATAAAGGCACGTACGTTGGCACCACTGAAGGACGAAATTACCTGCTGGATACCACTTTAGAAAACTTAGAAGAAGAGCTGGAGCCTAAAACCTTCTTTAGAGTCAGTAGAAAATTTTATATCAACATCAATGCGATCAAAGATATTATTTCCTATACGAATTCACGCCTACAAATCAAACTCAACAACTGGAATGAGCAAGAGATTATTGTGAGTAGAGAGCGTGTAAAGGATTTTAAAACGTGGATTGATTGATTTTTTAAAAAGACGTAAGACTGTTTTGAAATCGAAATCAAAATCGAAATCAAAATCGAAGTTGAAACTGAAACTAGATCGCTTCGCTTCTCGATCGCTTCGATCCTAGACATAAGACGTAAGACTCATTCTTTTGAGACTTTGTGATTTGGAATTTGTGATTTGAGATTTCCAAAGAAGACCCTAGATCGCTTTGCTCCTAGACGTGGTACGTAGGACTTGTTCTCTTAAGGCTTTTGAGATTTGAGATTTACTTCACTTCTTTAGCTAATAACTTATCAGAGATTCGGTAAGTAGCAGTATAGTTCAGATTGGCTTGGCGTTTTTTGAAATCAATATAGGCTCTTTTGTACCATTTAGGATCTGTAACTTTCTTTTTATAATCTTCGTTGGTTTTGGTGTCAAACACATCTCCATTAGTTGAAGTTTCAATGGCATAAATACCAATTCCAAAATGGGCAACACGCTCAAGAACCGTAGCAAAATTCGCTTCTGAGAAAGTGTACACACCATCTGCTTCCACAAAGGTATTTAGATTTTGAAGATCTGTGAAAATATGCTTTTCTAAAAATTCATTTTTTTCCATAGTGTTTTGAGCGGTTTTTAAAGCTGTCTTGCTTTGGCAAAGGTACAGGTATTCTAAGGGATGTAATCATTGGAGGGTACTATTTTATTTTTTTCATAACACCATAAGTCGTCCAATCAAAATGATCCCCAGTAGATTTATATACATAACTAGAATCTGGAAAAACTTCTAGTATTTCTACATTGATCGATTTTCCAATATGTTGTTTTAATTGTTTTCTAGTCATTCTCTTGTATATAAGCGTATACTCCCTAGTGGATAACCATTCTATGGTATAAATTTGCTTGTCATGCGTTCCTATTTCTCGTTGCACATGTTTTTTTCTTTTGACTTTAGATATGCTATAGACAGGATTTTTATAGCGAAAATCACCTTTTAAAAATGGGAAACCTTTTTCAATTTTTTGACCTTTTGTTGTAGCATCTTGATATTTACTATTGACTAGGGTAGAAGTTGTTTCATAACAATTATTTCTAAGTGTACTATCTGGGTAAAATTGAATTCCTAATAAGTACTCTTTTAACTGTTTGATTATAGTTTCGTTAGTATAGGTGGTCTTATCTGGAATTACTTCAACCTTATAAATTTTAGCTTCGTCATTTACGCATACATTAAATCTCACAAAGTCAACGCCATTTGCATCATCAACAAAGAAGTTTTTCTGAATCTGAGCATTTGTGCTCATTATAAAAAGTAGGATGCTTATAGAAGCAAGTATAATTTTGCTTTTCATAAATGATTTTATGGATTTTCTTTTTTAAAAAGGATGAAATTTTTAAGCTAGCGTACAATTATATCGTGGTTATTTTTTTTTAAGCTATTATATTCTCTGAGTATCCGCGTTAAAAAATTAATGATTCCTTTATTTTGGAATGAGATACAATTGCACTCTAGCAGGATTAAAGTGATATTATAACAACATCTTTAACCAAAAAAATCAATACCGCCAACTTTTTAAATCGGCATCTTTAGGAGCGACTTTATCCACCTTATCTACATATTTTTTGATAAACATACGGTGGTATCGCAATCGACTAATATGATTTCCATTTTCGTGATCCCCGTTCCAACAGTGCTCGGCTCTGTCGCCATAATCGACTTCCCCATTATAATATGGAGCCGTGGTTTCAGAGAGCATGTCTTCGGCGAGATATACGGCATTGTTGAGGTAATAATTATCCATATCACCACAATAAATGTGAATTTTATGTTCCCAATCTTTCCCGTGTTTTTCCCAATCTCGTTTCATAATATACGCGAGATCATAGTTTTCTTTCCAATAGGAAGCCACTTCTTTATCTATTTTCCCAGTCAGGCGGTCCCAGATTCTTTTAGGATACCCCTCTTCATCTATGGGCGAATAGGTGGCCTCCCATATATCCCATTGTTGTCCTGACCGGCCTTTGGTGCCTAATACCAATTCTCGATAATTCATATCCTTTAAGCTCGCATCTACATTGCCTAAATAATCCCGATGACCAGGAACCAGTGTTTTTCTAAAGGGCCCTTCTTGGTAGTAGGCATTCTCGTCTTCGTATATATTCACCAAACAATACGCTCTAAAATCAATAGGATCGGGACAAGCGACAAAAGCCATTCCGTACTCTTTGGGATATTTGACTTGAACAGCCAGCGATTCCCATCCACCAGTACTTCCTCCGTAAACAAATCGTGACCAACCTTCTCCGATGCCTCTAAATTGTTGTTCGATATGCGGAATAAGCTCATACGTAATCGCATCCCCATACGGTCCTTGCGCTTCACTATTCACCGCATAAGAATCATCATAATAGGGCGTAGGATGCTGAATTTTAATGGCGATGACGCGTGGAAAATCAGGTCCAGTCCACGTTTTATAAAAATCATAGGCTTCTTGTTGGACGATCACATTATAGCCCTCCACATCAAAACGCTCACTATATTCAGGTTCCATATTGGGATCTGGCGGTGTGGTTCTAAATCCGCCAAAATCTGACGGAAAATGCCCATGCATGATAGCCAGTGGATACTTGACATCGGGATGCGTGTCCCATCCTTCAGGCAATAGGATATGCGCTCCCACATACATATCTCTTCCCCAAAAATCACTCAACAGCTTACTTTTTATTTTTATATGCTTTACATACTTTGTATCCTCAGGTTCGGCGATGGGAGGTATTTTCTGATCTAATGTGATGGAGATCGCAGGAAACTGCCCATTAGTGATGGTAACTTTTTGGGGTGTAGCATACAGATTACCGGGTGCTCTGTTCCATTGTTGGCCTTCCCCTCGATCCATCGGTAATTTGACGACATGCCCATCGGCCCGCTTAAAGGTTTCGTACTTATGAAATAAAACCTGTACATAAAACTCACCCGATGGCAACGAATCAAAGCTCTTGATAGGATATCCAAAAGCTTCCATATCAAATTGTAAGGGCTCTCCAGGGTTCCAGTCGTTCACATCCATGCCGAAGGCTTGACACGTTTTGGAGTCGTCCCGAAGCTGAAATCGAGGTTCGGTTTCGATGTTTTTTGAAATCAACACAATGACTCTTCCATCCAATGCTTCTTGGTAATGTTCTGTTGGAAAAGACAATTCAATCCCTCCTACATTTTCAGATGGGGCAGTATCAGAACATGAGCATAAAAATGAGGTACAGCAAACACTAACAAACAAAAATGCAGCTGTGGAGAGGAGGTTCGATTTTTTCATGGTATGGTTGGTTTTATATAGGCTTGATGTGTGTTTTGTTTTTTTTGCTCCTGCTTACCTGCAGGCAGGTTCGCGAAAATGTAATTAGAATGGATTAAAGTTGTGATACGAGCAACATCGTTATGTTTGATGTTGATGCATATAACAACATCTAATGTAGTAAATACAAACTGGATATAAAATGTAGACTTGAATTGCTTTTGGAATGCGATATAATCACGCACCACGGGTTTTGTTTTTCCGCTTTCGCGAAAATGTAGCTAAAATGGGTTGCTGTTGTGTTGTGGGTTCGTATAAAGGGCAAGCTTTGTATACACTCGTTACAAACGAACGCTGGTGAGAGAAACTTAGGGGAACTCACTCGTGTTTGGGCACCAATTACAAATGGGCGCCAGCGGGGGTTATTCAATTCTAATGTTTATTTCTGTTTTCCACCAAAATCCGCGTTTATCATGGTTTAATAGTGTATTCATTCCTTTTTTAGTTCTATACACTCTAAAGAAATCTTCATTTTCAATAATTATTTTTTGCAAGGAATTGGTCAATTCTTCAATCTCAGAATTCGACCATGTTCCTATTCCAAAATGGAGCATATCAGATTCTTTGGGTTTGATTCTTAAAATAACCGAGTCTCCTATTCTCAAATTTTGAAATTCATAAAAATCATAATTTTCTGTTTCTGGATCGGCTAGAAGAGTGACCTTTACCTCAGAATCAGATTCATTTTCAAATTGAATGTAATGTGGAGGATCACAAGACAAAAAAGCCAGGCTTGAAATGAGTAGTATAAAAAATGCTTTTGACATAGATATTAATTTCAGTCAATATAGCGTGTTTAACGATTCAATGATCATTTTTCTTTTGGAACGCGATACAATCTAATATCCGCAAGTCTTCTCGATTTAAGCTAGTTATTGTTTATAAAACTACTTAGAGTACTTATTTGGTATTTATTTCTCTTTTTTGTGAGTTTATTTTTATTTAGGAGATATAACTTCTCCATTGAAGATTTTAATCTTTCTTGGGATTATTCAAAAAAAGAAAGAGCGTTTTTGCGATTTTAAGGTTATGTCTTAAAATTTATCTTTCCATATAGTTTGAGCTTTTTTTGTCTTGCTGTGCGTATCCATTTAGCTGGAATACATATGAATCGGAACACAAATTTTTTAATTCTAAAGCTCTCATTAAGTCCTCTAACTTTTTTGGAAAAAGTCTTTATCAAGTAACCATAAAGGTTTCTACAAATGGCTGTAAAAATTAAGAACACCGTATTTTCCTCTAGTTTTGAAAAAGGTAGGTTCTTCCAGCCGAAATCATTTTTTAGCACATCAAATTCTCTTTCAGAAGCGCCTCTTTGATTATAAAAATCAACTATTTGATCTTCTGTTTTTAGTTGATCATTAGTGATTATAGCTGAATAATTAAAATCTTCACCAGTAAATAAGCTAATCTGGCCATCTTTTCTTTTAGTCTTCGTGACTACTAATCTATATTCTCTAACTTTATGTTCTTTTTTTGTCCTCTTAGCTATGCTTTCAAAAGGAGAGTAAAATGTTTCACCACGGTATGCCTCTTCGTTGCCTACTCGAACTTTTTTCCAAGACTTAATAGAATCAATTGCTGTTGCTAGAGTTTGATTACTATTTGCACGCAGATAGAAGTTTTGGACATTCTTTTGAATTAAATCAATAACATCTAGTTGATATGAAGCCCCATCAGCTCTAAAGTTAATTAATTTTATATTTTGATCTTTTAAAAGTTCAAACATTCTAGTTAAAGTTTGAAATTGCAAGGTCTTTGCATCACTATTTCCATTTCTATTTTCAATGAAAACAATTTTACTTCCCATTGTTGCAACTCCTGGACAATAACCTAGCTCTTTTTTGTACGTTCTTTTTGCATCTGCTTTTTTAGTATATAAAATAGTATTATCATAATCTAAAGTTTGTTCCAAATTCAATTGGTTAAATAACTTTAATATTTTTATATTCAATACATTAAGATCCCGATTAATGCTAAATTGATGTAGCTTTTTCCCTCTAGGTACACTGAAAACATCGAATGGTAAAGCAAGTTCTTTAAATCTATTTAGTACTCTATCAGGACTTGGTAAATTACAATATGGAATATCTGACAGTGCACTTTTTAAGTTTCCAGATAAATCTTCAGCACAGTCTGCTCCACACAAATATATCGACCAGAAAGAGTATAGTATATCTTTCCAATCATACTTACTCTGGGGTGCTAAATCAGGTAATGATTCACTTAGAATTTTATCCAAATTATTTATATAGAACTCTTCTAAAACAAAATTTAATCCTCCAAATGGAGTTATACCGCTGGATTGTACTATTTTCATATTGTGTTTATAAGTATCACTAATTTAAGTGAAAACACAAAATCTGCAAAGTGTTTATTAATAATGCTTTGCGGTGTTTTAAAATTTAGACTTGCGGATATTAGATACAATCGCGCACCAGCGGGAGAGACTTAGGGTAACTCACTCGTGTTTGGGCACCAATTACAAAATGGCGCCAGCGGGGGTTTTACTACGGTTACCGGTGTTAGCGCCAGTTTTTATTCTACTATAATTTCATTTTTGGTTGTTTCTTCATTATTTTTTTTATTCAATTTCCATAACCAATATAGTCCGCCAAGTGGTATTCCGAAAGTCCAAACCGAACTTAAATATCCCATATATGAAAAACTAATTCCGAACAGTATTTGAAACGTTAATAAGCTAAAAGAAAGACCATATACCGCACTATAAGTTATTGCGGGAACATTTAGAAAAATCACAGCAATATATTTCAGCCATTTTTTCTTTAGATTACTTTTCTTAATTCTTATAATAATCCAAATATTAAAAACGGGAACGCATATTGCTAAAATTCCAAATAGCCAGAAGAAAGTCATATTTGGAATTTTCTCCTTTAAATCGAGCGTTTTAATGTGTAATATTTTATTAGAATTATCATCAAAAATAATTTCGAATACTCCAAAATCTGTATCATTTGAAAACTCTATTTGTGCAAAAGTTGTATTTGGTGCAGTACTTTCCCCTTCTACTGTCGATAAGGTTTTTTCGGCAGTCATAAATTTGTAGTTTAGCTCTTTCCCAAAATTAGTTACAATTACGTTCTGAAAATTTCCCAAACCTAGCTTTAATGTGTCTAAATTCGTGTTTTTGAAAGCTTCGTTTTCTATTGCCATAAAGGTCAGACTTTTTTCATAATCTTCTTCTATTAGCGCTTCTACAAATCCTTCTGTAGTGTCTTTATAAGTAAATGCGTTATTAATGAAATCACAGCTTGATAAAAGTGATACAGTTAGTATTAGAAGTAAAGTTTTTTTTAGTTTGTTCATTTCTTCAAATTGATGGTAACATGTTTGTGTATGATTTCGTTGCGTGTTTAAGCATCTAATGTAGCAAATACAAAACAAATAGAAAATCCGAGAGGATTTACAGCGATAGTTTGTTTGGTGAGCACTCGTTATGAATGAGTGCTAGTGGGGTTTATTTATTGTAATATTCTTCTAAGTAAACTAAGAGATTGTTATAGTTTTTATTGACTTCATCTAAATTAGCTTCTGGATGTTTTATAATGAACCAATTGTGAAAGGAACTCCAACCATCACTAATGGCTAAAGATGCCTCATTATATCCTGTTAGAGTGTCAATTTGAATTTCACGTATCTGCTTTTCTGTTAAATAAATCTTAGTTTGATATTCTAGTTCAGGAATTGATAGAAATTTATTAAAAAGGCTTGAGGTTTTGTATGTAATATCAAAATAATTTTTATTTTTTTTAAGTTCCAAAATGTCTAATTTGGGTTTTATAGCTTTTCCTTTCAAAAGCCGGTTGAAGTAATTTTCTCGATTTAGTGATTTATCCTCCCATACATATTTTACAAGAAAATCATCAGTTGTAATACTCTTAGCTTTTGAATATTCGATATTATTTATATGCTTGTAGAATTGGGTTATAACTTCCTTTTCATCATTCACACAACTGGTTGAAAAATAAAAAATAATAAGAAAAGTAATTGTAGTTATTCTCATAATAAGCTGAGTGTATATCAAAGGTCTTGTGTATGATTAATTATGTCTTTTAAGTGTTTAAATTTAACAAATACAAACCAAAAAGAAAATCCGAGAGGATTTATAGCGATAGTTTGTTTGGTAAGCACTCGTTACAAACGAACACTGTGGGAGAGACTTAGGGGAACTCACTCGTGTTTGGGCACCAATTACAAATTGGCGCCAGCGGAGGTAGGAATCTCAACGTTTACTGTTTTTGCAAAAACGCTTTTTTTTGGATCAAAAGGAGGTGTTGTACGCTCCTTAAAAGTTCACTATTAAGATATAGGATAGAAAATAAAGTCCCCTTAAAACATCTTATATAGGCTTACTTTTTAGAAAATTATAGGGTTGTGCAACGGTTACCGGTGTTACCTACAGTTTTTATTCAATTATTTGGACGTTTATCCATTCGAATTTCTTGATATAATTAGCTGACTTCACAGCATTGTTAGAACCAATATTTTCTCTTTCAGTCAGAAGTCCACATTTTTCTACTCCACTTTTTAAAATTTCGGAAGTTGCAGATTGCAATAATTCTGATGCAAATCCTTTTTTCCGATGTTCTTTAGATGTAAAAAGTGCTCCAATCATAACATTTTGAGGGTTGTGATTTATAATTCTTAATGAAGAAGTCATTTTATTAGCTACTTTCCAAGCAAAGATTGTTCTTTCTAAAATTCCCATTTGCACAGACCTTGAAATTTCTTCGTCTGTTTGAGTTCCTTGTCCATTAAAATCCTCGTGATAATAGCCTAAATTCAATTTCAGAATATCAGCAAAATTTTTCTCCGTTGCAACAATCAATTCTCCGTTTTTACTATTCGGTTTATTAATTATTTCACAGTCATAAATTATTCGGTCATTTATTAATCTTGTTTTTAGATTTTTTAACTTAATAACTTCATTAATTAAATCTTTTTGTCCTCTTAAAACGACAATGTCAAAATTTTCATTATCTATCGATTCGGCAACAATTTTAACAGCTTCATCGTTCCATTTTGTTGCATATAAATAATATGAAATATCAGCCCAAACAGCTAAAATGTCAGTTTCATCGTCTCCAACAATATTATAAACATCAAATAGTTTTCCCTCTCCATTTTTTAAAGATTCAAAAAGTGAATTTAAATGATAATGTTCAAAATATTGTTCAGAGAGTCTTTTGGAATTATACTCCAAAAATTCAGTCGGATTGTTGAATTTTATCTTTTGGTTCATTGATTGGTCAAATTGTAGGTAACGGTAAATATAACAAACGTTGTTGTCCCGAAGGGCAACTATGTTTTGTTATATAGTGTTATGACACTTTTTTTAGTCTTTCTGATAACTTAAATATTCATTAAAGGCTTTTAAATTAGTTTCTTTTAGATTTATTTCTAAATAGTTTTCCTTAACGTAATTCATTAAATCCTTGAATGATTTATATAATTTCTTCTTATTTTTTTTTAATAAAATGTAGGCTTTATCTTCATCTGCCGAGGGTTGAAACTGATCTGATACACCAAAAATATAATTATCAGATTGCATTGGAGACCTATAAAGAATTCCAAAACTTAATGAATATCCCCAAGCGTGATGAAAACTTTCAATAAGCTTTTTTAATTTTTCATCATAAATAGTAAAGAGACTATTAATCATTATGGAGTTGAAACCTTCCCAGAAAAAAAGCACCTTATGTCTAAATGTCTCAGGATGAGTCAGTATAAAATCATCAACTGTGGGTATATGTATTTGACCTAATAACCATTCTAAATTTTCTAAATCTCGTTCCTTTTGTATTTCTTTTTTAGACCTTTTTAATTTGTTAGAAGGTTTAGTTGGGTTTTGTTCAATTATCAATTTAATAGCCTCTGTAAGAGTTTCTCTTAGTTGACCTTTACCGTTGTTGTCATTTTTAGAATTTATTGAAAAATCTGCGATTCTGTGCTTGTCTATATCAAACGGCACATCATTTGGAAATTCTCCTTTGGATTTGTTAAATAACATAATTATTCTTTCCCAGCCCAATTTCCCGATTGCATATCCTAATTCGATTAGAACGTTGGGATTTGGTGTTTTTCGAAATTCTTCTTGATTATTATTTATTGTTGTTATGTCACAAATAAAGATTTCAGAAGATTCAATTTTTTGAAAAATAGATTTTGGAATATTTGGACTACCAGAGATATTTCGAGTAGCTTCATCAAGATTAATAATCAACTCATCGTTTTTTAACTCAATTTTATTAATGGCTTCCCTAATTGCCTGTCTGATCCCATTTTGATTGGTATTTCGGTCAAGATCTGATTGCCAAGAGTAAAAAACATTATATTTTTTGCTTTCTTCCATTAAGTTTCAATGTGTCATAACTCATTTATATCGCACACTCACTAATTTTATGGTAAATGTGTTCCTTTCCAAATCTACCACATATTTTTCAATAGGGGAAGGCTAACCTGTTGTTTATGAAGTGTTTTTTGCTGTATCAGTTTTGAGGTTACTAGACACAAACGTTTATAACCGTTTTAAACGGCTTTTAAAACGTGTCTAACCTACATAAATTTTATCAGCATAGGGTACGGGTTTCCGTAATGGGGAGGGATTAGGTAATAGGGATGAGGGATGAGGGATGAGGGATGAGGGATGAGTAGTGTTTATTTGTGGCTTTTGTGTGAGTTACGTGTGGATCTCTCCTAAAGTCTATCCAGAGCTTGTCGAAGGATCGAGATGACTCAGGGATTCAATGTTTTGAGATTTGGAATTTGTGATTTCGATTTCGTTTTCAGTTTCGTTTTCAGTTCCCCCTTTGGGGGCTAGGGGGCTTTTCAGTCCTGCTTCCACTTTCGCGACAGCAAAAACAAAAAAACTCCCTATCTTTGCTTTCCGAACATTGTTTTGGAATCATCTATGAGTCAAAAAGTATTACTTAATGCGACCGAGGTACACATTATCCTCAATAGATTGGCTTGTCAACTCATTGAAAATCACGAAGACTTTTCTGATACCGTCCTGATTGGGATTCAGCCGCGTGGGATCTTTCTGGCAGAACGCATCAAAAAACTGCTAACAGATACCTACCACATTGAGAATGTCAAACTAGGATATTTGGATATTACGTTCTTCCGTGATGATTTTCGCAGAAGCGAAAAAACATTGGCAGCCAATAAAACCAAAATCGATTTTGTGGTCGAAAATAAAAAAGTGGTCTTTATCGATGATGTCCTGTACACCGGACGGAGTATCAATGCAGCACTGACAGCCATACAGAGTTTTGGACGCCCAGAAGAAGTGGAGCTTATGTGCTTAATTGATCGGCGTTTTAGTCGGCATTTACCCATCCAACCGGATTATAGAGGCCGACAGGTAGATGCGATCAATGAGGAAAAGGTTAAAGTGAGTTGGGTAGAAAATGAAGGGGAGGACACGGTATATGTGATTAATACATAAGGAGATGAGTGAATTAAGTGTACAACATTTACTAGGAATCAAATACATCACCAAAGAAGACATTGAGTTGATCTTCAAAACTGCCGATCATTTTAAAGAAGTCATCAATAGACCGATTAAAAAAGTCCCTTCCTTACGAGATATCACAATTGCCAATCTCTTTTTTGAAAATAGTACGCGTACCAAACTTTCTTTTGAACTTGCTGAAAAACGACTGAGTGCCGATGTGATTAACTTTTCGGCAGCGGCGTCGTCAGTGAAGAAAGGGGAGACACTGATTGATACGGTCAATAATATCCTGTCTATGAAAGTGGATATGGTCGTGATGCGTCATCCAAATCCAGGGGCAGGTATTTTCTTGTCCAAACATATCAATGCCAGTATTGTCAATGCAGGAGACGGTGCCCATGAGCACCCAACGCAGGCATTACTCGATAGTTTTTCGATCCGCGAACGTTTAGGTGAAGTGGCAGGGAAAAATGTGGTGATTGTCGGTGATATTTTACATAGCCGTGTGGCCTTATCTAATATTTATGCCCTCAAATTACAAGGCGCCAACGTGAAAGTCTGCGGGCCTAAAACGCTCATGCCAAAGTATATTGAAAGCTTAGGGGTTGAAGTCGAATTGGATTTACGCAAAGCGCTTCAATGGTGTGATGTGGCAAATATGTTGCGAGTGCAAAACGAGCGTATGGACATTAGTTACTTCCCAAGCACGAGAGAATACACCCAACAATACGGCGTCGATAAAGCGTTGTTAGAATCGCTCGATAAAGAGATTGTGATTATGCACCCAGGGCCGATTAATAGAGGGGTAGAGATCACCAGTGATGTCGCCGATTCTGGGCAAGCGATCATCTTAGATCAGGTGCAAAATGGGGTGGCGGTTCGTATGGCCATTATCTATTTACTAGCTTCCAAAATCAAACAATAATGAAGGTTACACAAAAAGATACGTATACAATTCTTGAAGATGAGCGTGATGATGTATTAGATTTTGCATCCTACTTAGAACGTATTGTTCCCGAAAAATACGAAGATCGTCATCTGGTGATTGATCTTTTGCAATACACCGAACTCACATTAGAGCAATTGGTCGCTTTTATCAAGCTTTCTAACTACCAACGTGCAGATAAAAAATCATTTGTGTTTGTCAACACAGGTATTAATTATGACTTGATTCCCGACGAAATGGTGGTGGTGCCCACCCTACAAGAAGCTGAAGATATCATCCAAATGGAGGAAATCGAGCGGGATCTTGGGTTTTAATACATTCCCGTACTTCGACTGGCTCAGCATAAATTCCGGCGGGAATCTCAAAATCGTTTTCCGAAATAATTGTATACTTTCTTTTTTTGATTACGTAAGAAAGAATATCTATAATTTTTAATTCTTTTTCTCCAGTATAGTAAGGGGTTTCCGTTAAAAATTTTTGAAGCCTTGGAAAAAATTTAGGAAAACGCTTACGGTTTTTCGCTTTAAGCGAAAAAATACCTAAGAAATCGAAGATTCATAAGTTCCAAAATTTAAAATAGAAATGACACGCATAAAAAGCGCCTTTTCTTTTGGTTCCGTTTTCTTTGGGCGAGCAAAGAAAATGAACAAGAAAGCTAATTTATTAAATCTACTATTGAATTTTATATTTGTTATTAATAATAGTATGTGAGTATCCTTTCTTTTCTTTTTTTCATTGCCAAAAAAAGAAACAGATTCCCGCCTTCGCGGGAACAAGAGTCTAGGCTGGCGAAACCTTGTCTAAATGTATCGTTAAATTCCTGAATTTCAGAAACTCGCTGCGCTCAGACAGTCCGAAATTCTACGGAATCTTCACTTCACATTTTACGACAACTTTTCGAGAGCCGATAGCCAATCGATTTTAAAATATCTTCATAACAAACCAAACTATTACACAGATATGTATATTTTCGCGTATACATTATAAAAACACCATTACTTCCATCCCATGAGTACCTCCCTTACTGTATCCATTTTAGGCTGTTATGCTGCTGCTCCAGGGGCGTTCAAAAATCCGACGTCTCAAGTGTTGGAGATTCGGAATCATGTGTTTTTGATTGATTGTGGGGAAGGGACACAGGTTGCCTTGCGGCGAAACAAAATAAAGTTCGTTCGTATCAAGCATATTTTTATCTCGCATTTACACGGTGATCATTTCTTTGGACTGATGGGTGTGATTTCAACCTTTAGTTTATTAAAACGTACCGCACCACTCACGATTTATGGGCCCGTAGGCATTAAAGAAGTGGTGTTATTACAACTGAAGCTGACACAAAGCTTTACTAGTTACCCGTTGCATTTTAAAGAATTAAAAAGTAAAGAACCTCAACTCATTTATGAAGATGATTTGGTAACAGTCACGACGATTCCATTGAAACATCGTATTTATACCAATGGGTATTACTTTCAAGAAAAAGTAGGGCTTCGCAAATTGGACATCAATGCGGCATTGAATCTTGAAATTGATAAAGCGTATTTTAATAAAATCAAACAGGGTGGTGATGTCACTTTGGAGGATGGCACGGTGGTTCCTAATCACGAACTCACGTTTGATCCGCCAACACCCAAAAGCTATGCGTATTGTAGTGATACGAGCTATCAACCCAGTATTACAGATCAAATACAAGGGGCGACGGTGTTGTATCACGAATCCACATTTTTAGATAGTCACGAGCATTTATGCAAAGTGACAGGGCATAGTACCGCAAAGCAAGCGGCTACGATTGCCAAAGAAGCCGGTGTAGATCAGCTTATTTTAGGACACTATTCTACAAGATATCCTGACTTAAACGCCTTTAAAGAAGAAGCACAAACTATATTTGCAGATACGCACCTCGCAGATGATGGCGAAGTATTTACGTTTTAAGAGTTAAGACCTCATACCATGGAAGATAAGAAACCAATACCCAAGAAGCTGGCAGCACAATTACAAGAGCACTTTGATCAACTCATCCCTCGTAATCTTTTTTTGGTCAAACAAAACACCTATACAGACCGTGTGTATCGGGTGGCGGGATCTACTGCTATCAAAAATAATATTACGATTGCCTTTAAAATTGAAGAAGATGATAGCTTAGGGTATGTGTGCGAATATTTTCTCGATGCTAACGGCTATACAGAACACAGACGCTATTTCCTCGCCACTGACGAGGTGGAATTATTAGAAAACTACGAAGGGCAATTCGGTGATGCAGCCTATGAAGACGAAGATGTGAGCTACGAAGAGCAGATGCGCATCATCAAGCATAACAAAAAAGTACGTGATTTGCTGATTAAGAAAGGGTTTGTGAAGAAGAAGTAGGGGTTTTTCGCTCCTGCCTGCTGGCGAGGCAGGTTTGCGAAAGCTAATAATAGAGTCATATAATTTCAATTCATGAAACTCCCTTCCGTCTGAATCTCATACTTCGATTCATCCACCTTCCCTCAGAGCGGGAAGGAGCTTTTGTTTTCGTTTTTTAAGCAAGAGTAAGAGTTCCCCCTTCGGGGGTTAGGGGGCTGGGCTCCCTTCCGTCTGAATCTCATACTTCGATTCATCCACCTTCCCTCAGAGCGGGAAGGAGCTTTTGTTTTCGTTTTTTAAGCAAGAGTAAGAGTTCCCCCTTCGGGGGTTAGGGGGCTGGGCTCCCTTC
>NZ_JBHSFV010000001.1:0-334141 GCF_042653865.1 Dokdonia ponticola | reverse complement strand
CCCTTCCGTCTGAATCTCATACTTCGATTCATCCACCTTCGCTCAGAGCGGGAAGGAGCTTTTGTTTTCGTTTTTAAAGCAAGAGTAAGAGTTCCCCCTTCGGGGGTTAGGGGGCTGGGCTCCCTTCCGTCTGAATCTCATACTTCGATTCATCCACCTTCCCTCAGAGCGGGAAGGAGCTTTTGTTTTCGTTTTTAAAGCAAGAGTAAGAGTTCCCCCTTCGGGGGTTAGGGGGCTGGGCTCCCTTCCGTCTGAATCTCATACTTCGATTCATCCACCTTCGCTCAGAGAGGGAAGGAGCCTTTTGTTCTTAGTTTCAAAGTGTGTTAAGACTTCACAAAGGGAAATGGTTGTTTTTTATGTCACTTAGATATTAAAGTTAAAAATAGAGTAATACTCTATTTTTTAAAGTTTTTAGTCTTTTTATATTATTGTGTATGTTTTCGCGAAAGCGTGTAAAAGAATAAAGCATATGAGTTTCCCCTCTAAGAAGAGGGGACTAAGGGGAGTGTTTTTAAAGTCTATATTCTATCAGCGAAGCGGTCTATATTCTCTTCTCTTTTTTCCAAAAACGATTACACAATCGCTCCCAAAATCGTATCCAAACCACAGCGTTCTATGAATTTATTAGTGAATACCTTGGCAACATCATTTGATAATAGGGTATTACGCGCATCAATCCAAGCATTTACGTTGGCGGTACCATACATATTTTTGATGCGGGTTTTGTTGAGGTTAAAGTTGATTTTCCCCCAGTGTAATGTGTACGGGATGTTTTTGTCTTCCAATCGATTCCAAACGGCTTCATAAAAATCACGGGCTGCTTTGCTGTCAACACCATCCATTTCTAGGACACAGGTATGGGTAAATTTGGTAAAACCTAACGTGGCTTTGGTGCCTTTTACATATCGTAAGGAAAGTCCGCCAGGAAAAGGCTTATTTTCGTTTACATTTATAATTTCTTCTACAACGCGAGCGGCATCGGCAATGTCAATACCTATGGCAGCACTGGCGACTTTCCCTCTAAATTTAGTATAGTTAAAGAGTTCGCGAATGGTTCCTGTTTGTGGGGGTTGCGGTGCAAAAGCGAGACCAAACATGGTGTTCACCATCGGTGGAATCAATAGGTCTGATACCACGCCTAGTCGGTCTAAGGTTGAAGACATAATACCGAGTAAGTCATCTCCATATGTAAAGTTATTGTCGCGTACCACTGGGGTATAAGGCAATTGGTAGGGTTTCTTATACATGTATTTCAAAAAAGCTCCTTTGTCAGGATTGTTTTTCTCAAATTTGTGTAGGTTAAAAAGAACTTCAAAGTGATATAACTCTTTGTTAGGGCCTGCGCCAGGCAAGTTAAGACCTGAAAAGTCTAGTTGTGTCATGGCTTTTCTCAAAACATCATTATAGGGAATATCTCCTTTACGATGTTCTTCGAGAAGGAAAACAGGTTCGGTTTCGATCATGACGCCATGTATGAATCCAAAACTCCCAAAACTGACCAAAGCTGCTTCAAAGAGGGCGTCGTCTTTTATGATTTTGGCATCTAACCAATCCACAAATGCGGGTGCAGCCACTGGGTAGGAGGCTCGCTCCAGCCAAACATGTTCGTTAGGTCCTGTGATAATATGTAAACCCACTACAAAATCTTGAATGGCGCCGACTTCAAAAGCGGCACCGTGGGTGCCTGTCGATAAGGCGCCTGCAATGGTTTGTCCGTTACTGGCGCCAGAGGCTTTGATGGATCGTGCAGGTGTTTTATTGGCGAGCCGGTTGTTGATTTCGTAAATAATGCTTCCGCATTGTAAGAAGTAAAGGTCTTCTACTTGTTTCGGGTAGTTAGTGGCTACATACTTTCGCGTAAGCGGAAAAGAAAAATTTAATGAAGCTGTGTCTATGAGTCCGCCTTCGGTAACGCCTACTTTGGTAAAGGACCATCCGCTTCCCATCGCGCGCAGTCGGATATTATGATCAATACCGTGTTTAATAAGCCACTGGAAGTTTTTGGTGGTTTTATGATAGCGCTCTCGTCTCTTGCCACCAGAGGGATTATACACTTTAAAGGAGGTGTCGGGCACAAGGTCATGGGTGAAGTTTTCGTGCTTATTGGTCCATTGCTGGATGGGTAGTTTTTCTAATCCTTCTGGTATCATACTCAGTTGTATTAATGTATTTTTTAGCTCTTTTAGTTCTTAACCGTTGGCTGTTAGATCGTTAAAAAAGATGTTTTTAAGTCATTTTTATCGTTGTTCTAGAAGAAGCTCTCAATGATTGATTGTTTAATCGTCCAATCCTCCGTCGCCATCGTGTGGTCTTGCACACCCGTAGGTAACGGTTCTGTGATTTACAGCACCTAGAGTGACGAGGCTTAGTACAAAGTCTCCCAAAGAAGTTTTGGTTTCTACCCAAGTCATGGCTTTTTCGCGACATGGGCAAACAGCATTTTCAACTTCAGGGTTGGCATTGACCCGTTTTTGTTTTAATCCCCACCAGTAGCTCCAGCTGCTTTTTTTCTGGCATTCTATATTGACAGCACTGTCTTGATACGGATTGGCTTCTACGCGGGTACTTACGCAAGAAGCGGTGATACTAAGTGTCAATAAGATGACCAAAATGTGTGCGTACAGCTGTATATGTCTTTGTGGTTTCATAAAAAATGACTTTACCTATAAAGGTATAAAAATCAAGATATTGAATCAAGGGGTGAATGCCCCTATTTGAGTCTTGATTTTCTGGGTTAATTCTATGTGAAACCTATGATTATGGCTTTTAACTTTGTTAGCTTTCTCGTACCTTAGCGAGCATGAATAGAGACTTACATGCTTTTAGGCAAACATATGCAAAAGGAGAATTGCTCATTGAAAATGTGAGTGATCATCCTATGGCACAATTTACGACTTGGTTTAAAGAAATCGAGGAAGATGGTGGCGTAAAAGAACCCAATGCGATGACGCTTGCGACGCTAGGAGAAGATGGTTTTCCAAAATCGAGAATTGTTTTACTCAAAGAATATGATCAGAAGGGATTTGTGTTTTACACGAATTATGAGAGTGAAAAAGGAATGAGTATCGCCAACTATCCACAGGTGGGGATTTCTTTTTTTTGGCCGAGTATGGAGCGTCAGGTAATTATTAAGGGGACTGTGAGCAAAGTAGCTGCTGAGCGATCTGATCGCTATTTTAATGCACGCCCCAAGGATAGTCAACTAGGAGCATTGGTTTCTGATCAAAGTCGTGTGATTAAAGGACGTGAGGTATTGGAGGAAAAAATGAGTGCGCTTAAAGCGAAATATGATTCTGAGGTAATTAAAAGACCGTCTCATTGGGGAGGTTATTTGGTAAAACCCGTTTCTGTCGAATTTTGGCAAGGAAGACCTAGTAGATTACATGATCGAATCCGATATAGATTGGAAGATTCCTCATGGATAAAAGAACGTTTAGCACCTTGATATGAAAACACTATACCTAGTACGACATGCAAAATCCAGTTGGAAGTTTGATGTCATTGATCATGCACGCCCCCTTAATGATAGAGGATTGCGAGATGCACCTTTAGTGGCTGCTCACGTAGCCGATGCCATGCCAAAACCAGACCTGATCATGAGTAGTGATGCGATGCGTGCGAAGACGACTGCGTTTTTTTTCGCGAAAGCGTATAACATTTCAGAAAAAGACATTGTATTAGACTACAAATTATATGATTTTGATGGAAGGGATCTCGTAGAAGTGATACGGAGTTGTGATGACAGCATAGATTGTTTAATGGTGTTTGGGCATAATAACGCGATGACCAATGTGGTAAATACGTACGGGGATAAACGAATTGATAACGTCCCTACCTGCGGATTTACAGCGATTGAATTTTCTGTAAATCATTGGAGGGATATAAGTCAAGGAAAGACTATTTTTACGAGCATACCTAAAGAATTATAAAGCATGAACGAACAACAAAGTAGCAGATATATAAATAGAGAATTAAGTTGGTTACAGTTTAATGGTCGTGTGTTACAAGAAGCTGCTGATGAGACAGTACCTCTTATAGAACGATTACGTTTTTTAGGTATTTTTTCTAATAATCTAGATGAGTTTTTTAAGGTGCGTTATGCCACAGTTCGTCGTATTGTACGTGCAGGGCGTAAGGGTAGAAAAGCATTAGGGGTGTACACAGCAGAAGAATTACTGCCTATGATTACCGATATTGTGATAGAACAGCAGGCAGAGAGTTTAAATATCTTGGATGATATTTATAAAAAACTTGAAGATGAAGGGATTCATATTCTTGATGAAACTCAGATTACACACGAAAAACATCAGAAATTTATCAAGGATTTCTTTACTGAAGAGGTAAGTCCGGCGATAGAGACCATCATTTTAAGAGAAGATGTAGAGTTGCCTCGCATACAGGATTTAGATGCATACCTAACTATAAAAATGGTTATGAAAGGAGAAAAGCCTCCTATTTATGCATTGCTTGAAATACCAAGCAGTATCGATCGTTTTATTGTACTGCCTAAAATAGATGATCATGATTGTATCATGATGATTGATGATTTGATACGTTACAATTTAGATAGCTTCTTTAGTATTTTTGATTATGAGTCTATCTCTGCACACATGATTAAAATTACACGAGATGCAGAGCTTGACATAGAGTCTGATCTAGGTAAGAGTTTTATTGAGAAACTTTCCCAGTCTGTACAAGGGAGAGAAGATGGGGCTCCTGTACGTTTTGTATTTGACAAAACTATAGAGGAAGAGACTTTAGCTTTTTTACTTAAGAAGCTGGATATAGAAAATGATGATAGTATCATTCCTGGAGGGAGATATCATAATCGTAAAGATTATATGGGCTTCCCGAGTTTGGGTCGTAAGGATTTGTTGTATCCAAAGCAAAAACCGCTTCCTATTAAAGGTATTACATTGGATTGTAGCATGTTTGAAAAAATAGCTAAAAAAGACTATTTGCAATATGCACCTTATCACACCTTTGCATACACGATTAAGTTTTTAAGAGAGGCAGCACTCGATCCAAAGGTGAAGTCAGTAAAAATTACCATATACAGACTTGCTAAAATGTCACATATTGCAAGTGCATTGATTAATGCAGCTCAAAATGGGAAAGAGGTTACAGTGCAGATAGAACTTCGTGCTCGTTTTGATGAGGAGTCCAATATGATGTATGCTAAGCAGATGGAAAATCAAGGGGTCAAACTTATTTTTGGGGTACCTGGATTAAAAGTGCATAGTAAAGTGTGTGTGATAGAGCGAGAGGAAAATGATAAAATAAAGAGGTATGGTTTTATAAGTACAGGAAACTTTAATCATAAAACGGCTGCGATATACACAGATTATACACTCTTTACAGCAGATCAAAATATACTAAAGGACTTGTCAAAACTCTTTGTGTTTTTTGATACGAATTATATTGTTAATAAGTACAAGCATTTAATAGTGTCTCCTCATTACAGTAGGAATACATTTTATAAGCTTATAGATGAGCAGATAGCAATCTCAGAAGAGGGAGGGCAAGGCTATATACTACTTAAACTTAATAGTATTTCTAACTATGCAATTATTGACAAGCTCTATGAGGCTAGTCAGGCGGGTGTTCAAGTAGATTTAATGATAAGAGGGATTTGTTGTTTGATTCCTGGAGTTCCAGGATTAAGTGAAAATATTCGTGCTATTAGTATCATAGATAAATTCTTAGAACATCCAAGAGTATATGTTTTTGGAAAAGGAGATACGTCTAAGGTGTATATATCTTCTTCAGACTGGATGTCACGTAATCTTGATAACAGAGTGGAGGTAAGTTGTCCTATATATGACAAAGATATAAAGAGGGAAATTCTAGAAACATTAGATATTTGTTGGAATGATAATGTAAAAGCACGACTACTCAATTCAAAACAGGATAACGCTTATGTTAAAAATGACAAGCCAAAAGTACGATCCCAATTTGCTACCTATGATTATTATCTAAATGCTTTGAAAGAATAATGCTAACCATTGAGAAATATGCGGCGATTGACATAGGGTCTAATGCTATTAGACTTCTAGTGGCCAATGTTATTGAGCAAGAGAATAGTCCGACGCTTTTTAGAAAGAATGAATTAATAAGAGTCCCAATTCGATTAGGGGAGGATGTTTTTACCAAAGGAGCAATTTCAGAAAAAAATACGCAGCGAATGCTAGACGCTATGCAGGCGTTTCGATTACTCATGAATGCGCATCAAGTAAAGTATTATAGAGCTTGTGCTACGTCTGCGATGCGAGAGGCGATAAATGGGGATGCAGTTGTGAAAATGGTAAAAGAAAAAACGAGTATAGAAATCGAAATCATCGATGGGAAAGAAGAAGCAGCTATTATTGCGGCTACAGATTTACATAGTATTATTCAAAAAAGTAGAGTATATCTCTACGTAGATGTAGGGGGAGGTAGTACAGAATGTACGCTGTATGACCAAGGAAAAGTAAAGACGTCAAGATCTTTTAAAATAGGAACTGTTCGTATTTTGAATCATCTAGTAACTGAATCTGCTTGGAAGCGTATGTTGCGGTGGATTACTGACGAAACAAGCTCTTATTCAAAAATAACAGTGATTGGTTCAGGAGGAAATATTAATAAGATTATGAAGATGAGTGGACGAAAATCCAGCAAATCACTTTCATACATTCATCTTTTAAATTTTCATGAAAAGTTAAACAACCTAAGTTATGATGATCGTGTGATTAAATTAGGTCTAAATCCTGATAGGGCAGACGTCATAATTCCTGCGCTTCAAATCTATTTACGTACCATGAAATGGTCAGGTGCAGAGCAGATTATTGTGCCTAGCATAGGATTATCTGACGGTATTATTAAATCCCTATATAAATCAAAATAGAAGCTTTTATCTTAAGCTTCGCATGAATTATGGTCATTAGTCGATGTTTTTTTAACATTCAAAGATTAATAGGGTTCCTTCTTTTATTTTTTTTTATAATACCCGTAAAAGAGTGTATCTTTCACTCGGAAGATTAATACTTTAGTTGTAAATACGTGTGAATTATATCTAAAATTAGCGCTGTATACGACAATTACAATACTTGAAAATTATGAAGAAAATTACATTATTATTTAGCATTTGTGTGATGCTTTGTTGTTCATTATCACAGGCACAGGGTATAGGCTATGGTTTTAAATTAGGAGCCAATATAAGCCAGATTAATAGCTTTTCTTTTGATATTGTCAATACCGCAGGTGATACACCTAGAGAAGGTTTTGATACACTAGAGAGCAGTAATCTTGGATTTGCTATTACTTTTTTTGCTGAAATTCCGCTTAGTGAGCGTCTTGCTTTTCAGCCAGAATTTATGTTTTCTTCTCAAGGAAATAAATTTGAAGGATTGCGATATGAATACCTTCAATTGCCATTAGCTCTTAAAATTAATTTAAATAAACTATTTATTAATCTAGGGCCTCAGGCGGGATTAAAGGTTTCTGCTTTTGAGCAATCTGAAGATTTTTCAAGTTTTGAATTTTCTGGATTTGGAGGGCTTGGATATCAATTTACAGACAATTTCTTTGCAGAAGTCCGTTATACCATAGGATTTTCAGAAGTGTTTGAAGATGATGCTGCTATTGAATTACCTACCTTTATAGCGGGTAGTAATGAGACCAATGTAGATAATGTTCTTACAAATGCTTCAGGAAAGAACAGTTATTTTACGATAAGCATTGGATACCGATTATAAGAAATATACACAGTATAAAATAAAAGCCTCATCGTTATGATGAGGCTTTTGTTATTTTTATCATTGTTTGTTCTACCCGTGAATAGTCTCTGTGGTACTAAGGTCTTTCATGACTTGCGCTTCAAATTCAAGTAATTCTTGCCATTTTGCATCTACTACTTTACGATCTCCATATTGACGTGCAAATCGTAAAAACATGGCATAATGCCCTGCTTCACTGATCATTAATTTTTTGTAAAAGCGTGCTAGTTTTTTGTCTTCCAACTCTTCAGAGAGTAAGCGGAAGCGTTCGCAACTTCTTGCTTCAATCAGACCTGCAACCAGTAATCTATTGACAAGACTTTCTACACGATTTCCCCCTTTCGGGAAATAAAAACGCAGTTTATGTACGTAAGGATCTTTACGCTCACGTCCTAGTGAAAGACCACGTTCTCTCATGATATCATGAACCATTTTGAAATGGCTCATTTCTTCTTGCGCAAGATCACTCATTTCTGATACTAACTCTGAATATTCTGGAAAACCAATAATAAAAGAAATTGCAGAAGACGCTGCTTTTTGTTCGCAATACGCATGGTCTGTAAGTATTTCTTCAATATTTTTTTCTACAATATTTACCCATCTTGGATCTGTGGGTAATTTGAGATGTAGCATTTGTATGGGTTCTTTTTCTTCCATAGATTATAATTCTAAATCAAAAACTCGTTTGAGAATTTCTAAATCAGGGTTTTGCTCTTTTAGCTTGTCATATTTTTCTTGAGGCGTATAGGCATACTTACGTTGCACCTCTTCATTTACAATAATCTCTAAAGTGATATCATAATTCTTAAGCTTGCGTTTAAGAAATTCCAATAAAGGTCCTTGTGCTCGCTCAACTTCCACCTTCATCGTGGCATTTGGATATTCTAATGTAATAACCGTTCCATTTAGTTTGGGAGTATCTGCTTCTAGATTGGAAGCAATGATTTTTTCTCCTCGATGGGATAATCTAGCTACATATTCTTTCCAGACAGCTTGCATTGCTATTTCTGTAAAAGGCTCTTTAGGTAAATTAGTGACATCTACTTTTTGATGTTTCCGTTTTTCTTCTAACTCCTTTTTACGCTGCAATCCTTTTAGAGATAATCCAGAAATTCGCTCTTTAGAAATCGAGATGTTGGGTTGTGGAGTCGTAACTGTGTTCTCTAGTTTTGGAGTTTGAGTAATTGGTTGAGTGGCTATCTGAGTGGGTTGTTCCTGAGTTATAGGTTGTGACTGAGCAGATTGTTTTACCGTTTCGGTTGTGGGTGCTGTATTTTTGTCTTGAGTTTGGTTTTGTACAACTGTAGGAGATTCTTTCTCGATAGTCGCCGTAGCTTTTAATGTTCTATCTACTTTTTGAGCGCTTTCTGAGGATAATTTATAAAATGACGGAGGGATTATGAAAGGTGTGTCATTTTTTTTTTCTCCATCATACGTGATAGAGGCAAGCTGCATAAGGCAAAGTTCGACAAGTAATCGTTGGTTACGGCTTGTTTTATAGGTGAGGTCACAGCTATTTGCCATTTCAATGGCTTTTAGCAAGAAAGGCATTTCTGTTTTTTGTGATTGCTCGTAGTATTTCTTTTTGGTTTCGTTTCCAACTTCTAGAAGATGAATGGTAGGTGGGTTTTTACAAACCATTAAGTCTCTAAAGTGCGAGGCAAGTCCTGCGATAAAATGATGTCCATCAAACCCTCTAGAGAGAATATCATTGAATTGTAATAATAATTGTGGGATATCATTTTTTAAAATAAAACTGGTGGCTGTAAAGTAGGTTTCGTAATCTAAAACATTTAAGTTTTCTGTGACCGCTTTTCGCGAAAGCGTTTTACCACTAAAACTCACGACTCTATCAAAGATAGACAGCGCATCTCGCATGGCTCCATCAGCCTTTTGGGCAATAATATGCAATGCCTCCTCATCTGCTTCGATGCCCTCTTCTTGTGCAATTTGTACCAAGTGCTTTCTCGCATCGGTGACGGTGATTCTTTTAAAATCAAAAATCTGACAGCGAGATAAGATAGTGGGTATGATTTTATGCTTTTCTGTCGTGGCGAGTATAAAAATTGCATGCTTAGGAGGCTCTTCTAATGTCTTTAAGAACGCATTAAAAGCTGCTTGTGATAGCATGTGTACCTCATCTATGATATATACTTTATAGGTACCTACTTGTGGCGGGATTCTAACTTGATCGATTAGATTTCTAATATCATCTACCGAGTTATTGGAGGCTGCATCTAATTCAAAAATATTAAAGGCAAAATCTTCATCGAGACGCGTGTTTTCGTCTTGATTAATTCGTTTTGCAAGAATTCGAGCGCAGCTTGTTTTACCAACTCCACGCGGACCACAAAAAAGGAGTGCTTGTGCGAGGTGATCATTAGCAATGGCGTTTTCAAGCGTATTGGTAATAGCCTGCTGACCCACAACGTCTTTAAACGTTTGAGGGCGGTATTTTCTAGCAGATACGATGAAATGTTCCATAGTGGCAAATATAAAATAGGGATTTCAAAAACAGCCTACTACTGAAAAGATTTCTTATTTATTTATTAACAGAAAGTGCCGCGATCTCTTTTTCTAGTTCGGCAGCCTTTGCGTACAAAGCATCGCTTTCGGAGCGATTTGTTTTTGAGAGCTTGAAAGCGTCTTCTAACACTTTTTTGTGTTGTTTTTGTAATTTTTCTAAGGGTGATTTTTTTCCAAAAAGTCCAAACATAATTTTTTATTTAAAAATACATCATAGATGTGTATTATCCTATAAAACTTCTACCTTATATAGAGATACTTTTGTATTTTGCAGAGATGTTAAAATTCGTTTATAAAATCAGGCATTATTTTGAGAAGCATGGATTTTATGTTTCTTCTCGACTAGCAGATAGGTTAGGGATGCGAGCAAAGAATGTGCGGTTATTCTTTATATACATATCTTTTGCAACACTAGGTGCTGGTTTTGCATTATATCTCACCTCTGCTTTTTTGTTAAAACTTAAGGATTTGGTATATACAAAACGAACTTCTGTCTTTGATTTATGAAAGGTATATTTGATTTTTTCAGAAGTAAAATATACGCTGCAGTCACGCTTGTAGTATGCACACTTCTTGTAGGTGTGCTCGGCTATAAATTCATTGCCGGATATGGATGGGTAGATGCTTTGTACATGACGGTGATTACGGTCACAACTGTGGGCTTTGGAGAAGTAAACCCTCTTACACCTGAAGCCAAGTTATTTACGGTGATTCTTATATTGTGTAGTGTTGTTATCGTGGGTTTTGCTATTTCGGTCATTACAGAATACATTATAAGTAGAAATACATATGATACTTTAAAACTTAAAAAAGTGCAAAAACAAATAGATGAATTATCAAATCATATTATTGTCTGTGGCTATGGACGTAATGGTCAACAGGCGGTTGAAAAGCTGAGAGCGTACAATAAAGCTTTTATTGTGATAGATATGGATGATGAGGTGATAGAGCGTTACGCAGATTCTCAGACGCTATTTATTAAGGGGAACGCTAATGAAGATGAGATACTCATCAATGCGGGAGTAGAGCGCGCAAGCACCCTTATTTCTGCATTACCAGATGATGCAGATAATCTCTTTGTGGTTTTGAGTGCAAGACAACTTAATAAAAATCTTAAAATTATAAGTCGGGCGGAGTATGAAACCTCTCAGAAAAAATTAAAACTAGCAGGAGCAGATAATGTGATTATGCCTAATCGAATAGGAGGCGATCACATGGCGTCCTTGGTTGTCGTGCCTGATTTGATAGAATTTCTAGACAATCTTTCTGTAGTAGGCGAAGAAGATTCAATTAATGTAGAAGAAATTGGTTTTGAGAAAGTATGTCCAAACGGGCAAGAAGTGAGTATTAAAGAAATAGATTTTCGTTATAAAACAGGATGTACCATTATAGGGTACAAATCGCCAGAGGGTAAGTATATCGTAAATCCAGGTGCTGATTTAATTTTAAGAAAAGATTCAAAACTTATTGTGATTGGACGTCCAGAACAAATCATAAACCTACATCAGGTTTTTGGAATTTCATAATCACTATCGATTTTTAAGAATCATTTCTTTGATTAAGGTGCTTTTTTTCGCATATTGCTACTCGATTTAATAATAACCTAACATATATTAAATGATGAAGAAATATCTTCTTTCACTTGCAACTATTTTAATGCCTTTCTTATCTTTTGCTCAAGAAGTAACAGAAAAAGGAATAGATCAAAAAATAGACGAAGCTTTTGGCGACGCTACAGGTTGGTTTGTTAACTTTATTTTCTATCAAATTCCATTTAGTGAAGATGTCAGAATATTTTGGGTTTTATTCCCCCTAATATTGGGAGCATTGTTTTTTACAATTTATTTTAAGTTTATAAATTTTACAGGATTTTGGACCTCGATTAATATTGTAAGGGGAAAGTATGATGATTTAGATCATCATGAATCCATGGTGATGGCAGGAGACTCTACACCAGGAGGTGATGCTATAGAGACTATTGCAGTCGAAGGGCATGAAGGAGAGGTAAGTCACTTTCAGGCACTTACTGCTGCATTATCTGCGACCGTAGGTTTGGGTAATATTGCTGGAGTTGCCATCGCAGTATCTATTGGAGGTGCAGGAGCGACTTTTTGGATGATTATAGCAGGGTTACTTGGTATGGCTTCTAAGTTTGTAGAATGTACGCTAGGTGTTAAGTATAGAGATATTGAGGCAGACGGTACTGTGTATGGAGGGCCGATGTATTACTTAACTAAAGGATTGAAATTAAAAGGATTGGGAGGGTTAGGTAAAGTCTTAGCAGCCCTTTTTGCTATTTTTGTTATTGGAGGTTCTTTTGGGGGTGGAAATATGTTCCAGGTAAATCAAGCTTTCCAACTGGTAGAAAACATTACAGGCGGAAGCGAGTCTTTTATTCATGGAAAAGGATGGTTATTTGGTCTTGTGATGGCTATACTTGTAGGGATCGTTATTATAGGGGGTATCAAAAAGATTGCTAAGGTAACAGATAAGATTGTTCCTTTTATGGTGGTAATATATGTTGCCGCTTCTCTCTTTGTTATTTTTGTAAACTTTAATATGGTAGGTGATGCGTTTATGCAAATTTTTAATGGTGCTTTTAGTCCAGTAGGAATTGCAGGTGGAGCGGTTGGAGTTCTTGTACAAGGTTTCAGAAGAGCAGCTTTCTCAAATGAGGCAGGTGTTGGTTCTGCTTCTATTGCGCATTCTGCGGTAAAAACAAAGTATGCTGCTAGTGAAGGATTAGTTGCCTTGTTAGAGCCATTTATTGATACAGTTGTTGTATGTACAATGACTGCTTTAGTATTAATCATTACGGGTAATGTAGCGGCTGAGAATTCTACTTTAAATGATGCACAAGCAATTTTACTAACTTCAGGAGCCTTTGAATCTGCTATTTCTTGGTTCCCTTATGTTCTTACTGTAGCCGTAGTATTATTTGCATTCTCTACGATGATCTCTTGGTCTTATTATGGATTCCAAGGATGGGCATACCTTTTTGGACGTTCAAAAAAGATGGAATACTTATATAAATTTATCTTCTGTATTTTTGTTATCATTGGAGCAGCAGCAAGTTTAGGATCAGTTATTGGGTTCTCAGACGCTATGATTTTTGCGATGATGGTTCCAAATATGGTCGGTATCGTGATTTTAGCTCCGAAAGTAAAAGAAGAATTTAATAAATACATGGCTGCAATAAAAGCACGTAAAGCCGCATAGTAATTTTATATATGAAAAATTTAAAATCCCACTTCTTTTATGACAGACAAAAAAGAAGTGGGATTTTGGTATTTATAGGTCTCATTATTTTTCTGATCAGTATCTCCGTTTGGTATGAGCCGCCATATGATGTAGCCATCTCCAAAGAAGAGCAGCACGAAGTTAAGATGTTTCAAAAGCAGATAGACTCTTTAAAACGTGTTGCCACAGAAAACAGGAAACCCAAACGATATCCATTCAACCCCAATTACATTACAGATCATAAAGGATATACCTTAGGAATGAGTGTTGAAGAGGTGGATCGCTTGCACCGCTTTCGCGAAAGCGGACAATGGATTAACTCCACGTCAGATTTTAAGAAAGTGACTCACGTCTCTGACTCTTTACTAGCAATCATTTCTCCTTATTTTAAATTCCCAGATTGGGTGACCAATCCCAAGCCTAAGAAAAAATATTCGTCTAAGCCAACTTGGAAAACTTACGATCAAAAACGAGACCTCAATAAAATTACAGTAAACGCTTTGCTTGCTGTCGAAGGAATCGATGAAGTGGCTGCAGATAAGATCATGCGGCATCTTAAAAAAGTAGGCGGGTATCAGGTAGATAATCAATTGTATGATGTGTATGGGGTGACTACAAAACAAAAACGTGCGGTTCTTAATGACTATACCGTAAAAGAAAAGCCAGTAATTACTTTTATAAATGTAAATAAAGCATCTGCTTCCGATTTATCCACAATACCTCTTCTAAATTTTGATCTTGCCAAAGAGATTGTAGATTATAGAATCCTTCATGAGGGGATACAATCGCTTGATGAATTGTCCCAACTAGATGGGATGACCGACTATAAATTAGCTAGAATTAAGTTATATTTGTCTGTTGATTAGAACAGGCAACAATCTGTTTAACAAATCAGCAATTTTAGGTCTAAATTTACGTATAAAGATGAACGAATTATATTTTACAGAAGAGCATAATCTATTTAGAGAAAGTTTGCAGGATTTTCTTCAAAAAGAAGTAGTGCCTCACGTAGAAACATGGGAAGAAACAGGAAAGATTGATCGATTTATCTGGAAGAAATTCGGAGATATGGGATTTTTTGGAATCGCGTATCCTGAAGAATATGGAGGGATGGGATTGGACTTTTTTTACACGGTTATCCTTCTTGAAGAACTTCAAAAAATAAACTCAGGCGGATTTGCAGCGGCGATTTGGGCACATGCCTATTTAGCAATGACACATCTTAATGCCGAAGGAGATACGCGCATTAAATCAGAATATCTAGCACCAAGTATTGCTGGCGATAAAATAGGATGTCTTTGTATTACAGAACCTTTTGGAGGGAGTGATGTTGCGGGGATGAGAACTACGGCTGTAAAAGAGGGTGATCATTATATCATAAACGGATCTAAAACATTTATCACAAACGGGGTTTACTCAGATTATCTAGTGGTGGCAGCAAAGACGGCACCCGAGTTAGGAGGAAAAGGAATGAGTATTTTTGTGATAGATCGTGACACCCCTGGTGTATCGGCTACAAAACTGGATAAGTTAGGTTGGCGAGCTTCAGATACTGGAGAGATTGCTTTTGATAACGTAAAAATTCCTGTGGCAAATCTCATGGGAGAAGAAAATAAAGGTTTTGGATACATCATGCAGCACTTTGCGTCAGAGCGATTAATTATGGGAATCAATGCCCATGCACGCGCAGAGTTTGCTATTGAGTATGCACTAGGGTATATGAAAGAACGTACGGCTTTTGGACAATCAATAGATCGTTTTCAAGCGTTACGACATAAAATTGCGGAGCGAAAAGCAGAGGTAGAGATGTCAAAAGCGTTTAACTATGCGATTGCCTATCGCCTTAATAAAGGAGAATATGTAGTAAAAGAAGCGACCATGTCAAAACTTACAGCTACAAAAATAGCCGATGAGGTCATTTATGACTGTCTTCAGATGCTAGGAGGATATGGTTATATGGAAGAATATCCAATGGCAAGACTCTTAAGAGATAGCAGATTAGGTCCTATTGGAGGTGGTACTTCAGAGATTTTAAGAGAGATTATTGCAAAAATGATCATCGATAAAAAAGAGTACAAGCCACAAACAGAAACAAAAGCTTAAAATAATTGAATAGGAAGTTGCAGAAATAACTAATAGTAGTATATTTGCACCCTGAAAACCGAATAAGAATTTAAAGAAAGGAGGTCCCACTATGTTAATTATACCAGTAAAAGACGGAGAAAATATAGATAGAGCGCTAAAACGTTTCAAGCGTAAATTTGATCGTACTAAGACTATGCGTAACCTAAGGGAGCGTAAGCAGTTCACAAAGCCTTCTGTAAACAGAAGACGTGAAATCCAAAAGGCTGCCTACATTCAAGGTCTTAGAGATAAAGAAAATATCTAGCAATACAGTATCCGTCACTCATACGTGTATGAGATGTCTGGATTAACAGAAAGAGAACTTCTCTTTCCAGATACATAACCGTTACTTTATAAAGTATATCTTTGTGAAGTAACGGTTTTTTAGTGAAACGCTGTTTTGAAAAGTCCAAAGGGCGAATTCAAAATAGCTAGTTATACCAGTTATTAATTGAATTTACCGGAAAAGAAAACGATGATTTTTTTCTTTATATGAGAGAGAAAACTAAAGCATAGCCTAAGCTACGGTTTCTTTTTTCTTGTGAAATAGAAAGGAAAAAAGGGTGTTTTATTACAGTAAATTCAATTGGTAAATGGTATTAATCTAATCCCGCTTTTTCAGCGGGATCTGTGATTTAATACCTCCCTGTTGGATCAATTTTTTGATTCTAAAGTCAGTTTTGGGGTGTATTATTTTTTAGTTAACTAATGTTTTTCGGTAAATTATGTATCTCAATGCTTTCACAGAATATCTTGCGCTAGAAAAGAACTACAGTTCTCATACGGTTCTTGCATATAAAAGAGATATTGAGGCTTTTTCCGCTTTCGCGAAAGCGAACTATGATCAAACAAATTTAGAGGCCATTCACTATGCTCAGATCAGGAGTTGGATTGTGACGCTTGTAGATTCGGGAATTTCTAATAGAACTGTGAATAGGAAAGTGTCTTCACTTAAGGCGTTTTATAAATTCTTAGTAAAAATAGAAGTGATAGATGTGACGCCTTTGGTAAAGCACAAAGCGCTTAAAACTGCTAAAAAACTCCAAATCCCTTTTTCAGAAAATGAAGTTTCAGAGACGTTTGATCTGATTTCTTTTTCTGATGATTTTGAATCCCTCAGGGATCTTTTGATTTTGGAATTATTATATGGAACTGGAATGCGGCGTGCAGAGCTTATTAATCTTACGATAGGAAGTGTGGATCTGTCTCAAAAAACAATACGGGTCATAGGGAAGCGTAATAAAGAGCGTATCATGCCTTTGTTGCCAAATATTTGTGAAACGATAAGTAAATATTTGGTTAAGAGAGATGAGGTTGCGCTACGATCTGCGGGATCTCCTTTATTGATTACCAAGAAAGGGATTAAATTATATGATACGCTTGTTTATAGAATAATAAATCAGTATTTTAGTAAGACGTCAAACAAAATCAAAAAGAGTCCACATATTATTAGACATTCTTTTGCAACACATTTGCTTAATCAAGGAGCAGATTTGAATACCGTAAAAGATTTATTAGGTCATGCAAGTCTTGCTTCTACGCAAGTCTATACACATAATAGTATTAAAACATTACGTAATGTCTATACCAGTGCACATCCTCGTAATAAAAAATGATGATTGTTTGCCGAAATAATGGTGGTAATTCCATCAGAGTTCTAACCCTTAAAATATAGTGGCATATGAAAGTAATTATTGAAGCCCCACAATTTGATCCAGATGTAAAGTTGATTGAGTTTATCCAAAAGAAGTTAAATAAGTTAGAGCAGTTTTATGATAAAATAATACATGCTGATGTGTTTTTAAAGTTGGAGCCTAATAATAAACCTCAAAATAAAATTGTAGAAATACTAATAAGTGTACCAGGAGATGAGTTTATTATAAAAAAGAACTCAAAATCATTTGAAGAAGGAGTTGACCTCTGTGTGCAATCCCTAGAAAGAGTGCTTTTGAAAAGAAAAGAAAAAATAAGAGCACATACAGCGTAAAAAAAATAAATAAAAAGTTTTGTTAGATATTAAAATTGTCTACATTTGCAGTCCGTTAGAAATAACGGACTTTTTTTATGTCTTTCGAAAGGCGTCAATGAAGTAAAAAGCCGATGTAGCTCAGCTGGCTAGAGCAGCTGATTTGTAATCAGCAGGTCGTGGGTTCGAGTCCCTCCATCGGCTCTTTAAAATTGAAATGTTGGATTGTGTTAATTTATGTCCTTAAATAAGGATATTCAATTAGTACTGGGGCGAGAAGTTTATGCTGAGCGTAGTCGAAGTAAGTCCCTCCATCGGCTCTTTAAATTTTGAAATAAAGTGTTAGAATTTGGATGTTGTTTCTTTATGAAGCAAAATTCATTTGGGGCGAGAAGTTTATGCTGAGCGTAGTCGAAGTAAGTCCCTCCATCGGCTCTTTAAATTAAAAAGAAAAGTTCTTTAAAATTATTGTTTATAATCGATTTTAAATGCATACTTTTGCATCCGAAAAAATTGATAAAAGGGGAGATACTCAAGCGGCCAACGAGGACGGACTGTAACTCCGTTGTTTTTAACTTCGCAGGTTCGAATCCTGCTCTCCCCACAACATTATTTTCAAGTAAAAATTGATACAGTTTTTACTTGAAATTTTTTATATCACTAGATGGTGATATGTTTTGAAATATTGTTAAATACCTTTTGATACTATATATAGTATTAATAAATGCGGGAGTAGCTCAGTTGGTAGAGCGTCAGCCTTCCAAGCTGAATGTCGCCGGTTCGAACCCGGTCTCCCGCTCTTAGGTACCTTTGGGTATTGAGCTTTCGCGAAAGCGTAAACCAGCCGACGTAGCTCAGGGGTAGAGCGTTTCCTTGGTAAGGAAGAGGCCACGGGTTCAAATCCCGTCGTTGGCTCAATTAAAGAAAAATAAGAGTGCTGGTCATACTCTCTTTTGTGTTTAATCAAAAGACAAAAAAGATCAAAAAGAATAAACACTAATAATAACTAAGATTAAATATTAAATCATGGCAAAGGAAACTTTTGACCGCTCGAAGCCGCACTTAAATATCGGTACAATTGGGCACGTAGATCACGGTAAAACTACACTTACTGCTGCGATCACTACAGTACTTGCAAACGCAGGTTTATCAGAAATGAGATCATTCGATTCTATCGATAACGCTCCTGAAGAAAAAGAAAGAGGTATTACTATTAATACTTCACACGTTGAGTATTCAACTGCAAACCGTCACTACGCACACGTTGACTGTCCAGGTCACGCCGATTACGTAAAGAACATGGTAACAGGAGCTGCTCAAATGGATGGAGCTATTCTTGTGGTTGCTGCTACAGATGGTCCTATGCCACAAACACGTGAGCATATCCTTCTTGGACGTCAGGTAGGTATTCCTCGTATTGTTGTATTCATGAATAAAGTGGATATGGTAGATGACGAAGAATTACTTGAATTAGTAGAGATGGAAATCAGAGAACTTCTTTCTTTCTACGAGTATGATGGAGATAATGGTCCAGTTATAGCTGGTTCAGCTCTTGGGGCTCTTAATGGAGAGCAGAAGTGGGTTGATACAGTTATGGAGCTTATGAATGCTGTAGATGAGTGGATTGAAGAGCCACTTCGTGATACTGACAAAGATTTCTTAATGCCTATCGAAGATGTATTCTCTATTACTGGTCGTGGTACTGTTGCTACAGGTCGTATTGAGACTGGAGTTGCAAAAACTGGAGATCCTGTTGAGATCATCGGAATGGGAGCTGAGAAATTGACTTCTACGATTACTGGTATTGAGATGTTCCGTAAAATATTAGATAGAGGTGAAGCTGGAGATAATGCAGGTATTTTATTAAGAGGTATTGAGAAGACTCAAATTTCTCGTGGTATGGTAATCACTAAGCCAGGATCTGTAACTCCACATAAAAACTTCAAAGCAGAGGTTTATATCCTTAAAAAAGAAGAAGGTGGGCGTCACACTCCATTCCATAACAACTACCGTCCGCAGTTTTACGTACGTACAACTGATGTAACTGGTAACATTGCACTTCCAGAAGGAGTTGAAATGGTTATGCCTGGAGATAACTTAACAATTACTGTTGAGCTTATTCAGCCTATCGCATTAAACTTAGGTCTTCGTTTTGCTATCCGTGAAGGAGGTAGAACAGTAGGAGCAGGTCAGGTAACTGAGATCCTAGACTAAGTCTATAAATGAATTTATAAAAGTAAAGGTGTTCCGATTATTCGGGACGCCTTGACTTTTGTTTAAAAGACCTCTTAGTTAATGTCTTTTGAATATTTACGGGTTTAGCTCAGTTGGTAGAGCACTGGTCTCCAAAACCAGGTGTCGGGAGTTCGAGTCTCTCAACCCGTGCATAAACAAGTAGGATGTTGTTGTAACATATTGCTTATTTGATTACAAAAAAATAAGATGCTTCAATGTGAGTTGGGGTATTCTTCAAAATCATAAGAATAAAAAATTATGGCTGGATTTATAAATTACGTACAAGAATCGTACAACGAGTTAAAGAATCATGTGACGTGGACTCCGTTAGCGGAAGCGCAACGTCTTATGGTAGTAGTTGCTGTTTTTTCAATTATATTCTCTTTAGCAGTTTGGGGTGTTGATTCTGTTTTTAGTAACGTGATTAAGCTGTATTTTGAAAAAATAGTAGGTGCTTAATTTTATAACTATGGCTAAGACAAACAACACCAAAGATTGGTATGTAGTAAGGGCCGTTAGTGGTCAAGAAAATAAAATTAAAGCTTATATAGAACAAGAAATCGGAAGATTAAACCTTGAAGACTATATAGAAGAAGTTTTAGTTCCTACTGAAAAAGTAATACAAATCCGTAATGGTAAGAAAATAAATAAAGAAAGAGTTTATTTTCCTGGTTACATTATGGTAAAAGCTCATTTAGGAGGAGAGATTCCTCACATTATCAAATCGATAAATGGTGTGATTGGGTTTTTAGGAGAGGTAAAAGGTGGAGATCCTGTGCCACTCCGTAAGTCAGAGGTAAATCGTATGCTTGGTAAAGTAGATGAATTATCAGTAAAACAAGACAACGTTGCGATTCCTTTCACTGTTGGTGAAACGATTAAGGTGATAGACGGTCCATTTAATGGATTTAATGGAACTGTAGAAAAAGTGAATGAGGAAAAACGTAAGCTAGAGGTAATGGTAAAGATTTTCGGAAGAAAGACACCATTAGAGTTGAGCTACATGCAAGTTGAAAAAGTATAAATAAATAAGTGTTACATTAATATATTTTGGATTTTGTTCTATTGCTTCCAACTCTCAGAACAAGTCAAAGTTAAATTTTGAAAAATGGCAAAAGAAGTAAGTAAGGTTGTAAAGTTACAAGTACGAGGAGGCGCTGCAAACCCTTCTCCACCAGTAGGACCTGCTTTAGGTGCAGCCGGCGTTAACATCATGGAGTTCTGTAAGCAATTTAATGCTAGAACACAAGATAAAGCTGGTAAAGTGCTTCCTGTTGTTATTACTGTTTATGGAGACAAGTCTTTTGACTTTGTGATTAAAACTCCACCAGCAGCAGTTCAATTAATGGAAGCAGCTAAAGTAAAAGGTGGTTCAGGTGAGCCTAACCGTAAAAAAGTTGCAAAAGTTACTTGGGATCAAGTAAAAGCTATTGCAGAAGATAAAATGCCCGATTTAAATGCATTTACTATAGAAAGCGCTATGAAAATGGTAGCTGGTACTGCAAGATCAATGGGTATCACGGTTAAAGGTGGAGATGCTCCAGCTTAACATCCAAAAAGAAAATTAAAATGGCAAAATTAACAAAAAAGCAAAAAGAAAATCAAGCTAAGATTGAGGCTGGTAAAGCGTATACTCTTGCTGATGCTTCTGCTTTAATAAAAGAAGTAAGCAACGTAAATTTCGATGCTTCCGTAGATATTGCTGTACGTCTTAATGTAGACCCTCGTAAAGCAAACCAGATGGTTCGTGGTGTAGTTACACTACCACACGGTACTGGGAAGGATGTAAAAGTGCTCGCACTTGTTACTCCAGATAAAGAGGCAGAAGCAAAAGAGGCAGGTGCAGATTATGTGGGTCTTGATGAATACCTTGACAAAATCAAAGGTGGATGGACTGATGTAGATGTAATTATTACAATGCCAAGTGTTATGGGTAAATTAGGACCATTAGGACGTGTCTTAGGACCACGTGGTTTAATGCCTAACCCAAAGACAGGTACAGTAACAATGGATATCGCAAAAGCAGTTTCAGACGTGAAAGCGGGTAAAATCGACTTTAAAGTTGACAAAACTGGTATTGTTCACGCATCTGTTGGAAAGGCATCTTTTGATGCAGATAAAATTGCAGGTAATGCAAAAGAATTACTGACTACATTAGTAAAATTGAAGCCTACAACAGCAAAAGGGGTGTACATAAAGAGTATCTTTTTATCAAGTACAATGAGCCCTGGTGTTGAAGTAGATTCTAAATCTTACGCTAGTTAAATTAGAAATTATGACAAGAGAAGAAAAATCAGTAGTAATAGAAGATTTAACTACGCAGTTAGCAAGCAGTGCTCATATTTATTTAGCTGATATATCTGGATTAAATGCAGATAACACATCTAAATTGCGTCGCGCTTGTTTTAAAGCAGGAATTAAATTAGCAGTAGTTAAGAACACATTGCTTTCTAAAGCAATGGATGCATCAGATAAAGACTTTGCAGAACTTCCAGAAGTATTAAAAGGAAACACTGCAATCATGTTATCTGAGACGGGTAATGCCCCAGCGAAAGTGATCAAAGAATTTCGTAAGAAAGCTGATCGCCCAATATTAAAAGGAGCATTTATAGAAGAAGCAATCTATGTTGGAGATGACCAACTAGATGCACTGGTAGATATCAAGTCGAAAGAAGAGCTTATTGGAGAAATCGTTGGATTACTTCAGTCGCCTGCTAAGAACGTTATTAGCGCTCTTAAATCAGGAGGAAGCACCATCGCTGGTATTATCAAAACCCTTTCTGAAAAGGAAGGTTAAGCAGTACGCACTATTAACAATTATATAATTAAGATTATTTTTTAAAAACGATAGAAAATGGCAGATTTAAAAGAATTCGCAGAACAATTAGTTAACCTTACGGTAAAAGAAGTAAATGAGTTAGCTGGTATATTAAAAGATGAGTATGGTATTGAGCCTGCTGCTGCTGCTGCAGTAATGCAAGCTGGTCCTGCTGCTGATGCAGACGGAGGTGATGCTCAAACAGAATTTGATGTAATCCTTAAAGCAGCTGGTGCTTCTAAATTAGCAGTAGTAAAACTAGTTAAAGAATTAACTGGTGCTGGTCTTAAAGATGCAAAAGAATTAGTTGACAACGCTCCATCTCCAATCAAAGAAGGTGTAGCTAAAGATGAAGCTGAAGCACTTAAAGCACAATTAGAAGAGGCAGGAGCTGAAGTTGAGCTTAAGTAAGCTCTTATAATAAAGACATATAGGGTTTAGGTTAGTTATGCTTTCGCGAAAGCGTAATTTGACCTAAACCATTTGTCGTATATAAAGGTTACGATATTGTAACAAAGACATTTTCTTGGTTTTAATGTCTTAAAATTAAAATCAAAAATCGATTTACCCAACAGTAAATCTAGTTTCTAATCAAATTCCGTTCGTTGATGATGCAAGATGCAAAACAAGCAGAAAGAATTAGTTTCTCATCAGTAAAGAATAGACCTGACTATCCAGACTTTTTGGATATTCAAGTTAAATCCTTTCAAGATTTCTTCCAGCTGGAAACAAAACCAGATGAAAGAGGTGATGAAGGGCTTTATAATACTTTCCTTGAGAACTTCCCTATTACAGATACCCGTAATAACTTTGTACTAGAATTTCTAGACTATTTCGTAGATCCTCCAAGATATTCAATACAGGAATGTATTGAAAGAGGTCTTACCTACAGTGTGCCTTTAAAAGCACGTCTAAAATTATATTGTACAGATGAAGAGCATGAAGACTTTGAAACCATAGTACAAGATGTGTATTTAGGTACGATTCCTTACATGACTCCTAGTGGTACATTTGTTATTAATGGAGCAGAGCGTGTTGTAGTTTCTCAATTACACCGTTCACCAGGCGTATTTTTTGGACAATCTTTCCATGCTAATGGAACAAAGCTTTATTCTGCCAGAGTAATTCCTTTTAAAGGGTCTTGGATTGAGTTTGCTACAGATATCAATAGTGTAATGTATGCATATATTGATCGTAAGAAAAAATTACCTGTAACAACACTCTTCCGTGCTATTGGTTTTGAAAGAGATAAAGATATCCTTGAAATTTTTGATCTTGCAGAAGAGGTTAAAGTTTCTAAAACAGGCCTCAAAAAATATTTAGGACGAAAGCTTGCTGCACGTGTATTAAATACATGGCATGAAGATTTTGTTGATGAAGATACAGGAGAGGTTGTTTCTATAGAGCGTAATGAGATCGTTTTAGATCGTGATACGATTTTAGAGAAAGAGCACGTAGAAGAAATTGTAGAAGCAGGAGCAAAAACAATCCTTTTACATAAAGAAGACAATCAGCAAGCAGATTATGCGATCATACATAATACGCTTCAAAAAGACCCTACAAACTCAGAGAAAGAGGCTGTAGAACACATATACCGTCAATTACGTAACGCAGAGCCGCCAGATGAGGAAACTGCACGAGGTATCATTGACAAATTATTCTTCTCAGATCAACGTTATAACTTAGGTGAAGTTGGTCGTTACAGAATGAACAAAAAGTTAGGACTTGATATCGATATGGATAAGCAAGTGCTTACAAAAGAAGATATCATTACTATCATCAAGTATCTTATTGAGTTAATTAACTCAAAAGCAGAAATTGATGATATTGATCACCTTTCTAACAGACGTGTACGTACCGTAGGAGAGCAATTATCTGCACAATTTGGTGTAGGTCTTGCGCGTATGGCTCGTACCATTAGAGAGCGTATGAACGTTCGTGATAATGAAGTGTTTACTCCTATAGATTTGATTAACGCAAAGACCTTGTCTTCTGTGATTAATTCATTCTTTGGAACCAACCAATTATCACAGTTTATGGATCAAACCAATCCACTAGCTGAGATTACACACAAACGTCGTTTATCTGCATTAGGACCAGGAGGTTTATCTCGTGAGCGTGCAGGATTTGAGGTGCGTGATGTACATTATACACACTACGGACGTTTATGTCCTATTGAAACACCAGAAGGACCAAACATTGGTCTGATTTCTTCACTTTCTGTATATGCAAAAGTGAACAGTATGGGATTCATCGAGACGCCATATCGTAAAGTAGAAAATGGAAAAATAGATTTAGTTTCTGAACCAAGATACTTAAGTGCTGAGGAAGAAGAGGGAATGTTGATTGCGCAAGCAAACAATCCTATGACAGATGACGGTACTATTGAATTAGATAAAGTAATTGCCCGTATGGAAGGGGATTTCCCAGTAGTGGAAAAAACCGAAGTACATTATGCAGATGTATCTCCTAATCAAATTGCATCTATTTCAGCATCGTTAATTCCATTCTTGGAGCATGATGATGCAAACCGTGCATTGATGGGATCAAACATGATGCGTCAGGCAGTACCTTTATTAAGAGCATCTGCTCCTATTGTAGGAACAGGACTAGAAAGACAAGTAGCTACAGACTCTCGTGTATTAATTAACGCAGAAGGAGCAGGTACTGTTGAGTATGTGGATGCTAATAGAATTGACATTAAATATGATCGTACAGATGATGAGCGTCTTGTAAGTTTTGATGATGATATCAAATCATACAATCTCATTAAATTCCGTAAGACTAACCAAAGTACAAGTATCAACTTGAAGCCAATTGTGCGTAAAGGAGATCGTGTATATAAAGGTCAAGTATTATCTCAAGGATATGCTACAGAAAACGGAGAGCTTGCTTTAGGACGTAACATGAAAGTAGCCTTTATGCCTTGGAAAGGGTATAACTTTGAGGATGCGATTGTGATCTCAGAAAAAGTAGTACGTAATGATATTTTTACATCGATTCACATTGATGAATATTCTCTTGACGTGCGTGATACAAAATTAGGTAATGAAGAGTTAACTAATGATATTCCTAATGTTTCTGAAGAGGCTACAAAAGACCTTGATGAAAACGGAATGATCCGTATTGGAGCCGAAGTAAAACCTGGAGATATATTAATAGGTAAGATTACACCAAAAGGAGAATCTGACCCTACACCAGAAGAAAAGTTACTTCGTGCCATCTTTGGAGATAAAGCAGGTGATGTAAAAGATGCATCTCTAAAAGCGTCTCCTTCTTTACATGGAGTTGTAATTAACAAAAAGTTATTTGCAAGAGCTATAAAAGATAAACGTAAGAGAGCAAAAGATAAAGAAGATATTGCGAAGCTTGAAGATCAGTACGATGTGAAGTTTGACGAATTACAAGCTACATTAATCGAAAAATTATTTAAGCTTGTCAACGGTAAAACTGCACAAGGTGTTATGAACGACCTAGGGGAAGAAGTCCTTCCAAAAGGTAAAAAATACACCCTAAAGATGTTAAATTCTGTAGAAGATTACACGCACCTTACCCAAGGTGTTTGGACTACAGATGATGCAACCAATGCACTTATCGCAGATTTACTTCACAATTATAAGATTAAAGAAAATGATCTTCAAGGAAATCTTCGTCGTGAGAAATTTACGATCTCAGTAGGAGATGAGCTTCCTTCAGGAATTATCAAACTTGCTAAAGTATACATTGCTAAAAAGCGTAAACTTAAAGTAGGAGATAAGATGGCGGGACGTCACGGTAACAAAGGTATTGTTGCTCGTATCGTACGTCAGGAAGATATGCCGTTCTTAGAAGATGGAACACCGGTAGATATCGTATTGAATCCACTTGGGGTACCTTCTCGTATGAACATCGGACAAATCTACGAGACCGTACTTGGATGGGCAGGTCAGAAATTAGGAAAAACGTATGCAACACCAATTTTTGATGGAGCTACCCTAGATGAGATCAATGCCTTAACAGATGAAGCTGGAATTCCACGTTTTGGACATACGTATTTATATGACGGTGGTACTGGAGATCGTTTTGATCAGCCAGCAACTGTAGGTGTGATTTATATGTTAAAGCTAGGACACATGGTAGATGATAAGATGGACGCGCGTTCTATCGGACCATACTCTCTTATTACGCAACAACCTCTTGGAGGTAAGGCGCAGTTTGGAGGGCAACGTTTTGGAGAGATGGAAGTTTGGGCATTAGAGGCTTATGGAGCTTCTGCTACTTTACGTGAAATCTTAACCGTGAAGTCTGATGATGTAATAGGAAGAGCAAAAACATACGAAAGTATCGTAAAAGGAGAGCCTATGCCAGAGCCAGGTTTACCAGAATCGTTCAACGTATTGATGCACGAGCTTAAAGGACTAGGACTAGACATTCGTCTAGAAGAGTAGTTTGATATACCCTAAGCGAAAGTGTATTCTTATGGAGTACGCTTTCGCGAAAGCGGACCATCAAACAACACAATTTTAATTAATTCGACATACATTGAATTATGGCAAGAAATAATGATAATGCAACTCAAAAAAGCTTTAACAAGATCTCAATTGGTCTTGCTTCTCCAGAGTCTATCTTGGGAGCTTCAAAAGGTGAAGTTTTAAAGCCAGAAACTATCAACTATCGTACGCACAAACCAGAGCGTGACGGGTTGTTCTGTGAGCGTATTTTTGGTCCTGTAAAGGATTACGAGTGTGCCTGTGGAAAATATAAAAGAATACGCTACAAAGGAATCGTATGTGACCGTTGTGGGGTAGAGGTAACTGAGAAAAAAGTACGTCGTGATCGTGTAGGACACATTAGTCTTGTGGTTCCTGTAGCTCACATCTGGTATTTTAGAAGTTTACCAAACAAAATCGGATATTTATTAGGGCTTCCTTCTAAGAAGCTTGATATGATTATCTATTATGAGCGTTATGTAGTTATTCAAGCAGGTATTGCTACTAATGAAGAAGGAGAACCATTGCAAAAAATGGACTTCCTTACAGAAGAAGAATACCTTAACATATTAGACACCTTACCACAAGAGAATTTATATCTTGATGATACAGACCCTAACAAATTCATCGCAAAGATGGGGGCAGAGTGTCTTATTGAGTTATTAAGACGTATAGATTTAGATAGTTTATCTTATGACTTACGTCACAAAGCTAATAACGAAACGTCAAAACAACGTAAAACAGAAGCTCTTAAGCGTCTTCAAGTTGTTGAGGCTTTACGTGATGCAAATAAAAACCGCGAGAATCTTCCAGAGTGGATGATCATGAAAGTAGTTCCGGTGATTCCACCAGAATTGCGTCCATTGGTGCCACTAGATGGAGGGCGTTTTGCGACTTCAGATTTAAATGACCTTTACCGTCGTGTGATTATACGTAACAACCGTTTGAAGCGTTTGATGGAAATCAAAGCTCCTGAGGTTATCTTACGTAATGAAAAGCGTATGCTACAGGAATCTGTAGATTCCCTTTTTGATAACACGCGTAAGTCATCTGCAGTAAAAACAGATAGTAATAGACCATTAAAATCTCTTTCTGATTCTTTAAAAGGAAAGCAAGGACGTTTCCGCCAAAACTTACTAGGTAAGCGTGTTGATTACTCTGCACGTTCGGTAATTGTTGTAGGACCTGAGCTTAAATTATTTGAATGTGGTCTTCCTAAAGGAATGGCTGCTGAGCTTTACAAGCCTTTTGTAATTCGTAAATTAATTGAAAGAGGAATTGTAAAGACGGTTAAATCTGCAAAGAAAATAATAGACAAAAAAGAGCCTGTTGTTTGGGATATTCTGGAAAATGTTCTTAAAGGACATCCAGTACTCTTGAACCGTGCTCCTACACTTCACCGTTTAGGGATACAAGCATTTCAACCTAAACTTATTGAAGGAAAAGCAATACAGTTACACCCATTGGTTTGTACAGCATTTAACGCCGATTTTGACGGAGATCAAATGGCGGTACATTTACCATTAGGGCCAGAAGCGATTCTTGAGGCACAGTTATTAATGCTTGCTTCACATAATATCTTAAACCCTGCAAACGGTGCACCAGTAACAGTACCGTCTCAGGATATGGTATTAGGTCTTTACTATATGACAAAGGCCAGAAAATCGACTCCTGAGTTTCATGTAAAAGGAGAAGGAATAACCTTCTACTCTGCAGAAGAAGTAACAATAGCTTATAATGAGAAGCGTGTTGACATTAACGCGATGATCAAAGTACGCGCTTTAGATTATAATGATCAGGGAGAACTTTCATATCAAGTGATAGACACTACTGTAGGTCGTGTTTTATTTAATGAGGCAGTGCCAGAAGTGGCAGGTTTTATTAATGAAGTATTGACTAAAAAGTCATTGCGTGATATTATCGGAAAGATATTAAAAGTAACGAGTGTACCACAAACGGCAGAGTTCCTTGACCTTATCAAGACGATGGGATATGGATATGCATTCCGTGGAGGGTTATCATTCTCATTAGGAGATATTATTATTCCAGCAGAGAAACAAGGAATGATTGATGAGGCAAACGATCAAGTAGATGTGATTACAGGATCTTATAATATGGGTCTTATTACAAATACAGAGCGTTACAACCAAGTTATTGATGTTTGGACTTCAACAAACGCTACGCTTACAGAACTATCTATGAAGCGTATCCGTGAAGATCAACAAGGATTTAACTCGGTGTATATGATGCTTGACTCTGGAGCTCGTGGATCTAAAGAACAGATTCGTCAGCTTACAGGGATGCGTGGATTAATGGCAAAACCTAAGAAATCGAATGATGGAGGAGGAGCTATTATTGAAAACCCGATTTTATCTAACTTTAAAGAAGGACTTTCAATTCTTGAATACTTTATCTCTACTCACGGTGCTCGTAAAGGTCTTGCAGATACCGCTCTTAAAACAGCAGATGCAGGATACTTAACACGTCGTCTTGTAGATGTATCACAAGATGTTATTATTAACAGTGATGATTGTGGTACTTTACGAGGAGTAGAAGTTTCTGCACTTAAGAAAAATGAAGAGGTTATAGAGAAACTTTCAGACCGTATAGAAGGTAGAACATCTTTAAATGATGTTATTAACCCGCTTACAAATGAAATTCTCGCACATGCAGGAGAAGAAATTACACATGACATTGCAAACGCGATTGGAGCTGCTCCTATTGAAAGCGTAGAAGTAAGATCTGCTCTTACTTGTGAAGCTTTAAAAGGAATCTGTGTGAAGTGTTATGGTCGTAACCTAGCTACTGGTAAGACAGTACAAATGGGAGAGGCTGTAGGTGTTGTTGCAGCACAATCTATTGGAGAACCAGGTACACAGCTTACACTACGTACATTCCACGTTGGAGGGGTAGCAGGAGGTGTTTCTGAAGATAGTAATGTTATTGTAAAATTCCCTGGTAAATTAGAAATAGAAGATCTTAAGACTGTTAATGGAACAGATAATGAAGGTAATGATGCCATCATTGTAATTTCTCGTACATCAGAGGCTAAAGTAACAGATCCTAAAACAGGAATCACATTAAGTACAAATACCATCCCTTATGGTTCTCAACTCTTTATAGAGTCTGGATCAACTGTCAAGGCAGGTGAAGTGATTTGTAAATGGGATCCGTTTAATGGAGTTGTTATTTCTGAATTCTCTGGAAAAATTAAATTCGAAAGTATCGAGCAGGGTATCACATACCGTGTAGAAACTGATGAACAGACAGGTTTCCAAGAAAAAGTGATTTCAGAATCTAGAGATAAGAAAAAGATACCTACCTTAATTATCGAAGATAAAGATGGTACGGCACTTCGTTCTTACAACTTACCTGTGGGAGCTCACTTAATGATTGATGATGGTGAAAAAGTAAAAGAAGGAAAGATTCTTGTTAAGATTCCTCGTAAGTCTGCAAAAGCAGGGGATATTACAGGAGGTCTTCCACGTGTAACAGAATTATTTGAAGCACGTAACCCTTCTAATCCAGCCGTAGTATCAGCGATAGATGGTGTTGTTTCTTTTGGTAAGATCAAACGTGGTAACCGCGAGATTATCGTTGAGTCAAAATTAGGAGAAGTAAAGAAATACTTAGTGAAGTTATCTAATCAGATTCTTGTACAAGAAAATGATTATGTACGTGCTGGTATGCCACTTTCTGACGGTTCGGTGACACCAAACGATATCTTAAACATAAAAGGTCCATCGGCTGTACAACAATACTTAGTAAATGAAGTACAAGAAGTATATCGTTTACAAGGGGTGAAGATCAATGATAAACACTTCGAAGTAGTTGTACGTCAGATGATGCGTAAAGTACGTATTGAAGATCCGGGAGATACGATTTTCCTAGAAAATCAATTAGTGCATAAAGCAGATTTTATTGAAGAAAATGATGCTATTTTCGGTATGAAAGTAGTAGAGGATGCAGGAGAATCAGAAAACCTTAAACCAGGTCAGATTGTATCTCCACGTGAACTTAGAGATGAAAACTCCATACTAAGAAGAGAAGATAAAAACCTTGTTGTTGCTAGAGATGTATCTCCAGCGACTGCATCGCCAATCCTTCAAGGTATCACGAGAGCATCACTTCAAACAAAATCATTTATTTCTGCGGCTTCTTTCCAAGAGACAACCAAAGTATTAAACGAAGCTGCTGTAAGCGGTAAAATTGATACCTTAGAAGGTCTTAAGGAGAATGTAATTGTTGGACATAAAATACCAGCAGGAACAGGAATGCGTCGCTATGATAAGATTATCGTAGGAAGCAAAGAAGATTTACAGAATATGATGGCTGAAAAGCAAGAAGTAAATTATAACTAGTACGCTTTCGCGAAAGCGCACTAATTCATAATAACAATCCCATCTTGCATACTGTAAGATGGGATTTTTTAATAAAACACTTCCGTAAAGACGGGAGTCTATATATTTAGTAATCGCGATTGACAAAAAAGCGTGAATTAATACTAGTTATTAATTGAATTTACTGGAAAAGAAAACGATGATTTTTTTCTTTATATGAGAAAGAAAACTAAAGCATAGCCTAAGCTACGGTTTCTTTTTTCTTGTGAAATAGAAAGGAAAAAAGGGTGTTTTATTACAGTAAATTCAATTGGTAAATGGTATAAGTAATGATCACTCTAGACTGAATACGATTTCCACCTTGAAGTTTCAAAAGATTTTAGGGTAATCGTTAAATCAAATTTGTAAAATAATAACAGAGCGATAGGTAGGATGAGATTTCCGCCTTCGCGAAAATACATATAGGATGGCAGACGAAAAAAAACCTCAGAATAAAAAAGGACAAATCAACATAGAATTGGATGAAGCTATTGCTCAAGGAACCTATTCTAATCTTGCTATTATCAATCACTCGGTATCAGAATTTGTGGTTGATTTTGTAAATATTATGCCGGGAACGCCAAAAAGTAAAGTGAAATCTAGAATTATCCTGACGCCCCAGCATGCAAAAAGATTGACCAAAGCATTAGCAGAAAATATCAAACGTTTTGAAAATGCACATGGTGAAATCAAAGATTATGAGAAGCAACCCATTCCTCTAAACTTTGGGCCAACCGGACAAGCATAAATAAAATACGGAGTAAACTTTCTCTTTCATAAATACAAAAGCCTGAAATACGCTGTTATTTCAGGCTCTTGTGTTTTTTATGATGTCATCTTGTCATATTCAGTAAGTTGGTATTTTTTTTGTCTAGTCTCTACCCAAACAACTAATTGTCAAAAAATAAAAATATGTCAACAGGAAAAATTAATGTGTCGGTAGAGAATATCTTCCCACTAATTAAGAAATTCTTATACAGTGATCACGAGATATTCCTTAGAGAATTAATCTCAAACGCAACAGATGCTACACTTAAATTAAAGCATCTTTCTAGTATAGGAGAATCTAAGGTCGAGTATGGAAATCCTATTATTGAAGTAAAAGTAGATAAAGAAGGAAAAAAACTTCATATCATAGATCAAGGTCTTGGGATGACGGCAGAAGAGGTTGAGAAGTATATCAATCAAGTGGCGTTTTCTGGAGCAGAAGAATTCTTAAACAAATATGAAGATGGAGCAAAAGATGCAGGAATCATTGGTCATTTTGGACTAGGATTCTATTCTGCATTTATGGTAGCAGAAAAAGTAGAGATTATTACAAAGTCTCATAAAGACGAACCTGCAGCTCATTGGACATGTGATGGATCTCCAGAATTTACACTAGAAGCATCAGATAAGTCAGAAAGAGGAACTGAAATCATTCTTCACATCGCAGAAGACAGCACAGAGTTTCTTGAAGAAAAACGTATTACTGAGCTTTTAACCAAGTACAACAAATTCATGCCTGTACCTATTAAGTTTGGTACAAAAACAGAAACACTTCCAAAGCCAGAAGGGGCAAAAGAAGAAGACCCTGCACCAACACAAGAAGTAGATAATATTATTAATAACCCTACGCCAGCGTGGACAAAACAACCTGCAGATCTTGAAGAGGCAGATTATAAGAGCTTCTACCGGGAGTTATACCCGATGCAGTTTGAAGAGCCTCTCTTTAATATACACCTTAATGTAGATTACCCATTCAATCTTACGGGGATTTTATATTTCCCTAAGCTTGGGCAGGATATGAATGTGCAAAAAGATCGCATCCAGTTATATCAAAACCAAGTATTTGTAACAGACAATGTAGAAGGAATTGTACCTGATTTCTTAACCATGCTTCGAGGGGTGATTGACTCACCAGACATTCCGTTGAATGTATCTCGTAGTTATTTACAAGCAGACGGTGCCGTAAAGAAAATCTCTGGGTACATTACGCGTAAAGTTGCAGATAAACTGAAATCTCTATTCACCAATGATCGCGAAGATTTTGAAAAGAAGTGGAACGATATCAAAGTAGTGATTGAATACGGAATGCTTTCTGAAGAGAAGTTCTTTGAAAAAGCAGACAAGTTTGCACTATATCCCACAGTAGATGATACGTATCTTACTTGGGAAGAGCTAGAAACAAAAATAAAAGACTCACAAACGGATAAAGACGATAAGTTAGTTGTTTTGTACGCAAGTGACAAAGATGCGCAACACGCCTATATTCAAAGTGCAAAAGATAAAGGATATGAGGTGCTTTTATTAGACTCTCCGATTGTAAGTCACTTGATCCAGAAAATTGAAACGACTAAAGAAAATGTTTCTTTTGTACGTGTAGATGGGGATCATATAGATAACCTAATCAAAAAAGAAGAGACACAGATCAGTAAACTTTCTGACGAGGACAAAGAAACGCTGAAAACAGTAATTACAGAAGCAATTGCAGATAGCTCATATACTGTACAGATGGAAGCGATGGATAGTAATGCAGCTCCATTTATCATCACGCAGCCTGAGTTTATGCGTCGTATGAAAGAGATGCAGAAAAGCGGCGGTGGCGGTGGTATGTTTGGTATGGGAGCTATGCCAGACATGTACAACCTCGTAGTCAATGCGAATCATGAGTTAGTTTCAGAAATTTTAAATACCAAAACTGCTAAAAAGAAAGAACGTTTAATCAAACAATCTTTTGACCTAGCGAAGCTTTCTCAAAACCTTTTAAAGGGTGAGGAACTTACTAATTTCATCAACCGTTCGTACGGAATGATTAAATAGTACCCGTGAAGACGGGTATCTTATAAAAATGATATACTAGTTAAGGGCCACTTCCTACTTTTGGGAAGTGGCTTTTTTACGCTTTCGCGAAAGCGTATACAGCAAGAATAGAAGTTAGATAGTTGAGTTTATACAAAAATAAAAAGGTGATCACAAACGTAACAATACTGCTAATTTTGCGTCAAATCATTGTGTATCTTTAAGACACAAATAGACAACCATTTAATTTATACGACATCCTATGGCACTGACCCCTTCTAATATGATTGAGCTAGGTACAAAAGCTCCCGATTTTAAACTAATAGATGCGATTACAAATAATGTGTTTAGTTATGAGGATATTAAGGGAGAACGTGGTACCGTAGTGATGTTTATTTGTAATCACTGCCCGTTCGTTGTTCATGTAATTGATGAGATTGTGCGTGTTGCAAATGATTATCGAGTATTAGGGTTTGGTTTTGTAGCTATAAGTAGTAATGATATTGTAGCCTATCCACAAGATGGCCCAGCGGCTATGTGGGAAAATGCCCGTAAAAACTATTTTACATTTCCGTATCTATTTGACGAAACCCAAGAAGTTGCAAAGGCTTATGATGCTGCCTGTACGCCTGATTTTTATCTCTTTGGTCCTGATGATCGATTGGTGTATCGAGGGCAGTTAGACGCATCAAGACCTGGGAATGGAATTCCAGTGAATGGTCGTGATTTGAGAGAGGCATTAGATAATGTATTTAATAGTAGACCTCAAACAATGATCCAGAAACCGAGTATGGGTTGTGGGATAAAATGGAAATCATAAAATACAAGTCGTAACGCAAACCACTTCTATGGAGAAATACAATAAGATCCGCTTTTAGTCCACTAAAAACGGTTTTTTTTTGCCCTGAGTTTTGGGATGTCATTTTTTCCTTTACTTTTACTACAAAGCATTTTTCTTGGAAATATTTGAAAATTTTAGAGTTTTTGACATTATAGACATTGTCTTAGTCGCCACGCTGCTTTACTATGTTTATAAACTAGTCAAAGGAACTGTGGCGATCAATATATTTATTGGGATTGTGGTGATCTATTTGATATGGCAACTTACCGTGTTATTAAAAATGGAGATGCTCAGTACCATTCTTGGACAATTTATAGGGGTAGGAATGTTTGCGTTGATTGTTGTTTTTCAACAAGAAATCCGTAAGTTTTTATTAATGATTGGAAGTGCTAATTTAGCGAGAGGTAAAGGCGTTTTTAAAAGCTTCCAGTTTTCTAAAAATGATCAAATTTTAGAGATAGATGTCAATGCGATATTAGATGCGTGTGTCAATATGGGAAAAATCCGCTCGGGAGCCCTTATTATTATTAGAAGAACCACAAGTCTAGAGTTTGTAAAAGCAACTGGAGATGCGATGTCCATTGCTGTGAATAGACCTATTATTGAAAGTATTTTTTATAAAAACTCTACACTTCACGATGGCGCTATGATTATAGAAGATAATACCATAACAGCTACGCGAGTTATCTTACCAGTTACACAAGAAAAAATCCCACTACGCTTTGGACTGAGGCATAGAGCTGCGATTGGTATTACAGAGAAAACAGATGCACTAGCATTAGTCGTAAGTGAGGAGTCTGGAGAGATCAGTTATGTGAAAAATGGAGAGTTTGTACACTACAAAACAATCGATGAGTTGCGTGAATTAATTACGTCAGATTTAAGTTAAGTATATGGAAGAAGAACTACTCCCAGAAGAAACAGTATCTGAAAAACCAAAGAAGAAGAAAAAAGAAAAGAAGAAAGAACAGCTTCCTACCATTTCTGATCGGTGTAAAAACTGTGACACTCCATTGAATTTAGATCAAGCCTTTTGCTCAAGTTGTGGCGCAAAGCGTATGTACAATCGGTTAAACTGGAGTAATCTTACTGAAGATTTTGCAGATCGTTTTCTAAATATTGAAAATAACTTTCTAAGAACATTTTTCGCTCTTTTTACAAAACCTGAAGATGTTATTGGGGGCTATATAGATGGTGTGCGTAAACGCTATCTATCTGCCTTTAGTTATTTTGCAATTTCTCTTACTGTTACAAGTTTATTTACCTTTGTTTTTAGAAAATGGTTTCTTGATGATGCCTTGCTTAAAGAGTCTGCGAAAGCTAACAATACCCCAGATCTAGATGCTGTGATGGATGTGGTTAATTGGATATTTGAGTATCAATCCATCGTTACATTCACTACAATCCCATTATTTGCTTTGATTTCAATAGTTGTGTTTTGGAATTATAAAAAGTATAATTTTATAGAGCATGTGGTGATTTATTTATATGTGTACTCGCACACACAAATTATTGCCTCTGTCGCATCCATAGTCTTTATCTGGTCAGATGTTCTACAAGTCATGGTTAGTTTTGTATTATCATTTTTATATGTGGGATATACCGCTTATGTATTAATGCGCCTTTTTGATTTAACCATAAAAAAAATAGTATTAAAAACATTGCTTTTTCTTGTTGTGTCTGGTGTAATTGGCACAATTTTTTTCGGTTTAAGTAGCTTTATACTCTTTAAAATAGGTGCTTTTGATACATTTATAGAAAAATTGGAAGCGTTGAAAGAAAGCCAAAAAGCTGTAAAAGAAGCTGCCAAGGCAGCAAAAGACAGTATTCGTATGGATAGTATTAGACAATTAACAAAAAGTGTCAAGGATACCCTTTTACTTTTTGGAAGCTAAACACATTATCTTACCTTGTCATCACTAACGGATCAAATCATATCCCTATGGGAAACGTAGCAAAACGTAAACAAGAACTTCTTGAAGTAAGTGATACTTGTATTAATTGTAATGAACCACTTGCATTAGATCAACGGTTTTGTCCTAATTGCGGAGGAAAGCGTGTATACAATCGTATTACATGGCGTAATCTTTTTGAAGATTTTGTTGATCGCTTTTTGAATATTGAAAACGCCTTTTTGAGAACTTTTTTAACGCTTTTCAGAAAGCCGGAAGATGTCATAGGAGGCTACATGAAGGGAATGCGCAAAAAATACCTTACTGCCTTTAGCTACTTTGCAATCGCTATTGCATTTGCAGGAGTCTTTGCTTTTATAGTAAAAAACTGGTTTTTGGAAGACATGATTCAAGCGCAGACAAGTTTTTATACCGGAGATGCTGCAGAGCTTCAAAAATCGTTTACTTCTAAAATGTTGACAAAAGTAATAGAATACCAGTCTGTAGTCTATTTTACCATGATTCCAGTGCTTGCTATATTTTCTAGAATTGTCTTTTGGAATTATAAAAAATATAATCTTGTAGAACATTTTGTAATTTACCTGTATGGATATTCACATATCTCATTAATCACAACGACATTATCACTACTCACTATATGGAATCAGACGTTATATCAAATATTTAGTTTTGTATCAATATTCATTCTTATAGGGTATATGACCTTTGTGCTAAAGCGTTTGTTTGAGTTGGATGCTGGAAATACCATTTTAAAATTAGGGCTCTTTTGCTTGTTGATTGGTTCGATATTCTTTGTGTTTTTTATTGTTGTAGTGATTCTAAGTTTTGTTGCAATGAAGACAGGTGCTGGTACAGATATAGAATTTATAAAATTTATGAAAGAACAAGCTGAGGCACAAAAAGCAGTAAGAGAAGCTGCCCAAGTTGCCAAAGATTCTATTAATGGAGACACTATTAAAGGAGCTATCAAAGTTGTAAAAGATAGTATACGGTAATACTATTTTCGCTCCTACCTGACGGCAGGTAGTAGCGAAAGCAATAAAAATAAGAATGACTACATTTTCTAAAGAAGAATTCTGGTACTACGCAAAACGAGCTTTTTGGGTGCTCTTTGCTTGGGTCCTTATTTCTAATGCGATTTTTTTTTATGAATACTTAACATTACTTGACAACAATGCCTTAGCATCAGATTTTGATTTTACGCTAGCTTTTACAGCAAATCTTGTAGTTTCCATTATTGCAGGATTTATAGGAGGCACGTTCACACTTAACCTGATGGAGTGGAGTCTTAGAAAGTATGCCTTTGGGAAAGCGCTTATTATTATAGCATTGACTTACATAGTGGTAGCAGCTATTGTCAGCTTGATAGGAAGCGCCTTTTTTTATAGTGATTATATTGGTAAACCTTTTCATAGCAAAGAAGTAATAGCCGAGATTAAGTTGTTTTTTGTAGGCTGGCTATTCATAAAAAACATTATTATCTGGCTATTTATCGTGTTAGGAACCGTGATTGTTTTTATGATTAACGATAAGTATGGTCCTGGTGTTTTTCCAGATTATCTAAAAGGGAAATATTTTAGCCCTAAGCGTGAACGTCGTATTTTTATGTTTGCTGATATTAGAAATGCTACAGGAATTGCTGAAGCCATAGGCGAAGAAAAATATTTCCATTTCCTCAAAGATTTTTTTAATGATATTGCGTCTCCCATACAAAAGAGTAAAGGAGAAGTCTATCAATATGTGGGCGATGAAGTAGTGATTACTTGGAAAATGAAAAACGGACTTCGAAAAGCAAACGCGCTACGCTGTTTCTATAGAATGCGTGATGCTATAGTAAAAAAAGAAGCCTATTATCTGAAAAAATATGGTTTTGTACCCACATTTAAAGTGGGGTTACATTATGGAGCTGTCATGGTAGGAGAGTTAGGAAAAATCAAACGCGATATTGCTTTTTCTGGGGATGTACTTAATACCACAGCACGTATTCAAGCATGTTGTAATGAAAATAGTGTTGATATACTTACCTCAAGTGAATTTGCCGATATTGTTTATAAATTACCAAATGGACTTGAAAAAGAGATCATAGGAAAAGTCCACTTACGTGGAAAATCCGAAGAGATTACTCTTGTTACCTATCGTGAACAATAAGTACGTGTTGGCTGGCTCATGGAGAAGTGGCTATCTCAGTAAACTGTGCTTCGTAAAGCGCCTGATAATGCCCCCCTTCATTTTTAAGAAGTTCTTTATGAGTTCCTTTTTCAACCACTCTTCCTTTATCCATGACCATAATTAGATCTGCTTTCTTAATCGTAGCCAGACGGTGTGCAATAACAATAGAAGTACGCCCTTTTGTGATTTTACCAATCGCTTTTTGAATAAGTTGCTCGCTATGTGAATCTACAGAAGAGGTAGCTTCATCTAGAATTAATATGGAAGGATTACTTACATAGGCACGTAAAAAAGCAATCAGCTGTCGCTGACCGCTAGAAAGCATCGCACCACGTTCTTTTACGTTATAATGATACCCATCAGGCAGACTAGAAATAAATTTATGCACTCCTATCGCTTTTGCAGAGGCAATCACTGTTTCTTCTGAAATAGAAGGATCATTAAGAGTAATGTTATTTAGAATAGAATCTGCAAACAAAAATACATCTTGCAATACGACAGCTATTTCTTTTCTTAATTCTTTTAATTTGATATCGGCGATAGAAGTGCCATCTATAGTGATACGCCCACTATCTATCTCATAAAAACGACTTAATAAATTAATAATAGTCGATTTCCCAGCTCCTGTAGACCCGACAATCGCTATGGTTTGTCCTGGTTCTGCGGTGAAAGAAACTCCTTTTAATACTTCCTCACCTGCAACATAACTAAAACGTACATTATCAAATGTAATTTTACCAGTGACGTTTTTAAGTTCTTTGGTTCCTACATCTATAATTTGAGAGTTGGTATCAAGAATTTTAAAGACGCGATTTGCAGCGACCATACCCATTTGAAGCGTATTAAACTTGTCTGCTATCTGGCGCAGAGGTGTAAATAGCATTTGAATATAGCTTATAAAAGCGGTAATAACACCTAACGTAATAGCTTCAGATTCTGCTACGTGCAGTCCTCCATACCAAACCACAAGTCCAATAGTGATAGAGGTACACATTTCGGCAATAGGAAAAAAGAAAGAGTTATACCATACGGTTTTATTCCAAGCATCCATGTGCTTTTTATTAATGGCTTTAAACTTTTCATGCTCTATCTTCTCTCTATTAAAAATCTGTACGATTTTCATCCCTGTCACGCGTTCCTGAACAAATGTGTTCAAATTAGATACCTGTGTGCGGACTTCTTCAAAGGCGACTTTCATAGCGCGTTGAAAAACTCTAGTCGCATAAAGGATTACTGGAAAAACAGCAAGAACGATAAGGGTTAATTGCCAGCTCTCCCAAAACATGAATCCCAAAACAACACCCATTTTGAGTAAATCTGCTATGATCATAAAGAGTCCTTGACTAAAAATACTCGCAATAGTTTCTATATCTCCCACAGCACGTGTCACAAGTCTCCCCACGGCAGAAGTATCATAATACTGCATTTTAAATTGAAGCATATGCTCAAACAGTTTCACACGAATATCGCGTATCACCTGTTGTCCGATCCAATTAGAAAAATAAATAAATAACAGTTGAAAAATCACTTGTCCCAAAAGGACTAATCCCATCATGGTGATAAAGAAAATAAGGCTTTCAGGTTTTTTTTGCGTAATCCCTATATCGATAGCATCCTTCATAAAAAAAGGATTTAGGGCCGCAAATACAGAGAGTAGGATAGCAGCAATAGCAGCTACATACAATTGCCACTTATATGGTATTGCAAATCGCAATAATCTCTTAAAGAGTTTTGTGTCAAATGCTTTTCCTTTACTATCTGCCATTAGTCAATAAATATATGTTTAGGGTATCCAATATCGATAAGGTATAACCCGTATGCTGGTACTGAAGCGCCAGCGAGACTTCTATTTTTTCCTTTAATCACTTCATGCATCCAAGAAACTGGTTTTTTACCTTGTCCTATTGCTACCAAGGTACCCACAATGGCTCTTACCATATTACGCAAAAACCGATCTGCGGTAATGGTAAAATGGTACTCATTATCCACCTGTGACCACTTAGCTTCTTTGATCGCACAAAGATAGGTGTTGACATCTGTATTTGACTTGCTAAAACACTCAAAATCGGTATAGGTTTTTAAGATCTCTGATGCTTCTTGCATACGTTCCAGATCTAGCGGAATTTTATAATAAAAAGCCCGCTCTTGTGTAAACGGATTTTTGTGTGAATGTATTCTGTATACATAAGATCTGTACGTCGCATCAAACCGTGCATGCGCATCTTCTTTTACAGGCAAAATGTCTTGAATAGCAATGCTGGGTGGTAAAAAATTATTTAGTTTGTAGGTGAGTGTTGTTAGGTCCGCTTTCGCGAAAGCGGGTACAGCGCCCTCCAAAGTTTCGTTAGGATTTTTAGGATCACTTTCGTGCGGTATATCTACATGCGCATACATCATTTGAGCGTGTACTCCCGTATCCGTCCTGCCAGCTCCCATAATGGTTATAGGCGTTCGCAAAAGCGTAGACAGGGCTTCTTCAATGGTTTGTTGCACGGTAACCGCATTGGGTTGACGTTGCCATCCGTGATAGGGAGTTCCATTGTAAGATAGTTGTATAAAATACCGCAAAGTGTCTTATTTTTGAACAAATATACGCTTTCGCGAAAGCGTATAAAAAACAAATTAATTGGTTAGGATATTTTGAATAGCTAACCGTGACATCTTACACATCTATCTTTTGAAAAAAATACTTCTTCTCAGCGATACACATAGTTATATTGACGATCATATGTTAGGTCATGCACAGTGGGCAGATGAGGTGTGGCATGCGGGTGATATTGGGGATTTAAAAGTAACCGATGCGCTTAAAAAAGTAAAGCCTTTACGGGCGGTTTTTGGAAATATAGATGATACTGATGCACGTCAGGAATTTCCATTAAACAACCGTTTTGTGTGTGAAGGAGTGGATGTGTGGATTACGCATATTGGGGGCTATCCAGGACGTTATTCGCCAGCCATTCGAGAAGCGATTCGTGCCAATCCGCCTAAACTGTTTATTTGCGGACATAGTCATATTTTGAAAGTAGTACCTGACAAAAAACTAGGCCTCCTCCACATGAACCCAGGTGCGATTGGGAAGCACGGTTTTCATAAAGTTCGCACCATGTTACGGTTTACTGTAGATGCTGGGAAAATCGATAATTTGGAGGTGATTCAAGTAGACCGGTGATTTTTACTCTTTCTGTGTCATTAAGTATACAAAATCAAGCACCTAGAAGAGGTGGTTGTTTTAAATTTTGCATGATTTAGTCAATTGCAGTATTCAGATACTATTGTTTAATAATCTCAATTACTTTTTTATTAAACAGCTCGACTCCATGTTGGTTTAAATGATATGGATCATAAAAGTGCAAAGAATCCTGTAGCTTTAAAACGGTATTAAAATCAATATAATCTGCATACGAACTCATGAGATCATCAAATTGTTTTTTTTGTTTTAGGGTATAGCTGTTGTAAGCATAGGACGTCACCGGGGCATTTATAAGTATCAATTCAATATCTCTTGCTTGGATAAGGTTGATGATGTCTTCAAACGCTTTTAATTGGTCTTTCCTGTAGTTTACAGTGATATCTTTTGTTTTCAGTTTTTTTTCTGTTTTTGGGTCAAAATATTTCATTTCTCTTTCCACAAACCCTCCTGATATATAGGTGTCAATCCCTTTTGAACTCTTTTTTTGATAGCTCATGTGTTGACCAAATACTTGTTGTAGCGAAGCAAAAATGAATGTGTTATACACCTTAACATGGTGTATGGTCATTGCCATTTTTGCAGAATTAGCATCTGACGTATCGTTTGCGATGAGATCCAACGCAGATTCAACACCGTCCATAGAAAGCACTTCTGGATTCATAGCATATATAATACGTTTTGGATTGGTGCTTTCTAAATATCTTTTAAGCAGTACTTTTGTTTGAATAGGGGTTTGAGCACTAGAGCCAAGGTTGAATGATGAAAATCCATTGGCTTCAAATAGTCTAGGATCAAATCCTCTATATGTACTCGATGATCCTAAGAAAAGAAGATCTACGTTTTTAATATCCTTTACTTCTTTAAGGCGTGAGTTGAGATGGCCTGTTGTTCCTTTTTGATATATTACATTTGATTTTAATAATGGGTGCGAGTTATTTCCCCATAGATATAAGGCAACTACAAAAAAGAGAATTGCAAATATTCCAAAGGATAGTAATGTCTTGATAAACCTCTTCATAGCACTTTAGAATTGGGAATAAATAAAAGGGGTCTCTTCGGTTTGCATGAATACGATAACTACAAAAATAATAAAAGAATACAGCGACCACCTTAGAGGTCTAACCCACTTTATTCCAAAACGAGTAAGAGGATAAGAGGTGTCCCTATAAAACCATTCTATGACAAACATCAGTAAAGCGAAACTTAAAGGAGTTATGGTTTTTATAATAACATCTTGAACAACATCTAACGAAAGTAGGGAAGTGTTAAAAACACCCCTCAGGTATAGCCACGCATCTGGAAGATGCTCTGCTCTAAAAAAAATGAGCCCCAAGGTGATAAGCAGGAACGTGCGTATCATTTTAAAAAAATCACCAAGAGTGGGTAAACCGAATTTAGTGCGTTTATTTTTTTTTCTTTTTAAAAATGCACCCGATAAAATGATTGGAATAAAAATGAGCCCGTTGTACAAACCAAAAATAACAAATGTCCAATTTGCTCCGTGCCATATACCAACAACCAACATGTTGACCATGATCGCTAGAATGATTCCTAGTGTTCCAAGATCTCTAAACTTGATGTTTAAAGGAATGAATATATAGTTTGTCAACCAAGATGTTAGTGAGATATGCCACTTACGCCAAAATTCTGAAATATTCCTTGAGAAGAAGGGGTAATCAAAGTTTTTAGTAATGTGAAACCCTAAGGTTTTTCCTAAGCCAATGGCAATATTTGAATACCCTGAAAAATCAGTGTACAATTGTACACTAAAGAGCATAGCAGTGAACATTAAAGTGCTGCCACTTTGGTTGGGTATATCTGACCAAATCTCATGTATGACAAGGGATAAATTATCTGCGATCACCAATTTTTGAAATAACCCCCAGAGAATTTGCCGACAACCATCTACGACCAGTGAATAATCGAAAGATCGTTTCTTTTGTAATTGGGGAATAAAAAAAGAAGGGTTGTCTATAGGACCTGACAATAAGGTAGGAAAAAAAGCGATGTATGTCGAGAAGGTAATAAAATCAGTACTAGGTTCTATTTTTTTGCGGTGTATTTCAATGATATAGCTTATTAATTTAAACGAAAAATAGCTAATCCCTAGAGGGACAATAATCGTGTATGTCCAACTTTCTGTTTTTAGACCTATATGGTTTAAGAAAGATGTAAACGAATCAATAAAGAAATTAACGTATTTAAAATACACTAAAAGCCCTACGGCAAATAAAACACCTAGGGTAGTGTAAAAAGAAGACTTTTTATAATCGGTAGTTTTATGTATGAGTTTCCCTAAGAAAAAAATGATGATCGTTACACTCAATAGCAACGGAACCATTTTCCAGTTTACATACCCATAAAAAGCGTAACTCGAAATGAATAGTAGTAGATTCTGAGCTTTAACGTTCCCTTTTAATACTACATAATACATCAAAAATATGATGATAAAGAAGCTTAAAAAAGGAAGTGAATTAAAAATCATGCGCCTTTTTCTTCTAGACTATTGAGGACATCATGTATACTATTCCATTCTCGAATTTCTCTTGACGTAAACCGTACTTTAAAATGTTTTTCAATTTCTACGACGATTAAGACGTGGCTTAGAGAATCCCACTCATCAATATCATTTGCATTGGTAGTTTCTTCAATGACTAATGTTTCATTATCTAACGTATTTTTAAAAATGACATTAATTTGTTCTAATAATTCACTTCTTGTCATTACAAACTATCTTTTTTTGTCACAAAACTATCTTTAAATGGATAGTTTGCTAGATGGATTACCCAATATTCACCTTGTTTTTTAAAGCCTAAATCTTGGTAATGATCTTTTACAATTTCATTTTTGAGCGTAGGGATATATTCCCCCTTTATGGTAGTAAAATTACTCTTTATTGCAGAATTGACAATAGTATTCAATACAAAACATTCCATTCCTCGTTTGAGAACTCTACAACTCATAAACCAAGAATCTATAAATAATGTCTGATCATTTTCCTTTTTTAAAATCACAACACACACGAGTCCACTGTCTCCAAATGTATCCTCTAAGGTAAATGTGAATGTAAGGTGCTCTTTTGAAGTGCTGAGTTTCGTGATCTCAGCGTGCGTATAACGTACCGTTCTAAGGTTAAACTGATTTGAACGCTGTGAGAGTTGCGCGACTCTAGGGGCATTAAATTCATTAAAAGGCTCCACCTTAGAAAGCATGTTTAAGCTTAGTAAGAAGTCATCTTCATTCGTGAACTTTTGTTGACTACGGGCTCTTTTTGCACTTATTTGATATTGTTTTGTTCGCTCTTTATCTTCATTTGAAAATGAATTCGTTTCAAAGAGATGCTGACTATATAGGTATTCTAAATAATCTGCGGGATCATCTGGTAACTCAGGAACACAAATTTGAGGGATATGTTCTCTTACCATGTTTCTTTCAAACGGATTGTCATCTAGGAATACCATTGAATCAAATCCTATTTGTAAAATACGTTGTATGTGTCGAATGTTGTCTGCTTTGTTTTCCCAGTTGGCAACAAAAACAGAAATATCAGGTAATCGTAATACCATATCTGGATGCTCCTCAAAAGGTTTTTTGGCAACTGAGTCTGTGTTTTTACTGCAAATGGCAATAATCACGCCTCTCTCTTTCAATTTCTTTACCCAATGTTGAAACTTAGAGAATGCTTTTCCAATACCTAAATGACCAATTTGGATGTTTTCGATACCATCATCTCCAATAACGCCTCCCCATAGGGTATTATCTAAATCAAGCACCAAGCACTTCTTACTCTTTCCTTGTAAACTATTAATGACATCAATCGTTTTTGAAGCTACCCTAGGCAACACTTCAATACTCAAGACCATTTCTGTATTTATATAAATTTTAGGTTGGAAAAAATGAGTCTTTCCAACGTGATTTTGAATGGAAGAAAGATCAACGAGATGTACATTTGGTTTTTCAGCAACAAATAACATCAACTCATAATTGAGTTTTCGTAATTGGAATAAAAATGAAGAGGCTATTTTATTTGAATAATTACCAAAAACAGCATCATCAATTTCGGTGTAGTTATAGTAAATGACGGTAGTGTCAAGCTTACTTGTGAGGTGATGATATAGGTTTTCTATTTCCTGTAATTCATCTGAGGCAAGTAGTGTATGCGCTTCGAGAGCAGTTTTATTATATTTTTCTAATAGTTTATGAGACGATTGAAACAGGATAACGATTTCGGGTTGGTGTGCATATAACTCAGAACAAGCGTCATACACTTGCCGCTGTATTTGATTAAAATCAGCTTCCTGTATGTCAAAATAATACCCATGGTCATATCCTAATCCCTTTAGAGCTTGTGTTAAGAATTGGGTAGATGTATCTCCCAAAACAGAAACTCTAATGGTTGGTAGGTTAGAAACGTCTTTTTTTAAATTTTTCTTTAGTTGTAAAAAATCTTTCATGTGTACCCTTTCTTATTCTTACAGCTTGAAATACTAAATGTACATAGGTTATTGCGCATATTTTAAAAAAGACTATCCTCTTCGTCTTTCCAATAAAATCATCATCATGAGACTTAACATCACTCTGTCATCGTCGTCTGCATCTAACTCGCCTAGTTTTGTGAGTTCAAATTTTCTACCAAAGAAAGAAGCTTGTTTTTTTAATTTGATCACTGGTTTACCGTCCATATTCTCGACGATATAGGAAGGATTAAATAAATATCCCGTAAATATCCCTAAGATTGGGATTTCACCAAGTAAAGAATCTCCTACTTTGACCCATGCATTTTCTTCACTCACTGAGTATTGTTGTTTCTCATGCTGATCAATGATTTGATAGTGTGCTTTCCAGATAGATCGCCATCCTTTACGAACTACTTTCCCAAAACTTTTGGTGTTTCCTTCACTATAAAAAGAATAGGCTGTAGAGAAATCTAGCCATTTATCAGCTTTGATTCTGTAATTTTCTTTCGTTCTTGAATCGTCGCTATAAATTTGAATATCCTCTTTGAGTTTAAACATTTTTTGACGGACGTAGGCGATTGTTTTTCCACTAGCGTCTGTGGCCTTAAAATCATTGGCAAGTGTAGAAATTTTAAACTCGAATTGAACAGGAAATTGAATGTTTTGCATGGTTTTGCGTTAGGATGAATAGTAGGTAGCGCTCTTATACCAATTTAATTTTAAAATGTCGTGTCCAAGGCGTAGTTGTTTTTTATTCTAAAGACGCTACGATTTTATTGCATAGCCTTAGCTACGGAATATATGAGTAAGGAATTTAGAATGTAAAAGAACAAGCTGACATTGCGATATTTTATGGTTAAATTGGCATTACTACGTTTACATAGGGCAAAGTACTAAAGTAAAACGAAAATTAATTCCTAAGAGCGACTAATTTTTAAAAATCTAAGCAAGGACAGACGTTTTAGGAGTGAATGCTGGTTGTATACGCTTTCGCGAAAGCGTACTAAGCCAGATAGGAGTTATGTGAAACACACTTTCGTACTTCGACTTTGCACTTCGACAGGCTCAGTGTAACACTAGACATACAGTTCTTAGTCACGATGCTTTTTCTAGCCTAAACTCTAGGTATACTAGCTAGAAAAGAGGTCATGAAAGCGCCAATCATATATGCAATAGTATTATACACTACTAGTAGATCTTGATTTTGCTGAATATTATATTTGGTTAGATAAATATTCTTTTTATTCATTTTTATTAATGCTATCAAGATTAACCCAGTAGCAATGATAAGTGTTAAAATGACTTGATAATCGTTTCTGTAATCCAAATATTTGTAAAAATATGGTATAGAGCTTACGATAACATTTAATAAAAAATAGAAATACGAAATAAAGAAAATCCACCCTACTTTATTCTTCAAGAAAACCCCAATTGTTGGGATCAATAAAAATACAGCAGGTTGGAAATACGGCTTATTGATAAGTATATCAAATAAGGAGGTAATTCCGTTATTGTTTCCAAAAACATAAATATACTTCTGGGTTTCGATGATTGCTGCAATCAGATTGTAAACAAACAGAGTGAATATCAATAGTTTTGTGACTAATAGGAAATAATTAATATGCTTAGCTATTATCTTCAATTGTATTAGTATAGATATCTTATCTTTTTAGCAACTACTCTTTAAACTTATAAAAGTTGGTGGGATGCACGCCATGACCCACTGGAAACTCACTCAGCGAACTTCTATGGCTAAGTTACGAAAATATTCTGGTATTTTGCGTTTAGCATCAATAGGAATCGCCTGATCTACAGTGATATGTGAGTTGTAGATATTGAGGTACGCGTAGGAGGTTGCCGACTTTAGATCAATAATAGCTTCATTGATATGATCAATGAGAACAGAAAGATACTACTTTCTTTTTGTTTGATGAGCGACTCTATCTTTTTGAAGTTTTGTTGTATACGCTTTCGCGAAAGCGTACTCAACCAAACTAGACGTAGGAAGTCAATAAATCCAAATATATTTAGTTCTTAGCCTCTCGCATACGCCAAATAAATAGTCATGGAAACACCTATAACAAAAGCAATGATATTGGATAGCATGAGGTTTTCTCGCTGAATGTGATACTTGGTTAAATGAATACTCTTTTTGTTCATACCAACTAGTAACAACATTACTAATCCAGAAATAAGAATATAAAATAGAATCATCCTATAATCATTTACATACTCCTTAGTAAAGGGATACAAGGCATTTGTTAAAAGAAAATAGAAATAAGAAACCATAAAAACCCAACCTATTTTCTCCTGTAAAAAAATACCAATCGTGGGGATTACTAATAATAACGCTGGGCGGAAATAAGATTTACTAGTCACAATATCAATTAAGGAGGTCATTGTGATAGGAATTCCAGAATACTCATAATAATCTTGTAGTCGACTTATTCCTTGTACTATGAATAGTATAAATAGGAAGAAGATCAATATTTTTATCGAAAGCAGGTAATAATTGGTGTTTGGAGCTATTGTTTTCAATAGAATTATTGTGTTAAGAGATACCTTATCGCTGAAGCAACCACTCCTTAAACTCATAAAAGTTAGTAGGATGCACACCGTGGCCCACTGGAAATTCACTCAGCGAACTTTCTATACCTAATTTGCTGAGGTATCCAGGTGTTTTGCGTGCCGCATCTATTGGAATCACTTGGTCTACGGTACCATGAGAGTTATAGATATTCAGATGCGCATAGGAGGCTGCCGACTTTAGATCAATAATAGCTTCATTAATATAGCCACTTAGTCCAATTACATTTTTTACTTTCTCTGGATAGGTGAGGGCAACGGCATAACTTAAAATCGTGCCTTGACTAAAACCAAGTAAGGTCACATTAAACGGATCAAGGTCGTATGCAGTAACGGCTTCAGTGATAAATTTGGCAATCAAATCTCTAGAGGTGATAGCCATGTCATTATCTGAAGTTTTTACACCCTCATGATCAATAGTAATAGCGTACCATGCATTTCCATAGGGTTGCATGGCAATAGGTGCTCTCGCCGAAATAATAAAATAGTGCTCTGGAAGCTCAGACGCAAAGCTAAAAAGATCGTTCTCATCACTCCCGTAGCCGTGTAATAACAAGAGTAATGGCGATTTTCCTATTACTGTTTTGGTGGGTTTTTGGATGATATGTTCTAAGGAAAGTGATTTCATGTGAGATGCTCTTTTGATGATATAAAAATAGTGAGTTTTATATGCTTTTAAACCAATCTTGGAAATATTTTCCTAAGACTGGAATTTCTTGTTTTTCACCTTTTAAAGCACCAACGAATCCTATAAACCATAAAATCATCAACACAATACCAAAACCACTTAAGAGCAAACCAGGGAATCCAATCCAACCCAATACACCGAAACCAGCAGAAATAAGTGATAATCCTATCATATTACGTATGTGATAGGATACCAAATTACTTCTTTGAGCATCGTTCATCACCATAGCTATGATCAAACCAATAAAGGTGACGTAAGCAATAATTGCAGTTGTTTTTTCGTCAGAAGTAGGTGTTTTCATAAAGTATGCATTAGTCTACTTGTTGAGTCGTAAGAAATTTTTTAATGGTTACTTTTCTACAATGAAAATTCGAAGAGTTACTTCTGCGTAAACACCTTTTGATAAAAAGCCCCTACCAAAGGCAATGGACGCACATGTCCTTGAAAAGCAGAGATAATCCCATACAGCCATAAAACAAAAAAGACAATAAAGAATCCGACGGAAGCCATCGGGATATCCAACATACTCAACGGGATCATAATCAGAAAATAACTCAATGTAAGCCCTAACGATTGTCTAATATGAAATGCCGCAAATGGGTTTTTAGGTTCGCTATTCATAAAATAGGCAATGATCAAGCCTACAAAAGTGATGTAACTTAATGCTGCGGCTGTTTTTCCTTCAAAGATGGTATTTTCGTCCATGGTTATTTGAGTACTATTTTTTGATTTGCCATGATTCCGAAGACGTTCCCTTTGAGTCTTGCTCCGAGAAAACAGGCATTTTTAGATTTTGATAAAATATGCTCTTGACCAAAAGTATAACTGCCTTTGGTCGTAAATAACGTAAGATTGACGTCCGTGTCTTTCTCAATAGGAAAGGAGGTTTGGGTAAATCGTTCGCGACCGTTGGTTAAAAGCTGTACGGCTTTTTTCTCACTCACGAGCGTGAGTAATGCGCCAAAGGTAGCTTCTTGTGAAATGGTTCCAAAAGCAGCATTGTCAAACTCCACTTGCTTACGTTCTATATCCAACGGATTGTGATCGCTTGTCACCATATCAATCGTCCCGTCTTTGATCCCTGCAATGAGTGCATCTATATCCTCTTGAGTTCTAAGCGGAGGTAGGACTTTGTAATGGGTATTAAAATCAAGTAACGCCTGATCTGTATAAAATAGATTGTGAATTGCCACACTACAACTTACATCCAGTCCTTTATTTTTTGCATCTCTGATAAGTGCTACAGAAGCGGCGGTAGAAATGGTAGGGATGTGTAATTTCCCGCCTGTATATTCTAGGATATGTAGATCTCTTGCGACCTGTAAACTTTCGGCAATCGCAGGAATGCCTTTGAGTCCGATGCCTGTACTGGTAATGCCTTCATTCATTTTTCCTGTGCCTGCAATGTTATCTTCTAGTGGGAAGGAAAGTACAAGGCCGTTAAATCCTTGGGTGTATTGCAAGGCAATTTTCAAAAGATTCGGATTGGAAACAGCGCGTTGGTAGTCTCCAAAAGCAACGGCGCCCGATTGTTGCATGTCATACAACTCTGCGAGGTCCACGCTTTCACTATTTCGCGTAAGCGCACCTATAGGAAAGATACTCGTGGCATGACCTTCGCCCATTTTTGAGACAAAGGTAATATCAGAACTCGTATCTAAAATAGGGTATGTATTTGGATTAATCGCAATGCCTGTAAAACCACTTTTGGCAGCTACGGTCAGCCCATTATCGATGGTCTCACGTTCTTCATATCCCGGTTGCCCGATGCTCACACTGCTATCAAACCAACCTTGAGAGGCATATAGATTTTCTTTTTGAATGAGTTTCTCGCCTTTTTCTTGAGATAAATTCTGCCCAATCAATCTGATTTTTCCGTACTTAATACGAATATCAACAGTAGTGCCGTGGTGCGAACTTTTACTATCAATAATGGTGGCCGCTTTTATGAGTGCGTTCATTTAAAGAATTTTAAGATAAGCATTTCTAATACTAAGAATACCAATGCAAAAATAACAAACCATTTCCAAAGCGATTGGATACTGTTTGCTTCTTTAAGCGTGTCAAATAATGTAGCGACAGAGGTATTGTAACTTACGCCTTCTGTGGCTTGTAGGTTTTGATAACGTAACACACTCTCGTCTCTATCGTAATTATAGCTTATTTGCTGGAGAATGTTGTCCTTGTTTAAGACGTTATAAATCCCCGCTTTTTCAGGTTGTTCTTGGGTGGTAATCGTGACTTTATTGCCAAAGGTACGTTGCAACGGAATCTGTGTTTTGTCAGGTGTTTCTAGGTGTGCCAGTGCCAAAATCCCATCTTCTTGCAAAACGGCAGGAATATCATAAGTGTTCGGAACTCCGTTGGTAAAATATAAGGTAGGCAAGGAGAGACTTTGCTTTGCCATATTATACAGCGTAGGGACAATTAATGGCGAATTTTGAAAGTTAGAATTAGTGGTATTCAATCCGCCAGCAATGGCATATACGTTGTCTTTTCCCGTGATAAAAGCACTTCCATCTTCAAAGTCTAAAATGGCTTCTCCGTTTGCAATCGCAAACCCACTACTTACAGACGGGTATTGGAAATTTTTGATGCGACTGTCAAAAACAGCACGATACAAGGGATGATCATAATTAATGGTCGTGACTAGACGCCCGCTTTTATACAAATTGCCTACTTGTAAGCCTCCTAAACGTGCTAAGAGCGAAGTATAGCTAGAGGCTTCCCCATTTTCGTTTAAAATACATAATACACTCCCGCCATTGGTCACAAAGTCATTCAGCGCATTGGTGAGTGCTTGTGAAGGGGCTTTTACCTCATTTAAAATGATAAAGTTATAATCAGGAATTTTACTATAATCTAGCGAATTGAGATCGGTGGCGGTGTATGCAAATTCAGGAGCGGTATAGATCCGAGATAAAAACCCATGATCTGCTTCATTGATAGAAAGGACTTTGATAGCTTGCACCGTGTTTGTGTTAAAATAAAGGGTATTATCAAAAGCCAACAACGGATCATCTATGGTAAGTTTTCCCTTAAAATTCGCCTGACTATCAATATCAAACTCCACTTGTGTCTCTGTAGTTTCATTAAAAGAAGCGGTGGCTTTTGCGATGAGTTGATCACCGTTGTACAAAGAGACAGGCACATTGGTTTCTCTTCGTTCTTGCGTGGAGAGCGTCGCTATGAGTGCTAATTGATTGGTTTCGGATTGGACAGGATACACAGAGTCTATCGCGATATTGTTTTCAATCACGGGACGCACTTGTACATAATGAAGGGAGACATTATCTAGGTCTATGGTTTGTGATTGTCCTTTGTCTTGAAAATCAGAAATCACAATCAGTTGCTTCTCGGTAGCAGGATTGGAACTAAATTCCTTTTGCGCTTTTAGTGCAATTGCACTGGGTGTGAGCTGCGCTGCCACATAGTCCAATTGCAGTAAATTATTACGCGTATTCTTAATCGAAATGTCTTTATACGTCTCTGTATTGGTCAACAAGGTAAAGATTTCCTCTTCTGGAATATTGGTAATGAGGTCTTGTAGCGCAGTTCTAAACAATTGTCCAGAGGGTCCTTTGGCTTGCATACTAAAGGAGTTGTCTAGATAGATAACCGTCTCTTTTTCTTTGGTTGCTGTGTCACTTTGTGTAAAAAAAGGCTGTGCAAACGCCAGTACCATCATCGCAATAATCCCCAGACGGGTGAGTAATACAAGCCATTTTTTGATGGTATTACTTTTTCTGGTTTGGATGCTTATTTGTTTCAGGAAAGCCACATTGGTAAACGCCTCTTTCTGAAACTTACGAAGTTGAAATAAGTGAACGAGAATAGGGATGATCAGTAAAAATAAAGCGTAAAGTAATTCTGGATGTTTAAACTGCATTCCTGTGTAAAGCTTTTGTCAAAAGTAGGAAAAAAAGGAATGAGTAGGGAGGATTTATGATAGGAAAGAGCTGATTTTAATACTCTATTAAGAGAGTCATTGTTTTTCCGCTTTCGTACTTCGTCGAGCTCAGTATAAACTTCACTTACGTGAAAGCGTATACAGGATACATTTCTGCTCTGCGATGTTTCTTGAGAATAGATTTATGAATTTTTCGGGATGCGGGATGCGGGATGCTGGATGCTGGAAGTCTGAAGTGGGGAGTGGGAAGTTTTTTTGAGATTTGAGATTTTGATTTTTTTATGATTTGAAATTTTCAACTTCAACTTCAACTTCAGTTTCGATTTCAGTATCCCGTGAGGTATTAGGTTTTTTTAGCAAAGTAGTAGTATATATGCTGGTGTTGCTTTCGCGAAAGCGGGGACGTTTTTAAAACAAAACTAGAATTATCAAGAGATGTTGTTTTTTAAAACCCTAATACACCATCTGTTAAAATATATATAACAGTTGATGCGCTATCTTTTGTAAAAATTTTAGTTTGATATATTTGATTTTATAAACAACCACCATACCAATGAAAAAAATACTTATACTCCTCTTTACAACACTACTTAGCTTATCGATTTACAGCCAAAATATAAAAGAGGTTTCCAGAGATTGGACCTCATTTTCTCAATTTATAGAGGTAAAAGCAGACACTATAAAGAAATTTAAAGTTGTAGGATATGCAAAAGTAGCAAAAAGCGATGAAAAAGCATGGGCGGGGATTTGGGCAAGGGTAGATAACAAACCAGAACAAGGAAGTGGATTTTTCGATAATATGCAAGATAGACCTATAACCTCTAATACGTGGGCATCATATAGCATTGAAGGGACTATAGATGCTAGATCTGACAGATTGGTTTTTGGCGGTATATGTATGAATAATGGGAAATTTTTCTTCGATAAATTTGAATTATATATAGAAGATGCTACTGGAGAATATCAACCTGTAGCTATTAAGAACGCTAGTTTTGAAACGAAAGTAACAGATCGTATTATTCCAGCCTGGAGTCCAGGGATTTCTTCAGACAATAGTACGTTCGTGAGAGAATTTACATCCAGTAATAGTGAAGATCGGGTAGATGGTGATTATTCAATTTTAATAGAAGGAAAAGGGATTTCAAAAGATACAGGAAATACAGAAGCAATGCTTCCTTATATAGGAATCTATGTATGTCTATTATATCTTTTTTTACTACTTTTTATCTTTATGACCTATACATCTTCTACAGAAGAGGACAAGTGGTCAGGACTATCAAAAATTGGATTTAGATTTTTATGCATCTATTTTTTGTTTATTATCCTTTTTCAAAATAATGGCGCATATCCGTTTTTTGGTCTTATAGATCAAAAACCTGTTGAACTCATGCAACAATTAGCTACTTGGTCAGGTAAAGTTATTGTTGGAATTCCATATGATATTAATACAGGGCCTAATGGAAGTGGCGATACCACATATGACTATCTGGTTATTTTTATCACTTTTACTGTAGCCTCAATAGGTACTTTGATTTGGTCGATTTTAGATAGAAAACGTGCTAATTATAAAAACCTATATTATTGGCTTACCACAGGAATACGTTACTATGTAGGGTTGATGCTTATCAGTTATGGTTTGGTGAAAGTGATTCAGTTACAGTTTTCAGCGCCCAATTTTTATAGGCTTATGGAAACTTACGGAGAATCTTCTCCTATGGGATTGGCTTGGACGTTTTTAGGATTTTCAGAAGGGTATAATTTGTTTATGGGGATTGCTGAGGTGAGTGCAGGCTTATTGCTATTTAGACGCACTTTGACATTTGGAGCGATTATTACGTTAATGACAGCCTTGAATGTGATGGCGGTCAACTACTTTTTTGATGTTCCTGTTAAGATATTATCCACACATTTGGTGCTCATGACACTATTTCTTCTATCTCGCGATATCAAGAAGGTGATGAAATTCTTAGTAACGAATCAACCTCTAGAGCGCTTAACATTAATAGAGCGTCCTAAACTGAAAAAAGGAATTCGTATTGGTTTATATGTTGTCAAAGCACTTATAGTCGCAAATGCATTAGGTTATGGGCTTTATAATGTTGTACAGTCTAAAGAACGATATGGATTAAATGATCCTAAACCAGCATTATATGGCGTTTATGAAGTAACCGATTATGTGGTTAATGGAGATACGCTTGTAGACTACAAGAGTGACGTCCGTTGGAAAAATATGCGCTTTGAAAAAGAGGGAAGAGTACAAGTCCAAAAAATGAATAAGGAAAGTGTTTATTACAACGTAGCAGTAGATACGACACTCCAAAATATTAGATTTTCTTCTTTGGATAATAGTTCGGATTATTTTGACTTCAAGTACAGAAGAGCTGATAAAACATTAGAATTTAAGTATATCCATAAAAATGATACGATTTCTGGTCAAGCCAGACCCATGGATGAAAATGACTTTTTATTAATAAATAGAGGTTTTCATTGGATCAGTGAAAATCCATATAATCGCTAATAGACAGGGGACCTTGAATCTATATGTTTTTAAAATGACTGAAGAGATTTGAGATTTTCTAGATGCTGGGTGCTGGGTGCTGGGTGCTGGGTGCTGGGTGCTGGATGCTGGGTGCTGGGTGCTAGAAGTTTGAAGTCAGAAGCGGGGAGTGGGGAGTTTTTTTGGGGATTTGAGATTTGGAATTTGTTTTTTTTGAGATTTTCTAGATGCTGGGTGTTGGGTGCTAGAAGTTTGAAGTCAGAAGCGGGGAGTGGGGAGTTTTTTTGGGATTTGAGATTTGGAATTTGTTTTTTCTAGAAGCATGAAGCATGAAGCATGAAGCATGAAGTATGAAGTATGAAGTATGGAGTGGGAAGTGGGAGATTTTTTTTTGAGATTTGATTTTTTGGATTTTGAGATTTTTTAGTTTCAATTTCGATTTCAATTTACTCTTTCTTCTTCAAATAGCGTCCTCGAGGTTCATCGCCTTCATGTAACACAATATCAGAATGTAAAAACTGAGCCGCAGCGGCAGAATCTTTTACTTTGGAGGCACTTCGGGCAATCATCTTAGATTCAAAAGCGGTTAATACAGCTTGTCTTAATCCCGTCTCTCTCCAGTTGGAGGACGGTCGGCAGCCTTTTGAAATTGCACGCGCCAGTGCCAAGGTATCTAATAGCGCCTGATTGGCACCCTGTCCTTTGAACGGACTCATAGGATGCGCGGCATCACCGATAAGTGTTATAGGTCCTGCATTTTCTAATAATTCGGGGCGTAAGAGTTCGCGATCATACACAGGATAGCCAGAAATATGTGTTTCTTGAGTGGCTTCTATAATTTGAGGAATAGGATCGTGCCAGGGAGTTCGGCGACACGCTTCTTCTTTGAGTGCTTTTGGTCCTTTTGCACTTAAGGCTTTAGCCTCTTTTTCAGTCATTGGGAAGCTAAGCTGCCACATGATAGCATCAGACGAATAGGGCATCATGTAGATACGCTCATGACCATTGGCAGTTTGAAATACCGTAGCGGAGTCCAATACATCACTTTCTATATTTTCTAGTGCTCGCAACGGACAAATTCCTAATATCACGATACAATCTAAATAGCGTAAAGGAGTCACCTCTTCACCGATTAATTTGGTGCGTAGCGAACTCCGAATCCCATCTGCACCCACGATAAGATCAGCTTTGGTGGTTTTTTGCTGTCCGTTTACATGAAAGTTCAATTCTAAACGCTGATCTTTTTTTATACAAAAATCAACGAATTGATGTCCCCATTGCACCTGCGTGTGACCATCGAGTTGTTCGAGTAATGCCAACCGTAATGATTGGCGAGCGATGTGTATGTTGGTTCGTTTTGGAGTTTTCTTCGAATCGGTTTGTGTCCATTTTCGCATGCCCCATTCCCCGATAATGGTTCCTTCGGTGGTGTGCACTACATGTCTGGTAGATACGATGCCTTCTTTTAGAGAAAAGAGACCAAAGCTTTCCATGGCTTTACTCGCTTGTTGCAGGGTAAGTCCGTAGCCTTGGGATCGTGCATCAAAATTTTGATCGCGTTCATAAAGTGTAAACGGAATCCCGCGGTGCAGACAGGCAACGGCTAGTGCAACACCTCCGATACCGCCTCCAATAATCGCAATATGTGGATAGTTTTCTGTATCAGCAATAGGAGGATGAGGCGCAGGGATTAATCCAGAACCTTTACAGCTAGGGCAGGTGTATAGCGATGGCTGAGGACGCATAGGTGGCGAGCCTTTGCCTTCTTTTTTGTAGTGTTCTAATGCTCGTTGGTAACTTAAACGTACTTTCTTACGCAACCGTCGGCTTTTTTTGCCTTGCCCGTAACATTCTGGACAAGAGGTCCAGTTGGTAGTTGCGTTTTTCATTTTTCAAAAGGTTATTGCTATTTTCAGCTTTAGCAAACCTACTTATTTTATGATGAGTTTCCAATAATGACTCGTCAAATAGCAGTTCCTTCACTGATGAAATACGATATGTATATATAAAATTCTATTCAGGTTGTTTTCGCTTTCGTACTTCGACTCCGCTCAGCATAAACTTCTACGTCACTATGTTCCTTGAAAGCGGAAAAATGAAAGCGGAAAATGAAAGTGGAAAAACGAAAGTAGAATATGGAGTATAGAATATAGAGAAAAGAGTTTTGAATTTTGAGATTTGTGATTTCAGAAGTAGGAATAAAACATTTTTATTTCATCAGCATCCCGCATCTAGTAAGCAGTAGCCATTACTCCATTTAATCATTACTCCATTAAACCATTAACTCATTAAATCATTGAAATTACTCTCGCATCCAGTAAGCAGTAAGCAGTAGCCATTACTCCATTAAACCATTACTTCATTAAACCATTACTCCATTAAACCATTAAAATTACCTCACATTCCGTAAAATCTTAAATCACAAAAACTCCCCACTTCCAACTTCTGACTTCCAACTCACTAAGACTTCTGACTCCCCGCCACCACTTCTTCATTGGTAATACCCAAATGTTTAGGGAGTTTGTTGTCTCTTGGTAATACGGCTAGGTATCGGTCAAAATTACTCGTGTATACATTCTTATAAATAGGAGGGCGATTGATTTCAAACATGGTAATCAGATCGTGTATGAACTCCTTATGATGAATCAAATCAGTGCTTCCTAGGTGAAAAATACCATATAGCTTCCTGTTAATGATATAATGCAGTTGCTGACTGAATTTGGAATCTGTGGTTGTATTGATAATCAAATGCGGAAATACTTCGATGGGCTCTCCTAACAATAAACTGTTTTTGAGTTCGCGTACCCGTGATGATTGCGCCCCAAAGACCATGGGTAGTCGTACAATGGCATATTGCTTTTCGGGCAGATGGCGCATGAGTAAGGTCTCAATACGTATTTTTAGTTTCCCATAAATGCTTTCAGAAAGTGTCTTGTCATTCTCATAACTCGGGTAGTGAGAGAACGCATCAAAGACATTGGCACTCGATAAGAACACAATTCTACAACCACTACGGGCTGCATATTCTGTCATGAGTTGGTGTGCCTCCAACTGATCTGGGAAAGGTCCTCTTAGTGCCGAGATGATCACCGATGGCTTGAGCTTTTTAAGCAATTCAAAAATATCATCAGCGATGAGATCGTATCTGAAAAAGTGTTTGTTGTCACTGTAGATTTTCCCAGAATGATAGGTGCCATAGGTATCATAATAGCGATATAACTCTTTGTATAGCGCAGCACCTAGGAATCCAGAGGCACCTAGAATAAGGACTTTATCTTTTGATTTTTTGTAAGCGATAACTGGGGGAATTTTAATCGAAGCAAATCAGGAATTTAGTATTCATTCTCGATCTGCTTCGTATAGTATATCAAATTATCCTTTATAGAAAGGTGGTCTTACAACGGTAGCAGGGACTGCTTTCTTGCGTATCTGTATGTTAATTTTTGAATCTACTTTAGCATGAGCAGTTTCTACATATCCTAAGCCAATTCCTTTTTCAACTGAAGGTCCCATGGTTCCTGAGGTTACGTGACCAATCTTGGTGCCATTGTCATCTACAATATCGTATCCTTGACGTGGGATTCCTCGTTCATCCAGAACAAAACCTACTAATTTTTTGGTAACTCCTGCTTCCTTCTGCGCTTTAAGCGCTTCGCTGTTCACAAAGTCTTTGGTGAATTTGGTGACCCACCCTAAACCGGCTTCTAGCGGAGACGTAGTGTCATCGATGTCATTTCCATATAAGCAATATCCCATTTCTAAACGCAACGTATCACGAGCTGCAAGTCCGATAGGTTTGATTCCCCAGCCGGCACCTGCTTCAAAGACTTTATTCCAGATCATTTCTGCATCCTTGTTATGACAGTAGATTTCAAAACCACCACTTCCAGTATAACCCGTAGCACTTATAATTACATTTTCAGCACCTGCAAAAGGACCGACTTGAAAGGTGTAAAATTTGATGGTAGATAGATCAGTATCGGTAAGTGACTGCATCGCTTCGGCAGCTTTTGGACCTTGGATGGCTAGTAAAGAGAAGTCTTCAGAGATATTTTTAAGGACAACATCATGTGTATTGTGCTTATTAAACCACGCCCAATCTTTGTCTATGTTGGATGCATTAACAACCGCTAAGTATTCATTTTCTTTAATACGGTAGACAATGAGATCGTCTACAATCCCGCCGTCTTCATTTGGTAAACAATTGTATTGTGCCCCGCCAACGCCTATCTTAGAAATGTCATTAGAGCAGATGTATTGTAAAAAGTCTAATGCTTTTTCTCCGGTGATGAGAAATTCACCCATGTGAGATACATCAAAAACGCCAACGCCTTTGCGAACAGTTTCATGTTCTGCGTTTACGCCTTCGTATGATACAGGCATATTATATCCTGCAAAAGGGACCATTTTTGCTCCTAATGCTTCATGTATTGCGGTTAATGCAGTGTTTTTCATTTGTGTCAAATTTTGCTGCACAAATGTACGTAAAATGAAGACCTTATAATAGGGTAAAATAAGCTCTCTTTACACATATTTCTTAAGACCTTGTTTTTCTTTTTTTACTATACATCCAAGCAAAATAATTTTTCTCGGCAAACGCACGTCCCCAACTAGCATGACCTACGTGATCATAGAGTGTTAATTTGGGTTTTGCGCCTGTCTTTAAAACAGCTTTGTACATGAGTTTAGAATAGATAGGAGGGACTACTTTATCTTCATTCCCATGAAAAATCCAAACAGGAGTTTCTATCGCCCATTCTGACACTGTTTCTGTATTTCCACCACCACAGATAGGAGTGGCTGCTGCAAATACATCAGGTCGTCTCGCAAGAAGTTCAAAAGTACCCATACCTCCCATAGAAAGCCCACTTACATATACACGACTAGGATCGACATACTCTTTATCTAAATACTCATCAAGCAACGCCATGACAGCACTCATTGCCCAGGTAGGTTCACTGTCTTTTGGGAAACTAAACACATTTGTGTCTCTTTTGTCATCTCTTTTAATAGTTACCTGTGCCCAATAATCTTCAGCGGGGCATTGTGGAAAAATAACTATCGCAGGATAGTTAGCACTTTGTTTTATAAATAAATCACCCCCGTGTTTGAGCTGTGCATCGTTGTCATCTCCACGTTCTCCAGAACCATGCAAGAAAATATGTAACGGATATTGTTTTGACTCATCAAAATTAACAGGTTTTAAAATCCGGTAGGTCATTATTTTTTCTTGGTGTTCAATAGATCCTTTCCCAAAAGTGGGTTTTTGAGCGATAGCCGTAGCTCCTATGCATAGAATAAAGAGGAAGAGAAGTCTCATACTTGTAAAATTTGAAAGCTGTAAGATAACTAAAAGAACTAGAATGTGAACATCTCCCTTCCGTCTACATCTCATTCTCTTCGATGCATCCACCTTCCCTCAGAGAGAGAAGGTGCTTTTTTTTAGTTTCAGAGAGTGTTTTAGTTCTTTTTCAGATAGGTGTTATTCTTTTTTGGTTTTGGTTGGGTATGCTTTCGCGAAAGCGTACTTAGTAAAAATACCATAAGAGTTTCCTCTTGTTGGTGGTTAATGTTTTTTTCGCTTTCGCGAAAGCGGATATCTCGTGATAAAAAGACATGTAGAAGGCTCTTATTTTATTTTAGTAAAAGATTTATACGAATATTGTTTTGTAACTAGAAATTAATAGTATATTTGCACCCGCAAACACCAATTCGGGGTGTACCACGCTTATAGCGTGGCTAGTCTCCACCCGGTTATCGCGCCGCGTTTGGGACGCGGAGGTCGTCACGCTTGAAGCGTGACCACCCAGACAAGAAGATATGTTCGTATATATATTATATAGCGAAAAACGTTCAAAATATTATGTAGGTCAAACTGCAAATATTGAAGAAAGATTGAGAAGACATAACCTAGGCATTGTTCCATCTACAAAAAATGGTTCGCCTTGGAAGTTAGTTTTGCAAATTGAAGTTTTATCTAGATCTGAAGCAATGATTTTAGAGAAAAAAATAAAAAAGAGAGGTGCAAAACGATATATTGATAACCAATTCGGGGTGTAGCGTAGCCCGGTTATCGCGCCGCGTTTGGGACGCGGAGGTCGCAGGTTCGAATCCTGCCACCCCGACAAAAAGCCTAAAATCTGATGATTTTAGGCTTTTTTTATTGATTTCAAAAAGGTTTAAAGTCCCAGACTTTCAGTCTAGTTATGGTTGCCTTTTTACTTTTACTAAATACATGGAAACTTATAGCTTTTCTATTTCAGCTATTAATTCTTCTTTTTTCTTTCCAGTCTTTTCTTGTAGTTTTCCTAGCATTTGCTCAAATTTGCCTTCTGAATAGGCCATATCATCTTCTGTAAGATCACCATACTTCTCTTTAAATTTTCCTTTTACTTGTTTCCATTTTCCTTCTAATTGTTCTGAGTTCATAGTGTTATTTTAATTAATACTGATTGAATAATAACCTCTAATCTATAAAAAATAATCATTGTATTGCTCCTAATACCTTTATTATTAATTTAAAACTATTTGTGGATGCTGTGAATATATACCTATTCAATAATTCTTCCATCACTCATTTGTATAATTCGATCTGTTTGATTGGCAAAATCTTGATCGTGGGTAACAATTAGTAAGGATAACCCCTCCTCATCAGATAATCTTTTAAAAATATTGAATACGTTATCAGCATTGTAACTATCTAAGTTTCCAGTAGGTTCGTCACCCATAATAATAGATGGATTATTTATGAGTGCTCTTGCGATGGCTACACGCTGTTTTTCACCTCCAGAAATTCGAGAAGCCCGCTTTTTTGCTAGATGATCTATATTTAAAATGGTAAGTTTCTGCATGGCATCATATTCAATTTCTTCATATGACTTTTCTGCTAATTTCTTAGCGGGTAACATTACATTTTCTAACACTGAAAATTCTGATAATAAATAATGAAACTGAAATACAAAGCCAATATGCTTATTTCTTATATACGATATTTTTTGCCTACTATTTCCAGTGATTAATTCATTGTTTAAGTATAGTTGCCCTTCATAATCAGAATCCATTGTGGAGAGAATATAAAGCAGGGTTGATTTTCCACATCCTGATTTTCCCATGATAGAAGTGAAATCACCTCTATTGATCTTAAAATTAATATCCTTAAGCACATGAAATAGTGTAGGCTTTCTGAAATATTTATTGATATGTTTTGCTTCTAATACCGTACTCATACTATTGCCCTCTTATAATTCTTACAGGATCTATTTTTTTTGCTTTTATGGATGGTAAATATCCAGCTAAAAATGTAGATATCATGGCGAATGTAAAACCAATCACATAAAACCAAGGGTTAAAATTAATAGGGTAGGTTTCCACTGTAGGAAGTGCTTCGGTTTGAAAAGGAATGGTATTTATAATATGGGTAAATACGAACCCTAGGAGTAACCCTAGAACACCGCCTACAAAACCTATGATCATAGCTTGACTCATAAAAATAAGCTGTACATCTTTACCTGAAAACCCAGTTGCTTTTAGAATAGCGATGTCATTCATCTTTTCATAAATAAGCATGTTTAAAATATTATAAATTCCAAAACCAGCAACAATGAGTAACGTAATTGAAACCGCATAGGTAATCAGGTTTCTAATCGTTGTTCCCGTTTCAAATTGGGCATTGGCTGTATTGATGTCTATAGCCTTTACATCAAATTGTTTTTCAATAATTTTAGACATCGGAGCTGCTTCATTAATATCTTTTAGTTTTATATTAATATCTGTCACATAATTTTGAGCCTTACCTAAAATGCGTTGTACTGTTTTAAGTGTTGTAAAGCTTTGAATAGCATCTAAATCTGCAATGCCACTTTGGTAAAAGCCAACAATTTTAAGTGGGAATAATCCTCCATTAATGGGGCTTACTTGTACGCGATCACCTACCTTTAAAGACATTTTTTCAGCAATACCAATTCCTAATAATATACCATTATCTGTAGTGTGCAAATCCTCGGCAGATCCTTCTACAATGTAATCATCCATATTGAATAAGGCTGCCTCTTCAAGCGGTTGGATGCCTGTTAAATTACCTCCTAACTCTATAGAGCCCGCGAGATAAAATATTTGTGTTTTTACTTGCGGAAGCGCACCACGTACATTTTCATTCTCTTCTAAATACGAAATGATTGGTAACGCATTATGAATTTTTTCTTGTGTAATTTTTGGTTTAATAGAGTGAATAATGTGCATACTATTTTCCAAATCGTCATATAACGAAATAGGTTGCTTTTGTGAAGGTTCTATTTCGTTGTACATATGAATATGTGGTGTTTGATTTAAAATTAAGTTATCCAACATAGCATTTAAACCTGTCATAAAACAGACCAAAGTAATGTATGCGCCAATGCCAAAAGTCACCCCAAGCGCAGCAGTTGCTGTTTGCTTAATTTTAGTGAGCAAATGCGTTTTTGCAATAGTCAGTATTACTTTCCAGTTTATCATTCTTTTGGCTTATGTACATAGGTGTCTTCTGTAATTCCAGAGAGTATTTCAACAAACTCCATGTTTTGTAATCCTATTGTAATACCAATGACACCGTCATCTGTGATTACTTTAGTATCATCTACAATGTAGCTTTTAGGTATTGTTAGCGCTTCTTCTTTTTTTGAGATAATGATATTAGCTTCTCCAGATAGTCCAGGATATAGCGTTTCTGGAGGATTGTCAAATAAGGCTTCTATAGTAAACGTCTGGTTACGCTCATCTTTTTGAGGATAGATTTTAGACACTTTTCCTGTAAATACTTCACCACGATATGCATCGAGTGTAATGAGTATTTTTTGGCCTACAGCGATTTTTACAATATCAACTTCATCAACTAATAATTCTAAAATAAAATCGGAAGCACTTCCTACCGCTGCTAAAGCCTCCATTGTATTTACAATCTCGCCAGGTTCTTTGTAAAGCGCATACACTTTTCCGTTTATAGCACTTTTAACGGTAAAGTCTTTATTTACAATTAATGAAGTTTGGTAACTATTGTTAGCTTGCTTTACAGCAGTTTGTAATTCCTTTTCGGTACGATCGTATGTGTTTTTGACTAATTTTAACTTATTTTGAGATAACTCATAATGTAGTTTTTTAGCATCATACTCTACTTTAGATCCAATATTTTGTTCCCAAAGGTTCTTTTGTCTGTAGTAATTTATAGAGTCATTTTTTAAGGTTATTTGGGCAGCATCAATTTCATCTTTGATTCCATTTAGTATAGCAGCAGTGCCATTATACTTTTCTTTCGCTAAGTCTAATGCAAACTTCGCATTTTGCATGTTGAGTTTTGGAGCATTATTAATTACCTGAATTAAAGCTTGATTTTTAGAAACTAATTCCCCCTCATCAACTAAGTTTTTTTCTAATAAACCAGCAACAGCAGAATATACTCGATATAAACTATCAGGTTGAACAATCGCCGAGCTATAGACAGATTCGGTTAAATTTCTTCTTTCAGGAAGGATTTTGTCTTCATTTTTTGAACAAGAAAAGTTGGAAAAAAGTAATAGTATGATTCCAATTTTTTTATAAATATTCATAGTTTTAGTAAAAGATGAATTATAAAGTTAAGAAAGGGCTCCTTACTAATACATGACTTTTGTCAATCAATGCTATAAACCTATCGACATACTATAACAATGTTGTATATAGAGTTATAGTGATTGCGTAATGTTGTTGCATAAAAAAGCTTGAAAGAATCATTCTTTCAAGCTTTTCAAGGGTATTATATGTAGATTCCAACAAAATTAATCATCAATTTTGTTGATAATAGAAGTTATTTTTTGGATCGACTATCCTTTATAGTATCTCTTTTTAGATCAAAATCTTTAGGATTTATATCTGTACTTCCTGAAGGATTTGTGGGTGTTGATTGTTGTATAGTTCTTGTAAATTTCTTGTTTTCTTTTATCATTTCTTTTTCTTTTTTTAATTTACATTAATATAAGAAATGAACGACAAATTCTGTGTTAAAGAACCACTAAAGTATTTATAAAGAATCTTAAAATCTACCCTTTTTTACTCAATACGTATATAACTTTCACCTTGAGAACGATTGCCATCTTCATCTAACTGAATTTGTTGATATGCTTTTTTTTCTATAATGAGTTCAAAACGAAAAACTTGTGTAGTATCTACAATTTTCATCATAGGACCTGATGCATATTCAAGACGTTCTTCCAACATTCCATTTTTGATGGTGTAGGTTCCATATCCAAACCATTCATTACTGTCAGAGGGATCATTACGGGTCCACATGACTTTTCCTTTGCTATACATTTTTACTTGCCTATATCCATTTTCATTTTCCATGATTTCAGAAATAGTCCCATTTTCATACATCTGCTGGTTTTGTAATTCCCAGACGCCTTCTAAAGACGCTTTTTCGTCTGTAATCGTTCTTCCATCACCCGTGACGAGTGTAGCAACCATCAAATAACAACTAAAGAGTAGTATTGCTTTCATAATTTTGGTGTTTTAGTGTATTAGTATAGTTTGAGTTTTCTGAAAAGAATAATCTTCATAGAAAGTACTATAAGGTACAAAATATTCAACAAAATACAGTGCAACTATCTATTAGATATATCATTTGTGGTAATGATATATGTGGGATAGGGGTTGAGTACGCTTTCGCGAAAGCGTATGCTTTTTCATAAAAATTATAAATCTTCTATCGAAAGAGGGGCTTGCTTTTCTTTTTCTGTGAGTATGCGTTTTATAAATTGGTGTACATTCTTTTTTTTAGCTTCAATTTTGATACAATAGGTATCTTTATAAATACTGTACTCTTCTGATTTTCCTTTGTAAATCGTGAGCTTCCAATACGGAATCACAAGGGCATACGATTCTAACAAAGATCGAAAACCTACGATAATTCCGTTAGGGCGTAGTTCAATATTGCATTTGTTTCGATACTTATCGAGTGCGAGTAAGTTCTGAATTTCAATACTTGAAGCGGTAATAATGAGATGGCCTATTCCAATACCTCCTTGCTTGATACGCTCCATAAAAGGAATGGGTTTTCCTACCTCGGCGTCTATCTTTTTTCGAATCTCGGGATTGTTATACGATACATTTAATAGCATTTTCTTTTTTAGATAAAAATACAAAAAAATGGCTTTTTAATGGTATAGAATCATGTCAAATCACAATGAGTTTATATGTCTTCTTTTCCAAAATGGCTTTTCTTTCCAGCGAGTTTCTGCACTGTAAAACAGGTTTTTGTGATGCAGATATTGATCCCAAATGTCATTTAATTGTTGGGTATATGTTTTTTGGAATATATCTTCTTTTTGAGTCGTATACGCATCTACAATGTTAACGTCTAGAAGTAGTGTTTTTAATTGCATCGCGTTTGCCATGGCATGAAACATACCTTGTGACGAAAGCGGGTCAAAGCTAATAGCCGCATCTCCTAACGCAGCCCATTGTTGACCAGTGACATGTTCCAACCGCGTCGAATTTGCCGCGACAGTCCCATGAAATTGGATAGCGTCTTTATTGTTTTCAAGGATAGCAGCGATTTGGGTATTTTCTTTGGCAATCTTAATAAAAGAAGTTAGGTCTTTAAAAATATGCTTATCAATGAGATCTGAATCTGTTTGAAAAGCAATCACTCTTTTGTTGTTGGGAATTACAGTACTATACCACCATCCATTCTCGGTAGCGGCAATCGTACTCATTTTATTAGTTTCGGTATTGGGGAGTGTCATCCAACACGTCATGAGTTTATCAAGATGAATCCGTTTGATGCCTCGGCTTCTGGCAAAGTGGGATTGCCTTCCTGTGGCGTCAATCACAAATCTTGCTTTGATATGTTGTTTGTTATAAACGTCAGAAGTGGTCGTAACGAGCCATTGGTTGGCCTCAAATGTACTGTGATGTAGCTTGGTAGACCAGAGACAGCGGACACCTCTTTTTTTGGCCGTTTTTCTCAGGTAGTTTTCAAATTTTTTTCTATCTAAACTTAAGCTCAACCCGTCAGGATTACGTAGATGGTCTACAATATGTACTTGATCACTTCCCCAGTAGGATTGCATCCCAAAGTTTTGAATGTGAAGTTGTTCTTGATGCGATTGTAGATCGTCTAGTAAATCGAGTTCTTTAAGAATCCTTTGTGCAGCAGGCGCTAGTGATTCCCCAATTCGTTCTCTAGGATGTTCTAATTTATCAATTAAAGTAACGGTGTGTGTATCTATCAAAGCGATGGCGGCAATGCAACCTGCAATACCGCCACCTATGATAAGAATGTCTGTTTTTATAGGTGTCAATGAAAATTTTTATTTAGGTATAAATCGTTCAAAACGAACCATTCTTTCAGGAACTCCCACCGATTTTCTTGGTTGTTTTTGATGTTGTGTGGTTTTCACCTGATCGGCTTTATGTGTTTTAGAAGCCAATAAATCTAGTAATCGCTGAATACTCGGCGTGATTTTATAATCAGCTATCAATTCTGTTTCCATTAAGGTGAGTAATTGATCTTTTGCATTTTCCATTAAGAATTGCTCATTCAATAGTTTTTTGTGCGATAAGTGTTTTACGGTCGTATTGACAAGGTCTTCTTCTTTTTTGCCCATCCGCTTTTTACTATTTAAAATTCCTTTTAAATCTTTCATTGTCTCAGCAAGAAGCGTTGCTTGTTGTTTCTCGGTGGGTACAATCCCTATTTGCATTTCTGGTGGGAAATTAGGATTGTCAGGGACACCAGGTCTTGCTTGGACAACGGCTAATTTATCAAAGTATTTGATCATTTTATTGATCTGGTTGGTTTGTGTTGGTGCTTCTCCATCCATGGGTAAGTCATCTAACCAAAAATAGCGATAGGCAAAAGCTTCTCTTCTAGTTTCTTCAGGTAAATTAGGATCTACTGCTTCTTTATAGAGTTCTTCACTTAAGATGTTATTAGGCACTCTAGCAGGCCAGAATGTGGGTAAATAGGGATCGTATGATTTTGTGTATCCATCTCTACAACTCGCGGTATCTGTTTGCCAAGGAACGGCCATCCATCGTGTAATCCCTCCAGGGACTTGCCCGCCCAACAAAGGTCCAGCTGGCATTGTGATCACATCGCTGTTCATAGTGGAGCCATAATAACGAGTATCTGTTTTTGGTGTTTTTGGCGCATGCTTTAATCGAAAAGGTGCAGCGTACATGCCTGAAGTTCGCATAGGCCAGGTCATTTCACAACCTGGATGAAAGGCATCTGCAAGGCAAAAATCCATCGCTGCTTTGGTCAGCATATCGGGTTGTTCTGAAACCGGTACTTGATCAATGTGTGTAATCATGTTGGTACTAACTTCATCAAAATCGGCATCAAAATCCCCTTCGACCCATTGATCTAAAAAGGATAATTGTAAATCGGATAGTGTCGAGTGTTGACGGACCGATCCTTGCGTTGGAATCGCAATCGCATCTCCATACATCCAAGGCCATAATTGGGGTGCTTCTGCACCAGAAACATCATAACGACGGAAATTATTTGAAATCGTACGACGCATTTCATAATTGGCAGACGAGGGATCTCCAAGTCGTTGCACCCACTCAGCAGACGTATAATTGAATTGTCCTCCCCATCCAAAAGCGCCTGCAAATCCTGCATTTACCCACTGTAAGTTGGTCATGCGTTCAAAAATGGGTAAAATATCTTTTGTAAATGAGGGTCTTGCAGGACGTTCTAACATTCCTGATCGTACGGAGATATCACGCATTAAATCCCACATCGTACGTACCGATTTTTGCATGGGTGCATAATCTGGTGGTGCACAAACGACCCAAGCAGGGTCTACACTAAGTTTGACACCTTTGTATACTACATCGGCGGTGATAGGGCCGTCTGATGTATCATCATACCACCCTTCATTATTGGCAAACGTCACCGCAATATTACCATCAATATTTTCTGATTTTCCATGGCCGCCTAACATAATCAACCGCCCTTTTTCATCGGTATGCATTTCGCCTAGATAGACCTCCTTCGATTGAAATTTTCCTTCAAAAGTGTATCCTTTTTTGATATTTGGTTTTGAGACGCTCTGAGCACCTCCATCAATAAATAACGTACTTCTGTCCTTCACATCAATATTTCGCAAAAGCGAAGGTGGAATATCTGGATTGCTCGCATCAGGAATATCCAACGCAATTTGAAATTGATACCAAGAAGCTTTTTGATTGGCTAAATGGGCATGCCACGTAATGTCTGCATTATCTGCCGTTAGTTCTTTAATCGCTTTTCCAGCCGCATTAAATCCATAGATTCTAAATTGGGCTGCTTGACGTTTTAGCGCACCGGTTTTATCTCTGTACGCATATGGATCTTCTTTTACTTCGGGTTCATCCACGAGCGGACCGATAAAATACTCATCTTTACTATTGCCGACACGCATGATTCCAATAGGAGGGTAGATGCCTGCTCTTACAATACAATCATCGTCTTTGTCGGTATTTCCATGAAAAAACGGACACCGCTCTTTGGGTTCTTGTAGTTGTTGGCCATTGGCTTGATGGCGTGTATTGGCACTCGCTTCATAAACGGTCTTACGTGCCTCTGCAATAGAACCTAAAGGTTTATGAGCAGCAAGTGTTCGCCAAATGTTGAAAGATAAATTAGAACCAAATTCAGCCTGACCAATCGCCGTAACATCTTGTTGCGGAATATGTAATTCTGCAATACAGACATACGGACTTTCCTTGGTACTCCAAACCACTTGCGCATCATCAAGCGGCATAGTCTTATCGTTGGTGCGTAACTGAACTTCAAACTTAAATTTGGCAGAGCCCTTACGAAGCCGTCTTTCCAAATCTAATTTTAAATAATTGTCATCATCAAAAGGAGCGCCTTTATAGGTATCTACAGGAGTCAAGCGGTATTTTACAATTTGTGTTTTTCCTAGTTCAAACGGAAGAATCGCCCAATATGCAGCACTTAAGCAACTCCCTTCTTCTTTTGCCATAGCCGCTAAAATGCGACCGACTTCTGGATGTTTGTTGATATAGGCGTCATAATCCTGATCGACCACGCCAGCGGTGGTAAATGCACACATTTGTTGCGCGTCTTTTGCAAAAAACCGATCGATATTCTGAAAGATAAAATCGGCAGTATCTCCTTCACCAAATAAATTTCGCCCTTTGACGCCAAAGAGTTTTAAGCCTACTCCAATGGTGGTATGCAGATCGGTTGAAGAGGGAGCGGTATCACTAGAAAAACGAATGACACTTTCGTACGAATCCCCCGCAAAGATCCCTACTTTGTATTTTTTTGGAATGTCTTTGTTGATGACAAAATTGGCATAGGCAATACCGTGTTGTTTTCTAAAAACAGCTCGCTCAGCAGGCTTTTGACCATTTTCAATGTTGGTTTTTTGACCCATTTCGACAAACATCTCTTTGAGGCGTTGCGTGACTACTTTTGTAGAACCATTACTATCCCAGCATTTCACATTATTTGCCGTAGGTTTATCTATATTATTTGGATTGGAGGATTTTTTGCTCATGATTTTGTATTTGGTTAATCTTTGATTGTTAAAGGATTAAAAATTACAAAGAATCTGATAAAATAGGAACGAATAAAAAAGAGTATTTTAAAAAACAGGTAGAAGTACGGGGTTTTGATCTTTGGAATTTCTTGTTTTATAAATCGGTTTTTAGGCGTGAGATTTCATTTTTTGGACCTACTTATTTTTCTGTGTGGACACTATTTTCCTTCGGGTTGTAAGTACCTATTCTACCGTTTTTGCCTTATCTTTGCACCTAGAAATGCCCGTGAAGATGGGCATTTTACATATAAAAAAAATAAGAATTCATGTCCTTACAACACACGCTTACCACACACGTACAAAAAGCTATTCACACCTTGTATCAAGCCGATCTTGAAACGGTCGAGTTTCAAGCGACTCGTAAAGAATTTGAAGGAGATATCACCGTTGTTGTCTTTCCGATGTTGCGTGTTGTCAAGGGGAATCCAGTGCAAATAGGTACCCAAATAGGTGAATATTTAGTAGAAAATGTCGCTGAGGTGAGTGCCTTTAATGTGGTCAAAGGATTCTTAAACCTTGTGATTGAGCATTCGTATTATATCAATTTCTTCAAGGAGATTCAACATAACACGACTTTTGGAACCAAAGCCCCAGAAGGCAAAGCGGTGATGGTCGAATATTCTTCACCTAACACTAACAAACCGTTGCATTTAGGACATGTACGTAATAATTTGTTGGGGTACGCTGTCGCGAAAATCATCGAAGCCTCAGGAAAAAAGGTGTACAAAACTCAGATCATTAATGATCGTGGGATTCATATCTGTAAGTCGATGCTGGCGTGGCAACGTTTTGGGAATGGGGAAACCCCAGAAAGCACAGGACTGAAAGGCGATAAATTGGTAGGGAATTACTATGTAAAGTTTGATCAGGAATACAAGGAAGAAATTAAAGATTTAATAGCAGCAGGTAAAAGCGAAGAAGAAGCAAAAAAGGAGGCTCCTATCCTTCTAGAAGCCCAAGACATGCTTCTTCAATGGGAAGCAGGAGATAAAGAGGTCATAGCGCTCTGGAAGAAAATGAACCAATGGGTGTATGACGGATTTGCTGTCACCTATAAAAATCTAGGCGTTGATTTTGATAGTTTATACTACGAAAGCAATACCTATTTACTAGGAAAAGATAATATTGAAGAAGGGCTAGAAAAAGGGGTGTTCTATAAAAAAGAAGATGGCTCTGTATGGTGTGATCTGACCGAAGATGGTCTCGATGAAAAGTTGGTCCTCCGTTCAGACGGAACAGCGGTGTATATGACGCAAGATATTGGAACCGCTATCCAACGTGTGAAAGACAATCCAGACGTTGGAGGGATGATTTATACCGTAGGAAACGAGCAAGACTACCATTTTAAAGTACTCTTCTTAATCTTAAAGAAACTTGGGTATGATTGGGCAGAAAACCTATTCCATTTAAGTTATGGAATGGTGGATCTTCCCTCTGGAAAAATGAAATCCCGTGAAGGTACTGTCGTAGACGCCGATGATCTCATCAGCGAAATGGCAACAACCGCCGAAACCCTTTCTAAAGAACTCGGAAAGCTAGAAGGCTACTCTGAAGAAGAAAAACAAGCCCTTTATAAAACCATTGGATTGGGAGCGCTTAAGTATTATATCTTAAAAGTAGATCCTCAAAAACGTATTTTATTTAACCCAGAAGAGTCGGTAGAGTTTCAAGGAAATACAGGACCTTTTATTCAGTACACCTACGCACGGATCCAATCGATCTTGCGTAAAGCAAAAGAGTTAGGCGTAGGAAATACGATTACGACCACTTCACTAGAACCGAAAGAGAAAGAACTTCTAAAATTAATTCAGGAATATCCTGCTACTGTGCAACAAGCCGCTCAGAATCATAGCCCGGCGTTGATTGCAAATTACACGTATGACTTAGTAAAAGAGTTTAATTCGTTCTACCAACAAGTACAAATTTTAGGGATTGATAACGAAGAAGAAAAAGCTTTTCGTGTGGCCTTAAGTGGGAAAGTCGCTCAAGTGATTAAAAGTGCTTTTGGATTACTAGGCATTGATGTGCCTGAGCGGATGTAGGATGTAAAGAGAAAATATGATAGGTTTAGTAACAGATATCCCTTGGCTTCCAATAGTAGTAATAGCACTGCTAATGGTCATAGGATACTTCCTGAATCGATACGTTTTTTTTCCTTTTACGGTAGCTGTTTTTACATCCTTATCTACAGAAGAACGAGTAGAAGCTTTAAAAAGAGAAGGTTGTCTTTATAAACGACATCGCTTTTTTAAAAGTACTGATGTCATTAAAATCCCTTTCGCAAAAAGAGATATGCTGGATATGTTATTTTGCTTAGAAAGGCATGAATTCATAGAAGCTACTGATTTAAAAACCCATCAAGTCTGTTATTATTGGATGAAAATCAAAAGATATATGATGTTTTTTCCATTCACCAGTAAAAAGGTGTTCTTAGAAAAAGAAACACGACCAGACGTTATTTCTTCTCATAAAAATTGGACAGATTCAATTACAACTTCGGTTGAGGACTTATGTCCTGCTTGCGGTGCATCTATTGGTTTAGATGCGATGGAGTGTCTAGATTGTGGTCTTTCATTTGGGTAAGGCTTGGTACGCTTTCGCGAAAGCATAACCTTCATGTCGTTAAACATCAATTAGTTAAAAATGTTAAACTCAATCTTGATGTGGGCATTTCACGTTCTGTTTTTGTACTTTTATAAGTATTAGTAATCAAAAAAAGGAATCATGAAAAAAAAGAATCTAAAATCGTTAACACTTAAGAAAGAATCAGTCGCAAGTTTAAACAAATTAATAGGAGGAAGTCAATTAGAAGAAGTGACGTGTTCATCGGGATCTCAACATAATTCCCAATGTGGTTATTCTTGCGATCCTAATTTATGTACCTCAAAAGAGCCTTGGGGTTGTTAATAGGTATGATAGATGGTGATCTTATTACATAAGATTCCTACTCATTTATATAAAATATATGGAAATGAGGTTGTCTAAAAAGGAATGTAAGCTTGTCAAACTGAACCTGTCGAAGTTTTTTAATGTATTGATTTCCAATACTCCTTCGACAAGCTCAGGATGACAATTTATCCAGTTTACTACTTTTTAGACAGCCTCATTCTTTTGTTGTTTTTTAAAGAGTAACACGTACGCATTCTTTTCTGCATCATTATTTATACCTGTTATTAATTGAATTTACTGGAAAAGAAAACGATGATTTTTTTCTTTATATGAGAAAGAAAACTAAAGCATAGCCTAAGCTACGGTTTCTTTTTTCTTGTGAAATAGAAAGGAAAAAAGGGTGTTTTATTACAGTAAATTCAATTGGTAAATGGTATTACTCTTCCAACCATAATTTTTGTTCATACCACGGATAGGGAAGGTCAGTTGGAGTTTCATAGGTAAACTCTGATTTTTCCTCACCTGTTAACCAGTCTACCCAACCCCATTTCCCTTCTTTTTTTACGGCAAGCCTTGGGATTTGATCTTCTTCTGTTGTGTAGCGTTTGTAGTCTTCATAGATGCACGGGACGGTTTGTCTTGCATCTTCATCATACGACCAATAGGATAAATAAAACCCAACCTTGCCATCGTTGAAAACTGCCGTATAGTTTCCATTCCATTGGAAATGATGAAGAGAATCGTATTTCATAGGAATAGCCTCAACAATACGGTCTCCTAAGTACTGATACAGTCCCCATTTATGTGTTTTGGCACTTCTTGCTTTAAACAGACCATCCCCATTGTTACCATCTAGATCTATAATGTCTATATTGTCTCTTTCAGAATCGTCGTTAAAGGCTTTAAATATCTCTATAGAATACTCATTAAATCCATAAGGATCGGTGGTTTTTGGAAGCGCTTCTACAGAGGCATAGTCACAGTTGAATACATATTTTTGGTGATACCAATCGTAAATTCCCCATTTTTCATTGTTTAGTACAGGCACATGCGTCCCTTTATTTTGTTCCCAATCTATGGCTTGAAAAAAGTCCTTTGCATCCATATAATAAACATCATAGCTGTCTCCATATTGGATAATAATCCCTGTTTTCTTTTTGGATGGGACTTCGGCAACTTTTACCTCAAATCCCTGTAGATAATCAACTCGATCACTTTCTTCTTTGTTTACGGAGATAAATACTCCTATTTCCTTGTATTTGGGCTCAATCTGTTCGTTGACATCATCCACATTAGTACTAACATTCCCTTCTTCATTTATATCCTCTGTCATGGAAACTAGGTAAAGGCCTACTTTTTTCTTGACTTTAACGATAGCAGTCCAAGTAGTAGTATTACTGTAGGGAGCTTCCCAACAAATCACTTTTTTTCCTTTTGTCTTTTCCAATAGTTGAGCGTCCCAATGGGGCTCTTGTGCGTAGGTGAGAATGGATAGTAGTAAGAAGGCGTGTGTAAGAAGCAGTTTCATGGTTTGGGTTTCATCTTTGTTACTCTTAACGCGTATTGAATAGGATTAGTTGTGTGCTACTATCTTTTATTTACTTTTTAATGAATGTAATTGTCTTAGAAAATAAGGCAGTGTTTTGAATATTCAAAAAATAATACCCAGCGGGTAATTGAGAAACGTCAATAGTGTTATTTTCTATTTCTATAGTTAGTTCTTGTCCTGTAAGCGTGTATACTGTTACGGTAGTGATGTCTTTTTCTCCTGTAATAGTGAGTAGGTTATTAACAGGATTTGGTGTGATCGTATATGGCGAGACTTTAGTCTCTTGAATGGATAAAGTACCTGTATTTAGATACCAAGCTACTTTGTCATCTCCACTAGAAGCAGAGACGATGTCCAATAACCCATCATTATTAAAATCGGCAGCTTGTACATTTCTTGTGAAATCAACTTCTGTTGTGATGACGCGTTCTGTAGTAAATGCTGCTAGATCTTGATCATATTCAATCCAAGAAATCTGATCAAAATTTCTAAAATATTTAATAATATCATTGTCACCGTCGTCATCAATATCAAAAAAGCGATAGACATCAAACGTATCTTCAAAAATATCTACTAGAACACCAAAGTTTCCCATATTATCTAGATTTTCTAACCAACTAAGTTTTCTATAATAAAACTCTGGAAAGTCAAGCTCTGCAATAAAAACCACATCTTTTAAATCATCATTATTAATATCTGCAAACTGAAGCTCGTACACACTTGTTTGATCAGATACAGTAGGTTCGGTAAAATAATCGTATTGATGTAAAACGGTTGCATCCTGAAAAGAGGCATTTCCAGTGTTTTGGTACCAAATAATGGTGGCAGGACCTTCATTTTCGTGAGAAGTAAGGATGTCTTCAAAAGTATCGTTATTAATATCTGCAATCACTAATTTGCTTAGTCTCGATAAATTATCAAATAATAGTTCTGGTTCACTGAAAACTCCCGATCCATCAATATTTTCATACCATCGTATGGTATCTGTAAACGTATCTGTATACGAACTTATGAGATCTATATCTCCATCATTATCAAAATCCATAGGTACGACACTGTCAATATAATCTTCTTCTGCGATCTCTTGTTCGGGGCCAAAAGTACCTTCACCATCTGTATTTTCTAGCCAAACCAGACGTCTGGGGTTGTTTTCAATAAATAAAATATCACGATCTCCATCTGTATCAATATCTGTAAAATGTATAGATAAGTACAAGACTGGGTTGGAATTAATTAGGATTTCTTCACTAAAGGTCCCCAAACCATCCGTATTTCTAAACCATGACAATGAAAGATTTTCTCCAAAAGCCACCAATACATCCATCGCTCCGTCATTATCTATATCATAGGGTTGGGCGATGTATGGGGAGGATGTGGTTGTTGAGATAATTTGCTGTTCTTCAAATTGAGCAACTACGGCATGGCTTATTAGAAATATCGTGATGAAAAAAAGCATTCTCATGAATTTGCCATTTAATTCGTTGTGAGGTAAATATATAAAAAGTAACACAAGTTACTATGGGGTTATTCGTTTTATACGTAAGTCATATCTAAACATACGTATATTTTCGAATTATGTAGGTATGTATATATCTGAAAAAGTATGCTGTTTTATACGCTTTCGCGAAAGCATATTAATCCTTACCTTCAAGGCATCAAAGAATCTGATCATGAGAGTACTACTATTTTGCTTCCTACTTTTCTATTCATTTATAAACTATGCACAAGACGCATGGACGCAACTGAATGATTTTCCTTTTGAGGCATATTCAAATTCAAGTTTTGTTATTGAGGGAGAAGCTTATGTCGCTGTCAGGGAAGGTATAAATCAATCAAATTCTCCATCTAGTTTATATAAGTATACTTCATCAAATGATAGTTGGGAGTTTGTTGCAGCGTTTCCTTCTAGTGTACTATTTCTAGCCGATCCTTTTGTGATAGATGATCGTGTCTTTTTTATAGGGCTTAGTTCTAATGATGATATCTCTGAGTTGTGGGAATTTGGTATTGTAGCAAGTACATGGGAGCAACGTACAGGGTATCCCTTTGTAGATTCAGCACTCTTTGGTTATCATGCTACTGCATTTACTATAAGTGGATTAGGATATGTTATAGGTATTACGGAACAAGAGGATATAAGTAATTTTGCTTCTTATGATCCAGAAACAGATAGCTGGACAGAAAGAGCGCCGTTTTTAGGGCCAAATGAGGGATCAAATGTAGGTTTTGTACTTGATTCTAATGGATATATACTTTTTGGCTCAAAATTTAAATCATTTCACAATGACTTATGGAAGTATGATCCCATTACAGATCAGTGGGAACAAAAAGAATCAATTCCAGAAAATTTTTTATTTGATCCCGCAGTGTTTGTTATACAGGATCAAGCATATGTCGGTTTAGGGCTATTGGACTTAGGTATTTTAAATACCATTTTTAGACGTTATAATCCTATTAATGATTCTTGGGAGGCTATTGAATCGCCACAATTTCAATCGGGTACTCCTTTTGGTTTTACCATTAATGATATAGGATATGTTGGCGTGGGGTATGACGATCCTTTTGCTCCAAATACGAGTCCTAGTAATGAAATTTGGCGTCTCGATCCAGAACTTTTATCGGTCACAGATGTTAACACGACAGAAATTTCTTTATATCCAAACCCAGCAACTGATGTGATGTTTATAGAGAGTGCGCTCCCCATTCAACAAATAACGGTGTATAACGTCTTAGGGCAAGCCATACTCACCGAGCGAATTCAAAATAATCAACTAGATGTATCATCGCTTTCTAAAGGAATCTATCTTGTGAAATTAACAAGTGATGCAGGAATTTTTACACAGCGGTTGGTCAAGGATTAATCCCCATTAATGAAAAGAACCTGTTTCTAGACACACTATTTTTAGCTATTATTTTATGTTGCTTGTCGCAAAATCTTCTCCATTTTTCTTCCTTTGGCCAATTCATCGACCAGCTTATCTAAGTAGCGTGCTTCTCTAGTAAGTGGCGTTTCAATATCCTCGATTCTATACCCACAAATGACACCTTTGATCAGATGTGCATTTGGATGTAATGTGGCTTTTGCAAAAAAGGTTTCAAAGGTCACTTTTTGGTCAATGAGTTCTTGTAATTTTTTGTCACCATACCCTGTCAACCATTCGATGACTTGGTGTAATTCTTCTTTTGTGCGTCCTTTCTTCTCCACTTTATTCACATAATGAGGATATACGGAGGCAAATATCATGTTTGCGATGCGTGCATCATGTTCTGGTGTTGTGGTCATCTTGTATCGTTTTTATGATATTCCTTTTCTATTTTTTTAGCTCTTTAATAGGTTCCTACCGCTTTTTTTGGATAGTTTATACTTTCATTTGATTTCGGTTTCTAATAATGCTAAAATTGAATTTAGTTCATTCATTAAGGGAGTGTAGTGTGATGTTTCTGTTGCTTTGCTAGTCAAATAAAACATCAACATATTGTTTTCAAATTCCAATGATTTTAATAAATTCAAATTACTTACGTTACTATCTGCCTTATGGTAATTTAGTTCAGAATTAGGGTTTGTTTGCTCAAAGATCGTTTTGATACTATATTCGTTTGTTCTAAACATATCAAGTACTCTCACTCTTTGAACACCTAGTTCTTGCTCTTGTCTCGCCACGTCTTCCAGCGTTGATTCCCAATTTGTTAATAGTACTCTGAGGGTGTCATTGGCAATATCCTTTAAGCTACCAGAGTTGATGATTTCATTCAGTAGCGAATTATTTGCATTGAAAGAGATGTCTGAAGAAAAAGAGCGAAAGAGTAATTCTGAGAATTGTTTTTCATTGAGTGATACTGTCGGATTTGAAATAGTTTCCAGTATCGTCTTAACGCCCACATAGTTTTGCTTATTTACCTCTAGTAGTTCATTGAGTTTTCGCTGACTGGTTATAAATTCTTGTTGTAACCCTTTAAGGTAGGTTTGTTCTTTTTTTAAGGTTATTTTTTGCTGTTGACTATTATTGATAGCAACCGCAATTAAAATTCCAATAACAACAAGTATGATTTCTCCGAGTGCATATAAGAGGTATTTGCTGAATTTGTTTTCAACAAGCATTTTTTGGCGAATTTTCCTAAAGAGTTTTATCATGGATTAACAGTTGATTATCATCGTAGAAAATGCTAATATTACTAGATCCAATACTGGGATTTCCCAATAGGCTTTGATGATGATTTTTATTCTAATGTCAATATACTAATTTTTGGAAAAAGTACGTTAAGCAGGAACTTTTGACTTTGGAAACTAGTGAGGGGATTCAAAGAGTTGCTTCATCCTATATACGCTCCTGTCTGCCGAACAGGCAGGTTCGCGAAAGCGCACTCATAAAAACGAACTGTGTAATAATTGCCTTTTAAAAATGTAGTATTTTTTTGATTGGATACTAGTAGCGATCTAGCGGGAGTAGGGATAAAAAGTGTTGTAGGAATAGAATGTCTAAGGCTGGCGCTAACTAAGGTTTAATTTTTCCTTTCATTTTTTCTCATGGGCATTGAATCTATTCGTTTAAAAAGAGCCTCTTTTGTCAGGATTTCGGTTTGTTGTAATTTGACGTGTCCGTCTAGTCCTATCAATAGTACTTCAAATACTTCTGTATCATTAAGCATACTTTGGGCTAGTTTCTCTGAAACGTTGCCAGTATCATTCAACGCACTGTTTTTATAATTTGTGACTGTATAATGATTGTTGTTTATTGTATACAGTATCAATTTTCGATCAATGAATTCTTCTGCTAAATTTTTAAATTCCTCTAACTGCGCTTTGTATTTTTTTGATTCGGTATCTACTATTTTAACGATTAGAATTCGATTTTCCCATTGATGTTTTTCTAAATCTTGTCCGTGAGTAGTCATGTATGAAAAGTTAATGATGAGTATGATAATGTTGGTTAGGAAGCTATTATTCATTGTAATCTTTTACGTTAGGAGTTTCTAAAGCGGGCGACAAGCAATATAGGAAACTCTTTTTTAATGAGGTAATTGAATTGGCTTGATGTTATAACAGTTGAATCTACTCTGACCGTAACATCATAGACAAAATTTAGATTCACAGATCTTGTATTTCTTTTTTTGATGACACATGAACTTACTACGAGTAAAATCTATAAAAAAATAGTTATGATTTATATTTTTCACTTTGTACTACTTAAATTCGTATCGGCTATTATTTCATTCAGTCGATTTCTCCACGTTGATGGTAAATTTGGATCTCTCAGCGCTCGATTAATAATATCAGAATCACTCAGTCTTGATAGAGTACCCCATGTAGTAGCTTTAGCTGTCCCTGACCCTACAGACCTAATCGCATTTCTGAAAATCGGACGAACACGCGCTGGTAAATTGATATAGCAGCTAATCAATGCTGCGAGTCCTTTTTCAGATCTCATTACGTCACTTATTCGGCGTTTGGATGTAGAAATACTTGTTCCCAAAACCTTAATATTTTGCCCGAATCTTATTTTTATGGCAGGAAGCGCATACTTTTTTGTTGCCATTTCTATTTGTGCACGTTGTACCTGAATATAATGACCTGCCTTGACGAATGCGGCTGTTAAAACAGGACTTTTCCGAATGGCTTCCAAGGCAGGTCTTCCACGCTTGATAGTACCTGTAACTACATCAACAACAGTTGCCTGAGCTTTATTGATACGATTATTTTTGATATTATATTCAACGTCAATACCGTATTTTTGAAAGAGATCACGAAATTCGGTAGGAGAATCATTCTTTATTAATGCCAGAAGTTTTTCCAAACTCCTTAAGCCTGCAAATTGTATAAATCCAAATGAAACAATAGCTCGATCATAAGTGTTAACGGCATCGAAACGTCCTTCCGCATGTTCAACCCATTTCAATGCCTTTCCCTGTGCGTTGTTTAACCCATAAGCCGTATATTCTTTAACAGGATGATTCGGTTGAGCTGTTCCTCTTGTTGTTAGTCCCTTGGCTGAAACAGTATGTCCTGACCGAACAGGTCCATAAAAAGAACTTTTAACATGTTGCTTAGCTTTATTTTTAAAGGAAAATGAATGCACACTATAATCTCTCATTAATATAAATGTGGCATCGTTAGGCGCTACAACTTTTGCGGTCCAGATTTTAGTACCGAGAAGGTTTTTGCGAGCCCACCAACCAACATCTTTCCCTCTTGGGTTTTTTCTTCGGTGCCTTGGATTCTGAAATTTAACAATTGCACGAATCGTACGAGGGATGTGTTTTGGTTTTATATAAACAGGCTGGGAAGGATAAGTAGCTTGATTAGCTTGGATAATTGTATTGGGATTCTCAGACGTAGCATTTGCTGATGATAGAATTTTTAATTCTACCAAACGTTTTTGAACATTTAATAGATCTGTAGGAACATTCCCATTTGTAATATTCCCTACCGATGCTGTTAATCCTCCACCAAGTTCTTGAGCACCACTAACCGTAGTAAGTCCTATGGCTTTTCTATTTTTTTTGATATTTTGAATATCTCGTGTGGAAGGGCTTGAGGTAGCGGTATTCAAATATTGATGCGCAGCGCCATGTCTGTCAATCCGACCATCGGGGCTTTTTGACCCAATAACCACTCGTTGAAAAGATTTTATAGCAGCTATTAATTTCGGCAAATTCTTATCGGAAATAGTAGGAATAGCAGTAAGTCGATTTGATGGAGATAGCTGTTGCTGTGTTGGCCGTTCACTCTTCGCATCTGCTATACTCATAAACCCTAATGCTATTAGCTCATTTATTGCCGTGTTCACATCGGGTGCTAGATTTTTACCTCGCTTTCCTACACTATCCATAAAATCAACAGCATATTTAAAAGCAGCCATTCTTTGAATCATACCTTGACTATTTGACTGTTGGACAACATGGGTAAGTTCATGAGCCAAAAGCCTACTGCCTTCTTTTGAATGTGAATCAAATTTATCCTTGTTGAAATAGATATCATCTTTATTGGTAAAAGCTTGTGCTCCTATTGCATTATTCATTTGAACCGCTCTAGAGTCGGTATGAATTTTTACTGAACTAAAATCGGTTCCAAAAGCAGATTCCATAGTATTTCTAACATCTTTTGTCAATGGATTGCCTTTTCCTTTAGAATCGCTCAGTTGATGTTCAATGGACTTCGCTTGAACGAGGGAATTATCTTCACTTCCAAAAACAGGCTTTCGCATAACATCCATTTCTTCCATGCTCTTTTCCTTCATTTGTATTTCTTCTTCTTGTTCATGCATTTCGCCTTTCTTTTGAATAGGCAATGAAGAATTTGGTTTTTCCAGTGTCCGAACAACTTTTTCTGCGGTCATATCTGCTTCCTGTTCGTATGTATCGTTTGGCTGACCAATTGTTGGTTTGGTCTGGATGGTAGAAGGACTAAAAAATGGTTCTTCTATTTCGTTGGGCTTAGAAAAAAAACGTCCATCTCCATCCTTATTGAAGAAAGGTTTTGAAGAGTGTACATTTGAATGTAATTTATTCTTACTATTTGAAGGTGTCTTCATACCATTAGAATTATAATTACGTTACTTGTATAATAGCAGCCATTGGTTGCGCCATGAACAGTATATCAGCAAATTAGCGTTTGCTTTCCGATACACACTTAGCGAAATCTTATGGTTTGTTTTTTTTTGTGTCAAAGCGAAACCCCAAAGATTTCAAGACCTCATAAAATAGGCGAACCTTAACGTTTAATGCAGAAGCTGTATTGTTTACAGGTTGTGCGCCTGTTGCACAAGTTTTTATTAAAGATAGTGATATTGCGTAACTTATTATATACAAGGTGTTACCATTTTTCAGGAGAAATGATTTAATAGTTTTCAATGAAGTGATTGTGTTCCAGAAGCTAATTTTTACAGATATCTAAAAGCTGCTTTAGATTTGGATTTTTTATAGGTAGATGTAGCACAGTATTATGGATGCCATTTACAAACTGGCGGGAGCGGGAGTTATGGTTGTTTACGCTTTCGCGAAAGCGTATAAAAGAGTATTTGTTATTTAGGCAAGCACTAGCAAGTGACTAACGAAGGCTATCTTTTTTCTTAATATACTCAATCACCAAATCGTTATAACAATGCATTGAAGTAAACATAGTACAACTTGAACTGATAAGTTCGATACCATGTTGATCCCTTAGTCTTTTTTCAAATTCCCAATTGGGATTATATTCATCTTGGAAGTATTTAATTTCTTTATTTTTTACATCAGCTTCAAACCGTTTTTCTATTTTTGAACCACAATCACGTTCAAAATATTCATAATATGCTGCTATTCCATTATTACATGTAATTCTATCGTAATTGGTTTTTGCTAAACGCAAATTGAAAAAAACCGAAATCGTAAGTGCGGTAATTATCCCGAGATGTATGAGTTTTAATACTTCTTTTAGGTTGATTTTTTTAAAACAGACAATAAGCCATAGACCTCCATACATCATAAGACCTAGAATTGCCAAAAAATAGAAAATCTTAGCGTTACTTAAATCTGGAATTGCACTGGCAACTGGATCACGATATTTTGTATTGACTACAATAAGAATCGCATCAATGACAAACAACGCTATGGCAATATATTTAATTTTGGATTGCATTTACATGTTGAATAACTTTATTAAAAATAGATGGTTTTGTAAAAATACTATGATTAATTATTTCGATAAATAACTATTAATTATAGTTTGTTACTTCGCTCCCGCCACGCTTCAAGCGTGGCGGGAGCGGGGTATGAATGGAGAGGTTCACGTACGGTTCTGTGAGAGGTTTAGGGGTGAGATTCCCCTTTACCTACTCGACTGGTAACTGGCTTTTTTAATATTTCCATTTTGCTCCATTTTCTTCGGCATCCTTTTTTCTATATTCAGCAATTTTTCGGATAAGATTTTCTGGGAGAGGTTTATCATAGTAAAATTGAACAGAATCCTGTTTAGTTGTGTATTCACCAAGTTCTTTTTCAAATGGTTTCAGAGATGGGCCAGTTGGTATAAAACTCAAATGAGATTTATAAGCAGCATATGCAAAAAGTATGGTTATTGACTCAAATACTGGTTTCCCCCATTTCAGTCCTTCTTTTGCTTCTGGAACAATACTTTTTAAAATCGAACGTAATTCTTTTATTTTCGATTGAGCGATTTCAGGTAATTGCTCAATATATTCTTCTACATTGGTCGGTTTCTTTTTTTTCATTTTACTTTTTTCAGCTTGTTGCCAACGTACCGGCTATGAAGCGTGGCGCAGAGCGACATGATTTATACACTTTGTGTGTGCCCAGTATGGGCATCTTTGTTTTATAGCAATATAAAATATTCATTTAGAGGGTGCAAGTCCCTTATGGGCAGGGGTAATCCTTCGGCTATCGCTCAGGACAGGCTCTTTGAACCATTAGTAAGTCGCAAGGTTGCTAACCGTGAGGTTAGGACTGAAGAGGGCAGAGCGTTTAAAAAATGTCTAGTAGACATTTTTAGCGAATGAGCCAGCAGGTGTAGGTTTCAAAAGAAGTCGACACTTAGCTGTAAAATGGCTAAGGCGTATAACTAGGGATTATCCAAACCTGTTTTATCATTGGGCATTAGGTTATCAGTTAACCTAAAGGAATTGACTGCATACTAAGAGCCGTATGAATTGAGAGGTTCACGTACGGTTCTGTGAGAGGTTTAGGGGTGAGATTCCCCTTTACCTACTCGACTGTAAAACGTTTTTTATTCCGTTTTCAAATTCCGCTGTTAATTTATTCACTTTTCTTTTATTCGCAAACCAATGAAAAGGTGAAGGACTTGAGTGTAGTCCGAACGATATACAATTCACTAACAAATCAGTTCCGTCGTAAATTATTGTCATTTGTTTTCCCCAATCAGTTCCTGAAACTTTCCAAGAAAAATTGATTATTGCTATCTGTTTATTATTCGCTGAAATATTCCATTCATTTTTTTCCGCAATCTTTTTAATCAGATTTGAGTTTTTTCCTCTCGATATTCCTTTAATCCGCTTTAATTTATACACATTGAAAATTGAATAAATCATAAATCCTCCAATTGTTAGTGTGAAAATTAGAAAGGTAAGAGATAGTCCAATCGGTTCGTCTTTGTTTAAATTCGAATTTAATTCCATTATCGCTATAAATGGAAACATTCCAACAAGCATTAATGGAAGCAAATATTCGAATAATTTTTCGAGAAACCATTGTCTCGTAATCAACTTTCCAGCTTTTTTAGATTTCGATATATCAATTGCAATTCTGTTCACTCAAATGTTATTCTATAAAGATGATAATGACATAATTGATAAAAAAGTAGTTAATCCAAAATAAAATGTAGGCTTCCCCTGATTAGAACTGTTTAATGAGAGGAGGTCATCTAGTCTTCCCAATAAAACAGACAATCAAACACTTTAAATGGCGGCTCTGAAAGAATAGTTGGGATAGATATTTTAAATTCTAATTTTTTATCTAATTCTACTTTAGTCAAAACACTTATTCCATACTGATTTAGGATATTCTGAATTTCATTTAATTCAATTCCCCAATCACTTTCTGGTGTTGTTCCAATATCTTCTGGTTCTATATAATGCGAACTACCTGACTGCCCTTTATCTTTATTAAATGTCTTGTGCCAAGTTCCTTCTCCGTAAACGGAAAATGGAGCCATTCGGCATAAATACATCATTAACCCATTCGTTTCTCCAGTTCTTAATTCTCCATCTTGTGATATTTTAGTGTCACTTTTATCTGTTTTTGATAAATAAAGATGAACATAAGAACTAAATCCACTTCCGTAATGATTAAAATCAGCTTCAACTTGAATTGATTTAATATCTTTTAGCCTGCCAACTATCTGCTTTAAGTATTCATCCGATTTTTTCCATTTCCCCGAAGAGAATGGTGGAAAATCCCCTTTGGTCTTTCCTTTCACTAAATCAGTTAAATATTCCTTTTCAAATTCCATCTTCTAATTGGCTATAACGGTTTGTGTATGATTTTTTACGGGAAAAGGACGCGAGTCGTTTTCCGATGTTGCGGAAAGATAATTAATAAGATTGAATTTCCGTTGAGGTAATTCAGCCGCAATTAATTATACGCCTTGTTGTGGTGTCGTTTTTTTTATTTTTAATTCAGTTCCAATTTCAGGTTTTAATTTCTGTTTTTTCTTCTCAGGCTTAATTAAATACATATAAACACCATTTTTTCTTTTATTCAATTCTTTGTCCACTGCTATTTTTCTTTCCGTTAGAGTTTTGAAAACACTATCTATGTGCATAGAATCAGTTTCACATTCAAAATACTTTTCGGATTTGTCTAAAATTAAAATTCCGTGATGAACTCTTTTTTTAATTATCCAAGTTTCGTCTGTATTCAAGTCAATTATTTCAGTGTTCGGTGGAATTCCGTTTATATTATGTTGCAATTCTGTCAAAAGTCCGACTCCTGTGATGTTAAAACACTCAACAATTTTCACAAAGTTTGGTATCATATTTTATTAATTTCAGTCTTTTTGAGTTGGTTGTGCAACGGTTACCGGTTAGGCAACGTTTTTGTTCCGAATATATAATTCAGTTTCATTTCTTTCGAAAGGTGGTTGAACAATTTTTTCTTCCCATTCTTTATCAATTAATGGAAATTTCTCTAATAATTCCTTAAGAAAAACTCTCCATCCAACACATTCTTCTGTTATCAGTAAAGATTTATTCAAATGCTCAATTTCAAAACAGATTTCGTCAATCGTTATTAAATCTACTTTGTAAGCGGTTATTTTGTCAATTAAATTCCATTCAACCAAAGAAACTCCGTTATTGTGAGTGACTTGAAATCCGTTGCTATTCAGTTCAATTTTTCCTTTTGTATTTTTAGTATTTCCTTTTTTCCAAAACATTATTTCTTTTGCTTAGTGTATTTCTCATAATCATTGAAACCTAAATCATCAATTTTTATTTCAAACGAGTCAGCTTGACTTTTTATTAATTCAATAATTTCATAGTATCCAAATTCGATTCCACTATAATAATCCGATTTGTTTTTCTCCGCTTTTAATTCCGCATTTCTTTCTTTTATGAGATAAATTAAATCTCTAAAATAATGTTTTAAAGTCTCAGGTTTCATCTTTGGTCAAATGTTGGGTAACGGTTTGTGTATGAAACGTAGCGTACTAAAAGACACTAGCTTGTCGGATTAACACAGAGCCGAATTTTTATATTTTCTATTTAACTTTTAATTTCTATATATAAAAATAAAAATTTGACGGACTTAATAAAGAAGTAAAAACCTCTCTAAAAGCCTATGATAGCAATGAACTATAGCCGGTGTGCCTGTTGCACAAGTCTTGCTAAAAATACATAAAATTAGTAACTTGTTGTATGTAAGGATTTAAGATTTATCAGGAGAAATTACTTAATAGTTTTCAATTAAGTGATCGCGTTCCAGAAACTAATTTTTATAGACGGTTAAAAACGACAGAGTACAGTAGAACCCGTTTTTGGTACGCTAACCCAATTTATGGGGCTGAGGAAGATCCATACGATAGGACTTCAACAAGCAAATAAGGTAATGCACCTTTCAGCCATGCCGTATAATCTGAAGAAGTATCTCAAATTCACTCATAAAAAGGTGAAAAGTGGGGTAGGAATCTCAAAGTTTACTGTTTTTGCAAAAACGCTTTTTTTTGGGTCAAAAGGAGGTGTTGTACGCTCCTTAAAAATTCACTTTTAGGATGTAGGATAGAAAATAAAGTCCCCTTAAAACGTCTTATAGGCACTTGCTTTTTAGAAAATTATAGGGTTGTGCAACGGTTACCGGTGTTAGCAGCTGTTTTTATATTTACTTTATTGTGTATTTGTTAAGAGTGAAATTTTCGGTAATTAAATTTAAGATATCATCTTTTTTGGTCTTAATATCGGGAGCATAAATTTGACTATAAATAAAGGATAAGTCTTCTTCTTTATTTACGACATCAATTAAGTAGCTAATATAACCTGAATCCCATACAACTTCGACCTCATAAGTTCCTTCAAAATTCATTGGTAATGTCGTAAAGTACAGTTCTCTTAATACTTCATGTTTAGGTATTGAGCCAATTGATAATTCTCTAGCAGGGTCTATGGTTTTAAACCTTTTATCCGGTTCTTGAGAAATAGATGACTTACCTACAGTTACATATTGTCCTATAAGTTTTCCATAAACGTCATTAAATTTTAATTTTACGTTTTTCAATGGATATTCTCCGCTATTTATAACATTGAAATCGAGAATTTTAAAATCAATAGTTTCTTCTGTGTTCCGGCCTTTAAATGCTCTACTTTGATATCCACTAATGACTATTATTGGATAGCTTCCATAACTAGTATTATATCTTAAAGATTCATTGGAAAGTTCTATATTCTTAACTGTTAACGTCTTGTTTTCCTCTTGTAGTTTCAAAGATTCATTGGACAACTCTATATTTTTAACTGTATAAGTCTTGTTTTCCTCTTGAAGTTCAAGTAGTTTTTTTTGGGAAGCTTCGAAACGTAGTCTATAATCTTTTGCTTCAGCTTCCTGAATTTCGGCTTGCTTTTTCTCCTTAATCTTTTCATTGTATTGAACAATAGCTGTTATAATTGAAAAAACACCGATAATTATAGCAAAAAAAAGTGTAATCATAGGATTTCTTGAATTTTTATTCATTCTTTTTAAATTGCTGCTAACTAGTGTATATCATGACCTCTATAATAATTCTATATAAAGCGATCCCTTTCAAATGTAACTGAATTTTTAAGAAATATGCCTGTTATGTGTTGCTATTTAGAGGTTTTGTGCGTTTAGATTATTATTTACTATCGTTTACAAACGACTACAAATAGGTATAAACGTTTGAAATCGGTTATAAACATACCTCTTTGAAATTAGAGTTTGTTACGGCTTTCCGTAATTTTGGAAGAGTATAATGCCATTAACTTTTTGTAGAAGAGAAAAAGAAGCGCGGATACGAGCATCCTATGTGTTAACATAACACTCATGCTTCTGAAATCAGCCCTATGTCTGACGTCCTAAAGTCCTACGTCTAGATGAATTTTCGCGCACCTGACTACCGCAAGGCAGAAGCAAAAAAAACAATCCTTTCACCAGAAAATAAACATCAAATTCCTAACGCTTTGTATACGCTAATAACTACCTATACCTAAGGTTTTTTGATCTTCTAGAAACCCTCCCCAATGCTACGAAATCGTTATCATTCTATTATTCTAGTACAAGCGGTTATTTATCCATTAAAAAAGAGTACTTTTGCACCGCCAAAAACGGCTGGTAATCACTAGGCGTTTTTTTAAAAGGCATTTAATTTAAAAGACCCCGTTTACTCGGGCATAGATTATGGATATTAGAAACATCGCCATCATTGCACACGTTGACCACGGTAAGACCACCCTAGTCGACAAGATTATGTATCACTGTGAACTTTTTCGTGAAAACGAATCCAAAGGAGAACTCATCCTTGATAATAATGATCTAGAACGTGAGCGTGGGATTACTATTACATCTAAGAATGTATCTGTGATGTATAAAGGAACCAAAATTAATATTATTGACACCCCTGGTCACGCCGACTTTGGAGGAGAGGTAGAGCGTGTACTAAACATGGCAGACGGGGTGTGTTTGCTAGTGGATGCTTTTGAAGGACCCATGCCACAAACACGTTTTGTATTACAAAAAGCATTAGACTTAGGGTTGAAGCCTTGTGTAGTGATCAATAAAGTGGATAAAGAAAACTGTACGCCAGAAGAAGTACATGAAAAGGTATTTGATCTGATGTTCGAATTGGGTGCCGAAGAGTGGCAGTTAGACTTTCCTACCGTATACGGAAGCGCAAAGAATAACTGGATGAGTGATGACTGGCAAAATGAAACTGATTCGATTGAGCCATTACTAGAAATGGTGATGAACAATATTCCTGCACCAAAAATTGCTGAGGGAAATACGCAGATGTTAATTACATCGTTAGATTTCTCTTCCTTTACAGGACGTATCGCGATCGGACGTTTAAATCGTGGCGAACTGAAAGAAGGAATGCAAGTATCGTTGGTGAAGCGTGATGGAACGATCAAGAAAACACGTATCAAAGAATTACACACGTTTGATGGTTTAGGTCGTTTGAAAGTAGAAAGCGTACAAGCTGGTGATATTTGTGCGATTGTTGGACTAGAAGGGTTTGAAATTGGTGATACTGTTGCCGATCTTGAAAATCCAGAAGGATTAGCTACCATTGCCATTGATGAGCCAACGATGAGTATGTTATTCTCTATTAACGATTCTCCTTTCTTCGGAAAAGATGGAAAGTTTGTGACGTCGCGTCATATCAAAGATCGTTTAACAAGAGAATTAGAAAAAAACCTAGCCCTTCGTGTCAATGATACCGATAGTGCGGATAAATTCTTAGTATACGGTCGTGGGGTGATGCACCTCTCTGTATTAATAGAAACGATGCGTCGTGAAGGATATGAATTACAAATTGGGCAACCGCAAGTAATTATCAAAGAAATAGACGGTGTCAAATGTGAGCCTATCGAAGAGCTTACCATTGACCTTCCAGAAAATGTATCAGGAAAAGCGGTTGAGTTTGTGACCATGCGTAAAGGAGAAATGCTCTCTATGGAAGCAAAAGGAGAACGTATGATTATCGAGTTTATGATCCCATCACGTGGTATCATCGGACTCCGTAATCAGTTGCTGACCGCTACGGCTGGAGAGGCCATTATGGCACACCGTTTTAAAGAATACCAACCGTTTAAAGGAGAAATCCCTGGGCGTATTAGTGGTTCTTTAGTGTCTATGGAAAACGGAAGTGCGATTCCATATTCTATCGATAAACTACAGGATCGTGGGAAGTTTTTTGTATCACCAGGAGAAGATATTTATGAAGGTCAGGTGATCGGTGAAAACTCACGTCAGGATGATATGAACATCAATATCACCAAAGCTAAAAAGCAAAGTAACGTACGTTCTTCAGGAGCAGATGACAAGGCAAAAATTGTCCCTGCAATCAAATTCTCTTTAGAAGAAGCCTTAGAATACATTCAGAAAGATGAGTATGTAGAGGTGACTCCAAATCATTTACGTTTACGTAAAGTGCATTTAAAAGAAGTAGACCGTAAGCGTAACAAGATTGTATAATCTAATGTAGCGACAAGATATATAGCCCTGTTCTTCTAGAATGGGGCTTTTTTTATACGCTTTCGCGAAAGCGTATTAAGAGAAAACGAAAAATAGAGTGTTACTTTATTTTTGATGTGAGGTTTCAAATAGACATTTCTGCAAGATTTCATGATCTCTCCCTTCCGTCTGTGTCTCATTCTTCGACACATCCACCTTCCCTCGCTGAGGGAAGGAGTTTTTGATTTAGTTTTTATAGAATGTTTTAGTTCCCCCTTCGGGGGTTAGGGGGCTTCTCTCCCTTCCGTCTATAACTCGTTCCTCATTATAGCCACCTTCCCTCGCTGAGGGAAGGAGTTTTTGATTTAGTTTTTATAGTAAGTTTTAGTTCCCCCTTCGGGGGTTGGGGGGGGCTCTCCCTTCCGTCTGTGTCTCATTCTTCGACACATCCACCTTCCCTCGCTGAGGGAAGGAGCCTTGTTTTAGTTTTTATTACGAACTTGTGCCTGTATGTAGAAACATTTACAGTACGCATAGCATTGCAACTGTCTGGTTGAGCGCAGTCGAAACCTATTCTTTGTAGTTCGACATATTCTCAACGGTTCTCGAATGGATATTAAAACCAAAAATAGAGTAGTACTCTATTTTAGAGTGTTACTCTATTTTTGAATTACCAATAACTAAATATTGAAGTATATAGATTGGAGATTAGCGATTGGAGATTTTTGATTTTTGAAGTACAGAGTAAGAGTTCCCCCTTCGGGGGCTAGGGGGCCTCTCCCCTTCGGGGGCTAGGGGGCTTCTCTCCTTCGGGGGTTAGGGGGCATTTTATATCTTAGCGAGAAGAATTACAGGATGTGTAAACGATAGTTTCCATTTTATCGTTATCTATGTAATACGCTAAGTAACCAAAACCAATATTATAAACAATACAACGCAATATACCGTACAAACGTACCAAGCTTCCCATCGCAATGCGTGGAATGAGTTGATCGCTTCCGCGAAAAATGCTACGTTTCTGTTTCACAGAGATTTTATGGAGTATCACAGTGATCGTTTTACAGATCACTCGCTACTCATTCATAAAGGCTCCAAACTCGTTGCCGTACTTCCTGCTAATGTACTAGCAAATCAGCTGTACAGTCATCAGGGATTGACCTATGGGGGTTTGGTGTTGTCTCCCAAAGTAAAATTGGTCGATGTGATCGAAATCAGTCAAATACTTTTGAAGCATCTACACGACCAAGGAATCACAAAACTCCATCTTAAAGAACTTCCTCCGTTTTATAGTTCGTTGCCTTCAGAAGAAATGGCATATGCCTTACAGTTATTAAAAGCTAGCTGTATACGCGTTGATACGGCTTCGGTGATTGATTATCGCAACAGACTTTCCATACAATCTAATAGAGTAGAAGGAGTAAAAAAAGCTCAAAAGCAAGGCTTGCGTATCGCAGAAACACCGAATTTTAAGGAGTTTTGGAATGAGATATTACTCCCTAATCTAGAAAAACGCCATGATGCGACTCCTACACATACACTGAAAGAAATACAATCGCTTCACGCGAAATTCCCTAAAAACATCCGACAATTTAATGTCTATAAAGAAGATCAGATCGTTGCGGGAGCGACTATTTTTGAAACCAAGACCACTGCACACGTGCAGTATATCTCCGCCAATGCTCAGAAACAAGAACTAGGCGCTTTGGACTTTCTTTTTGAACAACTCATCACCGACACCTTTGCGGGAAAATGGTATTTTGATTTCGGGATTTCGAATGAGCAGCAAGGACAAAAATTGAACAAAGGGCTTTCCTATTGGAAAGAATGCTTTGGTGCGCGTACTTTTGTACATCGGTTTTATGAAATTGAAACCGCAAACCATCACCTTTTAAACGACGTGTTTTTATGATTCCATTTTTAGATCTACGTGCGATCAATGCTCCGTATGATGCCGAGTTTCAGGAAAAATTCGCTGCTTTTCTAGAAAAAGGATGGTACATTCTTGGGGATGAGGTACGCCTCTTTGAAGAGGAGTTTGCCGCCTACTGTGGCACAAAATACGGCATCGGCACTGCCAACGGATTGGATGCTTTGCGCATGATTCTAGAAGGCTATAAAATCCTTGGGAAGCTTGCTGAAGGCGATGAGGTTCTGGTGGCTTCCAATACCTATATTGCTACGATTTTAGGCATCCAACAAGCAGGATTGGTTCCGGTGTTAGTAGAAGCGGATGCGACTACCTATAATTTCGATTTTACAGATCTTCAACAGAAACTGACTCCAAAAACCAAAGTGATCATGCCGACACATCTGTATGGGCAATTAGCCGATATGGAGCGGGTGTCTGCTTTCGCGAAAGCAAACTCATTACTCGTCGTCACAGACTCCGCGCAATCTCATGGGGCGATGAACGCTCAGGGAAAACGCAGTGGAAGTCTAGGTGATGCTTCGGGATTTAGTTTTTATCCCACCAAAAATTTAGGGGCGTTAGGAGACGGAGGAGTTATAACCACCAACGATAAAGCCCTCGCCGAGGTCATACGATCGTATCGTAATTACGGATTTAAAGAGCGCTATGTGAGTGCATACAGAGGAATTAACTCTCGTCTGGATGAGGTGCAGGCGCTATTTTTACGGATTAAGTTGCGGGATTTGGATACCGCCAATGACCGAAGACGTGCGATAGCCAAACGGTATCTACAAGAGATCCAAAACCCTAAATTGATCCTACCTGAGTGGAAAGGAGATGACTCACATGTGTTTCATCTTTTTGTCATCCGATGCACTACTCGAGATCATTTACGTACGTATCTTACCGAGCAGGGCGTAGGAACGATTATTCATTACCCGATTCCACCGCATCAGCAAGAGGCATTGCTGGAATATGCGCATTTGTCGTTTCCAGTCACAGAGCAGATTCACAAGGAAGTGATTAGTATTCCGCTGAGTCCAGTGATGGATGATGCCACTGTTGCTGAGGTCATTTCTATTCTAAACAATTACTAATTGGAAGACGAGAAAAAGTCATATCAACAAGTGATGAAAGCTACTTCACTCTTTGGAGGTGTGCAGGTGATTCGTATTCTAGTAACAGTGATTCGCTCCAAAATCATGGCGCTTTTGTTAGGGCCCGAAGGGGTCGGGATCTCGAATCTATTAACACGCCCCTTGCAATTAATTACTGTAGCTACGCAATTAGGACTTGATAAGAGTGCGGTCAAAGAAATTTCGGCACACCACAAAAAAGGGGAAGAGCCCCAAGCTTACCGAATGATTGCGATCCTAAAACGCTTGGTGTGGATTACCGCCTTGATTGGAGCACTTTTTACCGTCGTTTTTTCAGGGGTTTTGAGTTGGTTTACGTTTGATTCGTATGAGTACACCTACACCTTTATGTGGCTAGGATTGGCGGTGGTTTTTAATCAACTCGCCATGAGCAATCTTGCTATTTTACAAGGGTTACGGAAGTTGGCTTTTTTAGCGAAAGCGAATATCTACGGAGCTATCGCAGGGCTTATCGTGACCATTCCGTTGTATTATTACCTGAAATTAGACGGAATTTTACCCGCTATTGTCATGACGTCTGGATTTGTGTTTCTATTTGCGTATTTCTTTGCAAAGCAAACAATTAAGACACATGCTTCGGTAACCAATAAAATGGTGTTGTCGGAAGGGAAACCAATGATCAAACTCGGTTTAGCACTTAGTTTTAGTAGCATCATCGGATTAATTGTCGCCTACCTTATTTTGGTCTATATCCGCGCTGAAGGCGGAAAAATAGAAGCTGGTTTTTACGGGGCTGGAATTGCGATTCTCAATAATTATGTAGGGCTCATTTTTAATGCCATGTCCACTGATTATTATCCAAGGCTTGCCGCTGTATGTGATGATATCAAAGCGGTGGTCAAAACGGTTTTTGAGCAAGCATTTATTGCTTTACTCCTGATTACTCCTGTAGTAATCGTTTTTATTGCGTTTGCCCCTTTATTTATCTCTTTATTGTATTCTGACGAGTTTGAGCCGGCGGTAGCGCTGGTACGCTGGGGAATTTTAGGCATGGTGTTTAAAGCCGTTTCTTGGTCTATGGGCTATGTGATTATTGCCAAAGGCGATTCAAAACTCTTTACCAAAACCGCTGTTTTTTTTAATAGTATTTTATTGGCTTTAAATATACTCGGCTACTATTTTAGGGGATTAGAAGGGATTGGGATGAGTTTGTTCGCATACTTCATTATTCATTATGTAGGCGTCCGAATCATTACCTATTATCGCTACGGATTTCAAATGAAACCTGCGTTTTATCCTGTTTTTTTAATCTGTTTATTGCTTTGTGGTGCAGCCTTTATGGCGACGTATATCGAGGCTCCGCTATTTAAATATGGGGTGCTTATCGGTTTAATTGTAATTTCTTCGCTATATTCATTTCGATTATTAGATACCAAAATTGGCTTCCGATCCTTAGTGAATACCATCTTAAAGAGAAAAAAATAATGAGCGCATTGAATCCTTTACGAAGAGTACGTAAGCGTTGGAGAGCTTTCTGGTCTGTGAACTGGATCAAGACCTATTATTTTAATCTGAAAATGTTTTCTTTTCAAACTGCGCTAAAACTTCCTGTTTTTATATATGGAGATTATAAATTGACCAACCTAAGTGGTCGTGTGGTGATCGATGCTCCTATCAAAAAAGGGATGATTGGTTTTGGGCATCCGTTTGAGGCGCAGACCCGTTCTAGAGGTATTGGAGAAATTGTGATTGTAGGAACGGTGGTGTTTAAAGGCTATGTGCATTTTGGAAAAGATGTCTATTTTCAGATAGGGAAGAATGCACATTGTGAGATGGGTAATTTTTCTTGTCTAGGTTCGCAAACGACCTTGATTTGTAGAGAACGCATCATCATAGGCGATTATGTGCGAATCGCGTATGAAACGCAATTGTTAGACTCTGTTTTTCATCAGCTGATTGATTTGAAAACCAATACAAAAAAGCCAAAAACCGCTCCCATTGCGATAGGAAACTACAACTGGATTGGCAACCGAACGACGATTATGAAAGGAACCATCACCCCTGATTATATGACGGTGGGGTCTAATTCGCTTTGTAATAAAGATTATTCAGCCTTAGGAAATCATGTGCTTATTGGCGGAATTCCTGCCAAACTGCTCAAAACGGATATTACCCGTGATTGGGAAGGAGAGCAACATATTTTGGATAGTCTGGTGCGGAAATAAACCCTAAGTATCCTTTTGCCATATATCAAGATACTTTTGTGCAATCATCACATGGTCGTGGTATTTTTCTACAAAGGCCCTGGCATTATGCGCAATTTCTTTAATACGTTCGGGATGCAGAATTAACTGTTCTAACTCACTAGCAATGTGTGCTGGGTCTGGAGTGGCGTCTATGGCAACGGTGTGTGTGAGTTGGTAGTGTTCTTTAAAATGAGATCCAGCTCCAGTAAAGACCACTTTTCCTTTAGCCATGGCTTCTAACGCATTGTATCCCTGATCGTGAGAATACACTTGGTCCAATAAAATATGTGCCTTATCGTATGCATTGATATAATCTGCATACGGCAAGGATTCTACCGTGATGATCTCTATGTGTGTTGCATATTTTTTATGGACAATCCGTAAAGCTTCTTCAAAAATATCATTTCCCTTTTTCAAGTAATTCGATCGGTTTATGCCATGAAAAATGACTATTTTCTCTTGGATAGGCGCTACGTGAAAGTGCAACCTTTCTATGTTGATAGGGGTAGGAATCAAGTCTGTTACTTTCTTTTGTCCCTTGAGTCCTATGAGGTAATCCATATCGGTAGGGATGATGGCTTGTACTTTTTTTTCTAAAAACGCATAATGAGCTTTGTGTTTTTGAGTCACATACTTTAGTGAAGGACTATAATAATTGGCAAGCGATGCATCCTTCAAATAAGGGGTCAGCATATGATACGGTAATTGGGTATCATGGAGTAAACTTTCTACCCAAGGCGTATCCGTACCACAGGCTGATAAGAAAAGGGCTTTGTTGTGTTGTTCTAAAAAAGCAATGCATTTTTTCTCTTTGGGAAGGGTCGTGCGAATGCTCCACGAATTGATCAACTGCACCACATCATATCCTTTTAGCTGTTCGCGCTGTTTCCAAAATCGATAGCCGATTTCTAGCGCCGTGAGATCTCGTTTTGTAAGCGTAAATACAAGGTTTTTAATCTTAGTTGTCAGCCAGTTGGCATTGACGAGTGTCGGTGCCACAGAAATATCGACCGGATATTTTTTAAAAGCATCTCCAGTACCCACAATCGTGACCGTATGACCTAAAGAGATCAATCCTTCTTTTAAAGAATTATGAAAACGACTATATTCGCCTAGTAAGAGTATATTCATGTGTTGAATGACTGTTTCAAATATACTATAATCCACTAGATGAAACCTGCTTCTGTCCCTTTTGAAATTTTAATTTCGACCATGTTTCGGTCGGATCTTTCATTTTTGGATCCCATGTTTCCCAATGGAGAAGTGCATACGTATCCTATTTTGATTATCAATCAAACAGATAGCAAACGACACATTACTTCATTACAGCCTAACGTACGTGTCATCAACACCGAAGAGAGAGGGTTGCCCCAAAGTCGGAATATGGCGATACAACATGCTATAGGGGAGGTTTGTCTCGTGGCAGATGATGATGTGACGTATGTTCCTAATTTGCAATCGATCATTCTTGGAGGGTACATAACCTATCCAGATGCTGCGGTGGTCACCTTTCAGTTACAAAAGACAAATGGTAAGATCTTTAGGAAATATCCTAAGGTGACTAGGCACACCAATCATTCGTATAAAACAGTCAATGGTGTGGTAATTAGTTTTAAAAAAGATGTTTTGTTGCAACATAACGTGTTGTATAATCCGCATTTTGGACTCGGAGCGATTTTTAGCGGCGCCAATGAATATGTGTTTATGCGCAATGTGATGAAAGCAAAACTCCCTGCGTATTTTATACCGAAAGTCATTCTCACCCATCCTGATGTCAGTTCAGGGCAGGATTTAGGTAGCGACCGACTTTTGTATCTTAGAGGAGCGCTGGCGTATAAATGTTACGGAATTTGGGGCTATCTTTGGGTGCTTAAGTATGTGTTTTTCTTAGTGAGACATAAAATTATTAAGACAGGGTCCGCTTTCGCGAAAGCAAAAACAGGTTTTTCAGGAATTAAAAAATATAAACAACTCGTGGCTTCTGGTCAAGAACGTAGATAAATGGTAGATCAAATCACATTAGTAGACATCCCCAGAATAACAGATCCTCGTGGCAATTTAGCAGTGATCGAAAAAGATACGCTTCCTTACAAAGCGCAACGCGTGTATTATCTATATGACGTGCCGAGCGATGCGTATCGTGGCGGACATTCTCATAAGGAATGCATGGAGTTTCTAGTAGCATTGAGCGGAAGTTTTGACGTAGTGCTGGACGATGGAACAAACAAAAAACGAATCACACTGAATAAGCCCAATAAAGGGTTACTGATTCCTACGGGAATGTGGCGCGAATTGGAAGATTTTTCGTCAGGAGCAGTGTGTTTGGTGCTGGCTTCTCACGAGTATGAAGAAGCTGATTATATACGTGAGTATGATGCTTTTCTTGCTTCAGTTAATGATGCTAAATAACGTGAGTTCGATATAAGTTTTCTTCTTTTTCTCCAGTATAACAAGGGATTTCCGTTAAAAATTTTTGAAGCCTTGGAAAAAATTTAGGAAATTCTTTGTGGTTTTTCGCTTTACGCGAAAAAATACCTAAGAAAAAGCGTCTTTTCTTTTGGTTCGGTTTTCTTTGGACGAGCAAAGAAAATGAACAAATACATGATTATAAGTTATTTTCATTAAATTTTAGCATTATCATACTAAAAGACTAACTAATTATTTACGTCGAACTCACGTTAAATAATAGAGGTGTATTGATTTAATGATCATGTTTACTAATACACTCCTAAACGAATCCCTAATTTTTCTAATAGCCTTTTAACACCAAAAAGAAGTTTGATCATAAAAGCCGGTGCATGGAGTAATTTGACTTGTTTTTTGGAGAGATTGGCAGGATCTATACGATCTATAAAAAACTGAGCTTCTTTGGGTTCATTCCATAATTTGGCACGGATCGCTAATGAGAATCTGTTGAGGTCTATAAATTTTTTGAGGGAAGCGTTCTCTTTTTCGGCGGCTTCATAGGCGACAAACGTAGGCCGGTGTTTTACAGAGCCAATGCTTTTATATAAACTGACGGGCGCATAGGTATACAAGGCATAGGATTTGGTGCTAAACGCAATAGGGTAGTGCATGCCTATGCGAATCCATAAATCGGTGTCTTGTCCGCTTTTAATCGTTTCATCATAGGTGCCTACGGTATCAAATACTGTTTTTTTAATGACCGTCGAACTGCTGGTGAGTAGGGTGTTTTTATAACTCGCTTCAAAGTAATTAAGCGAGAGCTGTTCTTTGTTCTCAGGATTCGAAAAACTGTACTGTGAGGGGCGTTTCCCATCATGTTCTTCAATCGTAATGGCAGTGGCAAATACCTGATGATCCGGAAAGTTGTGTATGAGTTGGTTGATTTCTGAGAGGTATGCAGGATCCCAGAGATCATCTCCATCCAATAAAGCAATATAGTCGCCTGTCGCAAGTTCGAGTCCTTTATTTCGAGTAGCAGCGGCGCCTTTGTTTTCTTGAAATGCATGATAGGTGATTTTATCTTGCGGCATTGCCAAGATCTGCGCTTCACTATGATCGGTTGAGGCATCATTGACGACAATGATCTCATACTCCTGAACAGATTGCGCCAACACACTTTGAAGTGTTTTTTGAATAAAGTCTCCTTTATTGTATACCGATATGATGACGGAGAATTTAGGCATCCCTATTCTTTTTTAGAAGTGTATAATGATAGAGTTTATAGAGATCAAAAAGAAATAACAACGGAGAGTTTCCGAGTAAATTTCTTTCCATGCGTTTTTTAAACGGCTTTATGATAGCGACAAAAAGTCCTGTAAGATTGCTTCTTTTAAGAAATATATAGCTTTTTTGAAGACGACTTAATGAAGATTCCATCATCTGAAGATCTTCATAATATACTGATGTTTCTACAGCCTCGATACTTTTTTTAAGAAAGAGCGAACTTTCTTCAAGTCCTAAATGGATCACAGGGTTGTCTATATGAACAATTTTTGCCTCTAGGGCTTTAAGTTGATGGGAAAATAGATTGTCTAATCCATACCTGTTTTCTTTACTAACGTTCGCTTTTAAAAAGAGTTCTTTTTTGATGAGTAGGTTTTGTGAGATCACAAACCAAGGTTGTTGTTGTCTTTTTTCAACTGATTGTGCCTCCCGATATTTTCCATAAAACCAACGGAGATATTGATTTTTATTGGGTGATTTTTCTTGATACGTAATTCCTCCAAAAATAAGATCAATATCATCACGAATCTCATGGATGTAGTTTTGTAAGAATGATGTTGTAGCGGGTAGGACATCGGCATCTAGAAATAGCAGCCAATCGTATGTAGCTGTTTGGGCTAATGATTCACGATTTTTTGTACGTCCTAGATTTTGTGGTTGCTCAAGATATTTGGTATGAGGGAAGGATGTGATGTTTTTATTTTCTTCCTGATGAAGTGAAGAGTGATCCTCTGAAACTATGATTTCATAGGGGATAGCCATAGCTTCTGCTTGTCTGCTCATCTCTTGGATGAGGTCATAGATCGGATAATTATATGTTGGTATAAGGATAGAAAGCATGGTGGATTACGAAAATACGATATTCATATATGTAAATAATCTCCTAGGAATTAATTTATATAATTATAGTTTATTCCCATACCTCACTAACCGAACTTGCTTTTTAATCCGTTGATACGGAATGATACTTTTAATATAATCCCTCCATGTTTTTGGATTGTACGGAATTTGTGTAGCACCCGGCAACATATCTTCGGTAAGGGTTTTAAAAAGAATGGAAGCAGGTTTGTGTCTTCGTTCAGCAGGGATATTTAAAAAGGCCATATACATGATATGCCTGCTATTGAGTGGGGAGTAATAATCCACAGCAGTGATATCGGCTTCATGATACATTTTGGCAGCCCATTTTGCCATGCGTAACTCTTGAAAAAATAAATCGTTCAGTGGGATGTTGTATTGTTCAGCATAGGGTCTTGCTTCAACTCGCCATTTTTCTAACGCCTTTTTATGAATAGGTATATTTTCATATTCTATTGCTTTACAGATATCATCTATGGTCGTAAAGGCAGCTTCGTCATATACACCTTTTAGATTCCCACCCCCTCCAGAGATATTGACGGTAGGAGTCGTGATATGTTCTTTAAACCAAGCAATATTTCTTGTTTTTGATAAAAAACGAGGGACGATAAAATGAGAAGCGAATTCCTTTTTAAACGCAGGACTCATGTCAGGGACCTTAATTTCTTCAAAATCAAGATGGAACTTTTTAGCGATCTGCTTGGCAATTTTTACATCTCTTAGGACATACGTCTTCCCCGAATTAAAAATGTAAAACTTCATGTTGTCCTTCCACTGGATACTGGCAGCTAATAATAATCTAGAGTCATATCCTGCGGTGATGGGAAAATAAATAGAGGTATATCGCAAGGTGATTGCTTTCATCACATTTTGTAAATAGGTTTTGAAAGCTGTCAGTACTTCTGCTTCCTCTAGTTGATTACTGACAAAAATCGGGAGTCGTTCTGTTTTGTTTTTTCGAATATCCAGATACTGATTAGGAATCAGTTTTTTGATACGTTCATCCCAATCTTCTTCAGAGAGTAACCAATGTTCGTTAATGTTTAAAAACAGCGGGTCATCGACTAAGGTCTTCTTTTCTGTGGATATTTCTGGGGATAGTTGTAAGACATCTAGAATCAGTTTATCTGATGATGAGATATAATAATAGTCATCTCTTTTCCAATAATAGAGTTGTCTCTCAGAAAAGAAATCGGTGAGTAACATAGTATGCGTTTCAGATGTATAGAACAGGGCGAATTTTCCTGTGAGTAATTCTAATGCTTTAAAAAGATGGGTTGTAGAGGTGCTTTTAGCTAAGGTGTCTGCAATATCTTGGTTAGCGGCCTCTGGCTGATTAGGATCTATGATAAATCCTAAAATGGTTACGGTGCCATTTTGCTTTCGTGCTTCGACGTCGCACTTCGACAAGCTCAGTGTGACACGCTGCATAGACTTCTGCGTTACATTATTTCGCGAAAGCGTACATTCTAAATCTTCATGACAAAAAACAGTATAGTCATCGATGGTATGATTTGAAAAACCTTCTTCCGATGTGAGATGTATCGAAGGATCATTGGTGATGAAATATTGTTTTTTTTTCAAGGATATTCTTGTTTTTATATCGAGATCATAAGATCTGGTATTTGTTTATTTCATTGCTTTAACCACAGATTCAGATTGCCATCCATGAACATGGTTTTTTTCTGCTACAAAATCTATGATTTCTGTTTGAAATTGCGCGTCTTTTAGTCGCGAATTCAATCCTTCTAAGGAGTAGATTCGTACATGGTCTTTCTGACCAAAGGCTTTGAGTCTTCCTTTTTCTGATGTAATAGTAGTGTCTTCATAAATAGCTCCTTCTTTAAACGGAGTTTGTAACAGGCAGGTTCCTTTAGGTTTTAAGACACGATAAAGTTCGGCGATTGCTTTTGTATCGTCAAGAATATGTTCTAGTACGTGATAGCAAATAATAGTATCAAATGAATTATCTGGTGCTGCGATAGCAGTGATATCATACGAATGATCTGCCATGAACTCATTCTTATAATCGGTAGCGATGTAGGTGATTTCAGTATTTTTTTTGAGCACCCTATATAAGGCTCTTGGAGGGGAGAAGTGGAGTATTTTTCCAGAAAGTAAGTGATTTTCTTTCAGGAGATGATATACTCTGCGTGATCTGCTTCGACTACCGCAAATAGGACATAATAGGTCTTTTTTTCCAATGAGAATAAATTTTTTAAGTCCTGTATGACAAACGTTACAATTGTATGTACTGCCACGGTAGTTAAAAGAAAATAATTTACGAAGGATGAGTTCATTTCTAAGTAGAAATGATTTTGGAATTATTGACTTCGCTACGTTCTTTGTGAGTTGGTACATAAAAAGAGATTACACCGTTCGTTGCACCACCTCAAAAATCTTATTGTTATCGCATTTTAAGGTTTTGGAAGGGTATTTTAATAATAGGGCATAATCGTGCGTAGCCATTAAAATGGTATTCCCATTTTTATTAATCTCTTGAAGGACTTCCATGATCTCCACACTGGTTTGTGGGTCTAGGTTTCCTGTGGGCTCATCGGCAAGAATAAGTTCGGGATCATTCAAAAGGGCCCGTGCAATCGCTACACGTTGTTGTTCTCCTCCAGAGAGCTGATACGGATATTTAAAGCCTTTACTTTTCATCCCTACTTTAGAGAGTACTTCTTCTATTTTGGCATCAATAGCTGTTTTGTCTTTCCATCCCGTCGCTTTGAGTACAAAGAGCAAATTGTCTTTTACTGTACGGTCATTCAATAACTTGAAATCCTGAAAAACCACTCCTAATTTTCGACGTAAAAAAGGAATTTGTTTTTCTTTTAATCCATTGAGTGTAAACCCTACAATCTCTCCTTCACCTTCTGTAAGTGGGAGATCCCCATAAAGTGTTTTCATAAAACTACTTTTTCCAGATCCGGTTTTCCCAATCAGGTACACAAAGTCCCCTTTGTTAATCGTGATTTGAACATCAGAGAGAATCATATTTTCTCTTTGATAAATGGCTGCATTGCTAAGATGTAATACTGGGTTTGACATATCAAGGTTTAACTAACGTTAAAAATAGATGAATTCTTATGATTTTTTGGTGTTATCTTTTTTATAAAATAAGTTTCATAAAGAAAATGTGAGACCACTACTATGATAAAAGGTAAAAATGGTACAGAAAAGCGGCCATTATTCCCATAAATCACAAGAGCCTGTCCTAATGATGACCCTAAAGTAAGGAGTACACAGAAAAGATAAAAGTTAAGTGACAACTCTTTTTTTCGGATGTGTCTAATGATCATGATAAAGCTGATGACTAAAAAAGCACCGTTTATCAAGAATAGTAATGGTCTTTGAATGTATAGCCAGGTGCCAGACAAAATCCATTTTGGAATGTTATGCTTGAATGCATTATAATTCCAGAGCACATACTCTTCCCAGAAAGCCAGCCAAGAGATTCCTACTTGTTTGGAGTAGGCGAGCGGATTCTCTCGAATAAGTTCCTTATTCATAGGATCAAACCGTTGTGAGAGTTCTGCTACGGTGATATTTTCTTTCGCTTTAAGCGCTTCATACACACGCCAAATACTCATAGAGACATCACCGTCATTTGCGATGACAGAGTCTCTTTTACGGACATATACATCTCGTAAGGCTGCATGAGAATCATCTGCATTATCGATAAAATACACACAATTCTGAGCCAGATTCATTCCTGAAAACACCGTCACCGTTTTGTAGTCTGTATTATAAAAATTGAGCATACTCCATGCTTGGTAACTCGCTAAAGCAGGCATGCCTATAAGGAATACTTGAATGACTATTTTTAAAAATTTGAGATGTCTGTAAATGATGAGAAAGCAAACAACCACCAAAGGGGTGATGACAATAAACATGGGGCGTATCAGAAAAACAACGGCCATTAAGATACCCAATAAAAGACTTTGCACGTTTGTAATGGCGTCTTTTTTCTGGGTTTTGAAAAAATCAATACGAACAAGATACCATAAACATACGACCAATGCACATAGGGTTAATGTCTCTGTTAGAATCGCTCTTTCATAAAATAGAATATGTAGAAAAAAGGACAAGCTAAGACCATTAATCAATGCAAGTGGGATATGATTTTTAAGACGAAAACTGATTTTAAAAAGTAGGACAGAAGAAAGGATCCCTAACAATGTTTGGATAAAAACAACAATCGAAAAGTGGATTCCTGCGATGGCAAGTAGTAACGGATATCCTGGAGTGCGGAGTCCGTCGTATCCTTTTAAATCAAGTGTTGATAGTCGCTCAGCCAATGGAATATAACTCTCCGTATCATTAAAAATAGATACTTGATTGCTGTACGCGATGGCTATAAGAACGCGTACAAGAACCCCTACTATCATCAAAAATAGTATGGGTTTTTCTAAGGCTAGCGTTTGTATTTTAACGAATACTTTTTTCATATCAGTAGTTCATAAAAATACATGTTTTCTAGGGATCACCATACTTGAATCCAGCTTTTATAGGAAAAGTGGGTTGTATTCACTTTCGTGAAAGCGTACTCATTCGTCACGTGCTTAAGAGCCTACTTTTAATGTATAATAGGAGGTTTTTTTATATATTGATCTTTCGCTGGATGGTTTGCTCATGAAATGAGCTATTAAAATTGTAAAAATCGATAACTTACTGTGAGCATCATACTCGTGTACTCAGATTTTGATTTGACGTGATCTTTTTGAGTATTGTAGCGAATTTCTCCTCTGAAATTTTTCCAGGAGAATCCTGCGGATAGTCCAAGACTTCCATCACCATTACTTATAAAATCGTCAGATAGTTCATAGGTAATATCGGTGTTTGATATGATTTCCAATCCATAACTAATTCCCAAATGAATTTTAGAAGAAGGCGCTAGGTAAAAATAATGGCGTGCTCCGATGCCTACATCAAAAAAACGCTGATCTGCATCAACACGTTGCATGAACACTACATTTGTTAAAACAGAATCAAAGGAGGAAATACCACTCGCACTATAGCTAGTATACCGACCATCAAAAAAAGCAGCCCATTTGTTATTTGAATTGGGTACTATATATTCAATTTCAAATCCAAAAACAGGATTGACAGCGGAACCAAAATCAAAGTTTCTGTTATCAGATTCTTTTATTTTTAAACTATTGAAATTTGCACCTGCTATAAAGTGTAATTTAAAGGGATTTGTATTTTCTTTTTTGCGTATTATTTTTGAGGTTCCCCCTTTGCATGTATTGTATTTATTTACATACTTGATTATATCACCTCTGTTGTATTGGATGCTTGATGCGTCAAAAGAAAGACCTTCACAAGAAAAATTAGTTGCTAATTGTTGTTGGAAATACGTATTCTCATTGATTTTATCATCGTAAGTTAAAAAGCGCTTGTAAATAAGTGGGTATATAAGATCGCCTTCTTTTTGAACATAAAATCTAGGACCTTCAACGATGGTGTGAGAGTATAATGTTAAAGCCCCTTCTAACTCTACTTTTAAGAACACCGTTTCTATTTGCATAGAAGGGTTTCTATCTCTACTAAGATCATTTAATTTATTAGATGATCTGTCTATATTGACTTGATGCCTTTCGTATTTTGAGATGTCATAAATTCCAAAACCGCTGGCTTGCGCCAATGTGATGGTTTTTCCTTCGGCATTTTCAGTTGCGTAAAAAGTAAATGAGTCGGGTGTAACTCCCCAATCTAAGTCTTTTATGAGCCCCTCTTTTTTAACCCCATTGTTATCGATGTAATATCCTTTTTTATTTTTGGTTTGTGCTTGAGAAATACATGAGTATATTAAAATGACGCATAAAATGACATAGCTGTTTTTCATTCTGAATTTTTTAATTTTTTAATTTTTTGCAAATTTTGGTGCAAAATACTAAATATAAGTAGAGTGAGGTAGTTTTCACGATTGTTAATTTCCTTTTTACAACTCTACATAATTATACGCTATTTCTCCCGTTATGCATAGAGAAGAAAAGTATCTTTGAGTACGATTATAGACCCAATCTTAATACATCATATCAAAAACAATCCATATGCAGAAATTAATCACGGTGCTAACCGCATTTTTACTTTATACAAGTATCCTCTCTGCACAGCAAACTGCGATCTACACAGATGACCTTGTGAAGTATAACAAGGCATTGTCACTTTACAATAGTCAGCAGTATCTTGCCGCGCAAACCTTATTTGGTGAAGTAAAAGACGAAACAACTGATACAACTATCCAAGGAGATTGCGCCTATTACATTGCAAACGCGGCTGTTCGTTTAAATCAGCAAGGAGCCGATAACCTCATGCAGGGGTTTGTCAATGACTACCCAACCAGTACAAAGCGTAATTCGGCATTTCTAGACGTTGCCTCTTTCTATTTTGATAACGGAAAATATGCCTATGCCCGTAAGTGGTATGATCGTGTAGATGAGGATAATTTGACAGGAAGTGCCAGAGAAACCTACGATTTTAATAATGGGTACTCCTACTACAAAAGCAAACAATACGATCAAGCCAAAAAGTATTTAAACCGTGTACGTGATTCGCAGAAATACGGATCTCAAGCCAAGTACTATCTTGGGTTTATGGCCTATGAAGGCGATGATTACCAAGAAGCCGATGAACTCTTTGATGCAGTTGAAGATAAAGAAGATTACAAAGAAGAACTTGCGTATTTCAAAGCCGATCTTAATTTTAAACTAGGAAAGTTTGATCAAGCCATCGCCGAAGGAACGTCGCAGCTCCCTACTGCCAATCCTAAAGAAAAATCAGAACTCAATAAGATCATAGGGGAAAGCTATTTTAACCAAGAAAAATATGCAGAAGCCTTACCCTACCTCAAAGAGTACAAAGGGAAAAGAGGAAAGTGGAATAATACCGATTATTATCAGTTAGGATATGCTTATTACAAGCAAGGGGATTATGAAAATGCGATCAATGAGTTTAATAAAATTGTAGATGGAAAAAACAGCGTTGCTCAAAATGCGTATTACCATCTTGCAGAATCCTACTTAAAAACAGACAAGAAGCAGCAAGCTTTAAATGCTTTTAAGAATGCATCAGAAATGGAATTTGATGCAAAAATCAAAGAAGACAGTGGCTTAAACTATGCAAAACTGAGTTACGAGATTGGAAATGCCTACCAAACCGTACCACAAGTCCTCGCAAATTATATGGAGGAGTATCCTAATACACCTGCAAAAGAAGCGCTTGAAGCCCTTCTGATAGATTCTTACATCACCTCAAAAAACTATAAAGAAGCACTTGTGTTGCTAAAGAAAAGCAACTCTTTTGAAAGCAAAGTTGCCTACCAAAAAGTAGCATTTTATAGAGGGGTAGAGTTATATAATGAAGGAAATTATATAGAAGCGCAAGCGATGTTTAAAAAATCTTTAGAGGAGCCTAGAGATGAGCAATTTGTAGCAAGAGCGACCTATTGGAATGCAGAGTGTGATTATGTACTCGGCAATCATAAAGAAGCGGTTATCGGGTATAAACAGTATGCCCAAAATAGCAATGCTTCGGCGACACCAGAATATCAAGATCTCAATTATAACATAGCCTACGCGTATTTTTCTGATAAAGATTACGAAAATGCAGCTTCCTATTTTGAGAAATTTACAAACCAATCCTCAGAAGACAAAGTGCTTCTCAATGATGCGTATTTACGTTTAGGAGATAGTCGTTTTATTTCAAGTAAATACTGGCCAGCGCTCGAAGCGTATAACAAAGCCATCGAAATCAATGCCACCGATAATGATTATGCGACCTTCCAAAAATCAATGAGTTATGGATTTGTCAACCGAAATGCAGATAAAATCAACGGTCTCAAAAATTTCGCGCAAAGCTTCCCAAAATCAAGTTATCGGGATGATGCCTTGTATGAATTAGGGAATGTATACGTCTCTCAAGATAATAGTGATCTAGCTATTGCCGCTTATGACCAACTGGTACGGGACGTGCCAGGAAGCTCGTATGTGTCTAAAGCCTTGCTCAAAAAAGCCTTGATTTATGACAATAACAATCAGTCAGATCAAGCGATTAGCATTCTTAAAAAGGTAGCTTCGTCCTATCCTGGCACTCCAGAAGCTTTACAAGCGGTCACTACGGCAAAACTTATTTATATAGACCTAGGACGTGTGAATGAATATGGGCAATGGGTGAGTACGCTCGATTTTATCGATGTAGAAGACGCCGAGTTGGATGATGCCGCGTATGCTTCGGCAGAAAAACAATATCTAGAAAATAATGCAACGCAGGCCATGCGTTTGCTAGACGAGTATCTCGAGAGTTATCCTAACGGTCAGCATGCGTTAAAAGCCCATTTTTATCTGGCACAACTCGCTTTCGCGAAAGCGGACTACCCCACAACCATTCCTCATTACCAGTTTGTCATTGCAAAAGAGCGGTCTGAATTTACAGAGCAAGCCCTCGCACGATTAGGGCAAGTATTCTTATCCCAAGAATCCTACACAGAAGCCATTCCGGTATTGCAACGCCTAGAAACAGAAGCCGACTTCCCACAGAATGTCATCTTTGCACAGTCAAATCTGATGAAGTCTCACTATGAGTTAGAAAACTATGCAGATGCAGTGACCTATGCAGAAAAAGTGCTCACGAATACCAAAATTGATAATGCGGTAAAAAGTGATGCCCAAGTGATTATAGCAAGAGCGTCTATCAAAACAGGCGACGAAGATCGCGCAAAAATAGCCTATACAAAAGTACAAAGTATTGCCACGGGCGCACTCGCAGCAGAAGCGTTGTATTATGATGCCTACTTTAAACATAAGGATAATGATTTTAAAGGCTCAAATACAGCCGTTCAAGAACTCGCTAGAGATTACAGTGGGTATAAAGAATTTGGTGCCAAAGGATTGGTGCTCATGGCTAAAAACTTTTACGCCTTAGAAGATGCCTATCAAGCTACTTATATTTTGGAAAGTGTGATTACCAACTTTTCGGACTATCCCGCTATTGTAAAAGAAGCGCAACAACAATTGGCACTGATCAAAACAAACGAGGCCAAGACCAATTCTTCTGTTGAAGACGGCGGTAACTAATTTTCATCAATCACAGAAATCACAGACATAATACATTGATATATGATCGTTCATCACATCAAAACATATAAAACTATTTTCTTATTGGCTTTAGGGCTTAGTATTACACAAGTTCAGGGACAAGAAAAGGAGGACAAACAAGATTTAGGTACCGAGGTTGTTAATGTTGTAAAACCCTACACGCCCACCATTAGTGATGCGTTTAAAGTAAAGGCAACACCCAAGCTGAATGACTCTGTCAATACCACCAAAAAGAAAGTAACCTACAGTATTTTTTCGGTGCCTGTGGCAAGTACATTCACACCTGCCAAAGGAAAAGCCGCTGCGGTTAAAAAAGCGCCTAAGCTTAAGTTGTATGATAACTATGCGACGCTTGGTTTTGGTAGTTTTACCTCTGTACTTGCTGAGTTTTATAGCAATTTTCAAATCAGTCGTACCGAAGATTTTGGGGTATTTTTGAATCATAACTCCTCACAAGGCGGGATTGATAATGTACGCGTAGACGACTTTTTTTATGATACCCGTCTCAACTTAAATTATGGAGCGAGAGAACGCGATTTTTCTTGGCGAACAGATTTGGATGTCCAACACCAAGTATTTAATTGGTATGGGCTTTCTCCTACCATCATAGATATGGGTCCCGCAGATGGCCCTATCCTCACTGAAGACTTTGATGTAACACATTCCTACCTTACAGGGTCGCTAAATGGAAGTGTAGCCTTTAATGATGGTGTTTTTAAAGGTGGAAAAGCCACCCTACGATATCTGACAGATTCAGAAAGTAGTAACGAGTTACGTGCTATTGCAAAACCAACCTTAGAATTTCCCATCGCAGGAGAAAATATCACCACAGGATTAATAGTGGATTATGTCAACGGTAGTTTTACCAATGATTTTTCTACAAACCTAGAAGAAACCAATCATAGTATTCTGAATGTAGGTGTCAATCCAAGTCTCGTGATTCTAAGAGATGATCTTACGGTAAATCTGGGAGTTGCAGGATTTGTAAGTATGGATAGTGAAAATAGCACCACCGACTTTTTTGTATACCCAAAAATAACAGCATCGTATCGGGTGGTGGGTGATTATTTTATTGCCTATGCAGGACTAGAAGGTGACCTACGACAAAATAGTTATTATGACTTTGTGCAAGAAAATCCTTTTGTAGCGCCGTCCTTAGCTATCACTCCTACAGACCAGCAATACGATGGATATTTAGGAATGAAAGGGAAGCTTTCCAATAGTGTAAGTTATAATTTAAGAGCCAACTATATCGCAGAAAGCAATAGAGCGTTATTTCAATTTAATCCAGCGCAGGTATCTTCCCAAGTAGCTTTTCTTAATGGAAACTCGTTTAGTGTGGTGTATGATGATGTAGAAACCTTAGGTGTTTTTGGAGAGCTGAACTTTGATGTGAATAGCAACTTCAAAATGAAAATCAACGGACAGTTTAATTCGTATACCACCGATAATCAGGCAGAAGCTTGGAATTTACCTGAGTTAACCGCTTCGGTATTTGCCGATTATCAAATCACAGAACAATGGTTTGCAGGAATCAATCTATTCTTTGTAGGAGAGCGTCAAGACTTGTTATTTTCAAATGACCCTACCGATATTTTAGCACAACCACAAGTGGTCACATTAGATAGCTACCTAGATGCCAATGCACACGTAGGCTACCGCTTTAATGATAGACTCTCTGCCTTTGGAAGAGTTAATAATATCTTGGATAGCGACTATCAAAAATGGTTAAACTACGAAGTGCAAGGACTCCAAGGAATGGTAGGGGTAACCTATAAATTTGATTTTTAATCGCGGGGCGATAGCCAAAAGTTTAATTCCCTTGTGTTTGGGCTTGTCTTGAAATGGAAAGCGACGTCCTATTCATACCTTGTACACTTGCATCAAGCTAATTCCGATGTTTACTGAACTCGTTTAGTATCTAGTGGATCTATGTTTAATACCTTGACACTTAGGGCCATTTTTAGATTCCAAGACGTACCTTAGGGTGTACTTTTATTAAACCCGAATTATGCATTAGAAAATCTATTACAACTTAAATAAGCTTCAAAATATACCGTTACACTACCTTTTTAAGTTTAACCATAGCGATGCTATGCTAAAACTCAGAAAACGCCATATTTTATTGCTTCTTTAAACCTCATTACGAAGTTCTAATGCATAATGCGGGTTAAAAGATCGCATCATTTTAAGATTATGGAACGCAACCTTTTTGAGGTTTATGACTCTATAGACTATACACCATAGTAAGACATAAAATCTACAACCCATGAAAAAACTAATTTGTATCTTCTTTATAAGTCTATTAAGTCTATCTCTTGTCCAATGTAATTCAGACGATGACAATGCTCAAGATTGCAGCCTCGTACTTTGTACAGCGCCAGGACTTTTATTAGAATTTATAGATGCAGATACGGGTGAAAATGTGCTAGAAGGTCTTTTTGACAATGGCGCTCCTGATGGCTTTACGATCGCTATTGGAGATGACAATACACCATTAACCTTTGAACAGGAGTATGTGTTTAATGAAGGACAAGTCACTGGTTTCTCTAGTATCGTAGGGCAAAATCAAGTTCAAGTTTCATTAGAAAACGTATTTGATGTTGCCATTGCACTTGATATTGAAACCCTCTCAAGTGATGAGTGTTGTCCAGGGTATCAATATGAAAACATCACAGTGACCAATGCTACTTTTGACCAAGCTGGCGACCAAAGAGCATTGATTTTACGAATTTTTATATAACTCCTACACATTCCATGCTTTACTGATTTCAAATTTTCAGTTTGAAGGCGTTTCTGTTGAATAATCAGAAATGTAGGTAAAGTGGGGGTGCTTTTCTTGTTAACATTTGATTTTACGTATCTTTATATAACCCCCAAAATTAAAAAATCATGTTACAACGATGTGTCATTTACTTATTTATAGCCATTTGTAGCTCTTCTTGCGGCTCGGATGAACCAGAAATTGAGAATGCTTGTAATCTGATAGATTGTGCAACAGTCAGTTTACGATTAGAATTTGTTGCAGCAGCCACAGGGGAGGATTTATTCTCAAATAATACATTTGACATTAGTAGCTTACAAATGATCAATATTCAAACCAATGAAGCTGTTAATTTTTATGCAGAAACCTTTGGACCAGGTGACAGAACAGTCATTGTACTTCCTTCTTTTGTAGAAAATAGCACATTAGAAAACTATCAGATTTTTATTCCAGATATATTTGATATGGCGTTTCGTTTTTCTGTTGAAGTTGACTCAGACCCTTGCTGTCTATTAAACAGCTATAGTAATGTGGCTGTAGAGGCAGACGATATTACTATTGAAAATACAGGTTTTGCTAGCTACAGATTACTTTTTTAAATTGTTTTGATCTTATCTATATCTCAGGAGGTTTTGTATTTTAGTGCAAAATCTTTTTTATGCGAATTCTTACTTTTTTATGTGTACTCATATTTGCGATCTCTTGCACTACAAAACAAGATGTTGATCTTATCGTTACCAATGCTACCGTGTATACGGTGAATGACGCTTTCGCGAAAGCGGAATCTTTTGCCATCAAAGACGGAAAATTTGTCGCTGTAGGCACTTCTCAAGAAATTACAGATGGCTATACTGCCCCTGAGGTAATTGACGCTTCTGGAAAAACAGTGTTGCCTGGGCTCATTGATGGACACTGTCATTTTTATGGATTAGGTCAGAATCTACAAGTCGTAGACCTTGTCGGGACAACAAGTTATGATGAGGTGTTGGAGCGTGTGTCCGCTTTCGCGAAAGCAAACCCAGCCACCCCTTTCTTAAGAGGAAGAGGATGGGACCAAAACGATTGGGAAGTCAAAGAATTCCCCACCAAAGAAAAACTAGATGCCTTATTTCCAGAGGTGCCTGTCGCCTTAGAACGTGTAGACGGTCATGCCTATCTTGTGAATCAAAAAGCCTTAGACTTGGCAGGAATCACTGATACCACCGTGGTTGCCGGAGGCGAAATCGTAAAAGAAAATGGAAAAATCACTGGCGTGTTGGTAGACCGTCCGCAAGAGTTGGTAGATGCTGTGATGCCAAAAGCCAGCAGAGCACAAAATATTACCGCCCTCAAAGGTGCCGAAGAAGTCTGCTTTTCTTACGGACTGACAACCGTAAATGACGCAGGATTAGATAAACCCATTATCGAGTTGATTGATAGTTTACAAACCACAGGCGACTTGAAAATGCGTATCTATGCGATGATTAGCAACAAACCAGAAAACTTAGATCATTATTTAACCACTGGAAAAGTAAAAACCGACTACCTTAATGTGCGTTCTGTCAAAGTATATGGAGACGGTGCCTTAGGATCAAGAGGAGCAGCACTCAAAGAACCCTATACAGATAAAGACGGTCATTTTGGAGCGATGATCACACCCGTTTCTGAGATTCAAAACCTTTCAAAACGTATTGCAGAAGCTGGTTTTCAAATGAATACCCATGCCATTGGCGACAGTGCCAATGTGGTGGTGTTGCGCGCTTACAAGGAAGCGTTGCAAAATATAGAAGATCCTCGCTGGAAAGTAGAGCACGCGCAAGTCGTGGCACAAACTGATTTTGATTTTTTTAATCAAAAGATTCTTCCATCTGTGCAACCAACGCATGCGACAAGTGATATGTATTGGGCAGAAGATCGCGTAGGCGAAGAACGTATCAAAGGCGCGTATGCCTTTAAAGATTTATTGAATAAGTCAGGCATTGTCATCTTAGGAACCGATTTTCCTGTGGAGCAAGTGAGTCCGTTTTATACGTTTTATGCCGCCGTAGCGCGTAAAGATTTAAAACAATACCCAGAAGGTGGATACCAAATGGAAAATGCCTTAACAAGAGAAGAAACCTTGAAAGGAATGACGATTTGGGCAGCCTATTCCAACTTTGAAGAAGGAGAGAAAGGAAGCATCGAAACTGGAAAATTCGCCGATTTCATCATCATGGATGAAGATATCATGACCGTAGATGAAGACAAAATTCCCAACCTAGAAGTCAAAGCTACCTATGTAGGAGGGGAGAAGGTGTATGGGGAGTGATATTGATTTTTTTGGAATGAATGAAGATGAAAAAAAAGCAAAAAAGTTTTTACTTTATTTAGGTTATGATAATATTGATTTTGAGCCTAGAGGTTGTTATACTTTCCCAGATTTTTCCATAGGAAAAATTGGAGTTGAGGTTAGAAGATTAAATCATCAAATAGAAGTAGACGGGAAATTTGTAGCATTAGAGGATTTTAAGGAAAGCTTTTTGAACAGGATGCGTTTATTTCTAAATGAATTTGACACAGGATTAAATCATTGCTTAATAGCCTCTGTTGCTTACAAGAGGCCCCTAAAACCTGATAATAAATTTTACAAAAACCTTGAGGAATCTATTAAAAACACAATAAAGCATAAGATATTTGGTAAAAGTGTTTCAATTGGGTCTAATTTTAGTTACACTTTATATGAGTCACGTGATGATCAAGATACTAATATTTATTTAGGGGTTTGGAGTGATAAAGACGAAGTAGGTTGGGATGTTACAAAAAAAAGGTATCAAGCTCTTGAAATTGCTATTCGTGAAAAAGAAAAAAAATTACTAGATAATTTAGATTCAATTTCTTTTGAAAAGAATTGGTTGATTTTAGTTGATTATATATTCAGTAGGGTTGATGAAAATACTCTTATTGATTTAGGACAGTACCCTAAGCTATCATCTAGTTACGATAAAATTTTTCTTATTTCGAGGTTTGATAGTAAAGGAATAGAATTAAACTACAAAAGGCTTATAATTTGACACCCCAAGACCATCTTATCGAACTTGCGCATTATAAAATGCCTTTTGGAAAATACAAAGACTACTACCTTGTTGATATCCCTGAGTATTATTTTGTGTGGTTTAAGCAAAAAGGGTTTCCAGAAGGGAAACTAGGACGCCTCCTAGAAGAAATGTATGAAATCAAACTCAATGGTTTAGAGCCTATGGTTAAGAAAGTACAACGCACGTATGGGAAGCCTTCTAATTTAAAATAATAGAGGTCACTAGGTACTTGTCCAATAATATCATTTTTTAATTATCTGACATTCTGACTTTTGAAATAGTCACTTTTGTCCGTTCGAGCGCAATCGAGAACTATTTGAATGCTATATGTAGGTTTCGACTGCGCTCAATTGGACAATAGAATATAAGTAACGATCTACTAACTTTTATAAAAAAACAGAGATCCTATATTACAGCCCCTTATGAATGATAAAAATAGCAGGGCGTTTGTGAAGATCTGGCATATTATTCTTCCAATAGCTCGCTGGTTTGGTCAGAATAAACTCTGTAGGTAACGTAATGTCACATGCCACGCAGATGAGTGTATCTGCATGTACTGAGTTCACAATATCTTGTAACATTTTATCATTGCGATACGGGGTTTCAATAAACAGCTGCGACTGCCCGGTATCAAATGATAGCTTTTCGAGTCGCTTTAATTCCATTTTACGTTGTTTTTGCTCGATAGGTAAATATCCATTAAACGCAAAATTCTGCCCATTCATACCACTACTCATCATTGCCATGAGAATGGAAGAAGGACCCACTAGCGGAACCACTTGAATGCCTTTTTGATGCGCAATTTTCACCACATCAGCGCCAGGATCGGCCACCCCGGGGACACCAGCTTCAGAGAGTAGACCTACGGAAATTCCTTCAAAACAAGGATCTAAATACGACGGGAGTTCTAACTCATCTGTATATTTATTAAGAAGCTTGATTTGTAACTTCGGTTGTGATTTCCCTGGGGAAATAGCTTTAATAGATCGTCTGGCTGTTTTTTCATTTTCAACAATATAATGATCAACCAATTCAATCACCTTTTTTACCGATAAAGGAATCACCTCAAGGGCACTCGTCTCTCCTAAAGTAGTTGGAATTAAATATAATTTACCAAGCGCTTGGGGCTCACTCATAGGAATGTATTGTTATTTTATAATTAGTTTCTGTGTATATCCAGAAGTTTCAAATTGTATCAGGTAAATTCCAGAAGTCAAATCTGAAATACGTAAAGTTGTTGTCGGATCCGCAATTGATTGTGATTTCACCAATTTTCCTGTGATGTTAAAAATGCGTAAGGTATCTGTATTGGTAACATCAGTACGTTCTATGGTGAGCATATCTGTTGCAGGATTCGGATACACACGTATGTGTGTAGTTTGATCAAAATCATCGGTACTTAATAAGTCAGCATCGACGACTCTAAAAACCGTTCCTCCTAATCCAGAAATATATAATTCTTTGTTGATGTCTTCTCCAAAAGTAACAAATGAGTTTCCACTAAATTGCTCACTGTATGTAATATCAGCAGGTGTAGTAGCATCTATATACGCAATTTCATCACTGCAGGTATCGGCAAAGAAATACAGGCCTTGCATGGTAGGGAATTGACTCCCTCTATACACATATCCTCCTACAATAGAGCATTTAGCAGGTCCATTACCATTATGCAAATATTGCGCTACTGGAAAGGTGAGTTCGCTGTCATCAGGACATCCAGCCGTATTAAAAGGGCTATTCCCTTCATAACAACGCCATCCATAATTATGACCACCTCCTATACCGCGATCTACTTCTTCTATTTGATTTTGCCCAACATCACCTATCCACATGGCACCCGTCTCATCATCAAAAGAAAAACGAAAGGGATTACGTAGTCCTAAATCCCAGATTTCAGGTCGAAAGCTCGTATCTCCTACAAACGGATTGCTAGTAGGAATCGCATAGTTCAAGTTGGTATCTTGGTTATCTACATCGATTCGTAACATTTTTCCTAAAAGAAGTCCTGGGTTTTGGGCTCTATTTCCTGGATCTCCACCACTTCCTCCATCTCCTAGGGCAATGTATAAAAAGCCATCTGCTCCAAAAGCAAGTCCGCCCCCATTATGGTTTGAAAAAGGCTGACTTACTTCTAAAAGTGGAAATTCAGAATTTGGGTCTGCGATATCAGGATCACTGGTTACGGTAAATCTTGATATTTGGGTATCTCCATTGCCTTGTGTGTAATGCACATAAAAGAAGCCATTCGTGGCATAGTCAGGATGAAAGGCAAGCCCTAAAAGCCCTTGTTCAAATCCATTATTATTCACTGGAATGGTAATAAACGGCGTACTGTTTACAGTATCGTCACTATTGATAATTTGAATCGCCCCCGATTGTTCTACAATAAAAAGGCGATCGTCATCTGCATTTTGGATGTCCACAGGATTGTCAAAACCTGAAGCCACTTCTAGAATAGCAATGTCGGGTGTTTGGCTGTAAGAAAGGTGTGTGGCCAAAAAAAATGTAAGTAGGATTTTAATTTTTTTCATGATAATATAGTTTTTTTAAATATACAAAATCTGTTTCTAAGCCATTTAAAATAAGAATTGAAACTAGCTCAGTCGCTGCTGGATCACATCGCATGCTTCATCTAGCATTTTATAAACACGTTCAAACCCATCTTCTCCTCCATAATAGGGGTCAGGGACATCCACTCGTTCCCCCGGGAATATCGTATCTAGGATCATAGTTACTTTAGTGCGATCTTCTTCATGGCTTGCAAGTGCAAGGACATTTTCTAGATTAGAGCTGTCCATCACATAAATATGATCAAAATCTTGATAGTCTCTACTGGTGAATTGCCGCCCTCTGAGCCCGGAAATATCAAGGCCATATTTTCTAGCGACTGCTACACTTCGTTTATCAGGAGGATTTCCTACATGCCAATTTCCTGTTCCCGTTGAGTCTACTGTAAATAGTGTAGGATCTAGCTTATTGCGAAGGATTCCTTCGGCAAGGGGTGATCGGCAGATATTGCCAAGGCACACCATGAGGATCTTGGTTTTGTTCATAATCATTGATTTTGGGATCACTAAAATAGGAAATGTTACGCTTTCAAGGAACATAGTGACGCAGAAGTTTATACTGAGCCATGCCGAAGTGCGAAAGCGTACCCTTAGCGATTCCTATTTATAATTGACGCAAAGAAGGCAACACCAGGTCGCTTACAATCTTAAATGGAAGTTTATCTTCTTGTGAATTATAAGCTCCACCCGTACAAACAATAATCATATTTTGTTCAGGAAAAATCATAATGTATTGGCCGCCATTTCCAGTGGCTAGGGTTGCGTAGGTAGGTTTTCCTTGAATATTGAATGGAAATTGCCACCATAAATAACCGTAGTCAATCCCTGTAATTTGAGTGTGTATATTGGTAGAAGTGGTGATCCATGATTCAGATACAATCTGTTGCCCTTCCCAAGTTCCTTTTTGGAGAATGAGTTTGCCAATTTTTGCCATATCTCTAGGGGTCATGTACAAGCGTTTGGCAGATGAGATAATTTCTTTGTCAGAGGTTGTGTGTCCGCGTTGGATATTTGTGATCCCTAAAGGATCAAACAAATACTTTTTAGTGAATGCATCTAATGACATTCCAGAAGCTTGCTCTATGATTTCGGCAGCAAGTAGCGTTCCCATAGAACAATAGAGAGCCGTTGTACCTGGTTCTCGATCCATAGGAAGATCTAAGGTGTATTGCAACCAATCTTTCTTTTTATACACACGATCTTCTTGTCCTTTTGATTTTTTATCCCAATCATTACATTCCAATCCAGTACTCATGGTGAGCAGGTGTTTGATGGTAATATTTTCTTTGCGAGGATCAAGATTCTTTTTAGGAATAGGTGTTTTTAAGTATTTAGAAATTAGGTCATTTTCACTTTTGATAAAGCCTTCGTCAATAGCAATTCCCATGAGAATCGACTTAATACTTTTATTCACAGACCGTAAATCGTGTAGAGAGTTATAGGAATAGTCTTGATAGTACTCTTCAAAAACAAGATGATCATTCTTGATGATGAGGATACTGTGAATCTTGTGATCTGCACTTGCCAATTGTTTAAAACCTTTAAAAAGTAAGGAGGTGTCTATTTTTTGGGATTTCAAATCACTCGTTTTCCATCCGTCAGCATGTTCCGAAGGTACTTGATAGGTATATGATTGTTGCCCAAAACCTGAAAAGGAGAGAAGTATAATTAGTAATAAGAGTAGGATTTTATGATTCATGTATGCAGTTTATTAACAGGTATATACATTAGAACCTCTAAAATAAGAATGAATTCTTAAAAAGTGGGATATTCCATAAAAAAGGGTCAAATGCGCATACATTTGACCCTTTTTATATGGAATAAAGTAACGGTGTTTATACCGTTAGCTTTTTATTTAAATCTTCTACGTATTTACGGAATTGCTTGTCTGTAGAGGCAAGGTTATCTACTGTTTTACAAGCATGCAATACCGTGGCATGGTCACGTTGTCCTATTTGAGAACCAATGCTTGCTAATGATGCTTTGGTTAATTTCTTCGCAAAAAACATAGCTAATTGTCTCGCTTGTACAATGTGACGCTTACGTGTTTTGGATTGTAAAGTATCTACATCCATTTGGAAATAATCAGAAACGATTTTTTGAATATAATCGATGGATACTTCGCGTTTGGTATGCTTTACATAATTATCTACAATCTTCTTAGCAAGATCAAGGGTAATTTCTTTTTTATTGAACGATGAATGTGCAATTAAGGAAATGATCGCACCCTCTAGTTCACGGATATTGGTTTTGATATTATTTGCTAAGAACTCCACAATCTCCTCAGGCATCTCGACACCATCTTGATAGAGTTTGTGTTTGATGATAGAAATACGGGTTTCAAATCCAGGATGTTGTAACTCTGCTGATAATCCCCATTTAAAACGAGATAATAAACGTTGTTCAATGTCTTGCATATCTACAGGTGCCTTATCACTGGTAAGGATCACTTGTTTGCCATTTTGGTGTAAATGGTTGAAAATATGGAAGAATACATCTTGTGTTCCTGCTTTTCCGCTTAGTAATTGAATATCATCAACGATCAGAACATCAATGACTTGATAGAAATGAATAAAATCATTTCGGTTATTCTTTTTTACAGACTCTATATATTGTTGTGTAAACTTCTCTGCTGAGATGTATAATACTGTTTTGTCTGGATATTGGTCTTTAATATGAACCCCAATAGCATGTGCTAGGTGCGTTTTTCCTAGACCAACACCTCCAAAAATAAGCAATGGATTAAATGAAGTCCCTCCAGGTTTATTGGCAACTGCCATCCCTGCTGAACGAGCAAGACGATTAGAATCACCCTCTAAGAAGTTGTCAAAGTTATAACTAGGATTGAGCTGTGACTCTATTTGTAAATTACGGATTCCCGGAATGACAAATGGATTTTTAAGCTCAGGGTTTTTATTTTTAAAAGGAGCGTCTACTTCTTGTGATTTTAAAGAAGATCTATTGGCACTAGGGATTTTTTCTGTAAACGGTTGATTGTTTCCATAGGTGTTTTCCATTTTTATGACATACACCAATTTTGCGTTATCCCCTAGTTCTTTATTGAGCGCTACTTTTAAAAGCTTCACGTAGTGTTCTTCTAGCCACTCATAGAAAAACTTACTTGGCACTTGAATGTTCAATGCGACATCTGTAAGCTTTACAGCTTTGATAGGTTCAAACCACGTTTTATATGCTTGGGGTGTAATGTTGTCCTTTATAAAAGACAAACAGTTATCCCATACAGATTGCGCAGTTCTACTCATTAGTTACTATAATTAGTTTGGTTGTTAGTTGACTATGGAAGGTTAAAAATTCATCAATTATGAACATAATTGCTCCCCCTTTTAACCTACAGCAAATATGTGAACAATTTTTTGAATAAAAAAACAACTTAGGGGTTGTTTTTCGATTAATTTTTGTGCATACTTAGCATGTTTTAAAACTACAAAAAAAAACCGAGGCAATCCTTGAAAACACATAATTCTTTTATTAAAGTTCGATACGCAGAGACAGACCAGATGGGTGTAGTGCATCATGGAAATTACCCGCAATACCTTGAAATAGCTAGACTTGAGTGGTTAAATGACTTGGGGATTTCCTATAAATCAATGGAGGAGAGTGGTGTTTTTTTACCTGTATATTCTTTAAGTATTACATATAAGAAATCGGCGCAATTTGATGATCTGTTGAAGGTTACTGTCAGCTTACGAAGTTTGCCTACAGTTCGCATCATTTTTGACTATAAAATTTATAATCAACAGAATGAATTGTTAACAACTGCAAGTACCGAATTAATTTTTATGGATGCTAAAAAAAATAGACCTATGAGATGTCCTGCTTATATTCTCGATAAACTACAAGATTAAGTGTCTTTTTTGTTCACTTTTACACCGTAGATATTTTTTACAAGTACACTTTTTTGTTCAAAATCTTTCTTTCGAATCGCGAGTGTGTACTCACAAGCTAGTTCAGATTTTTGACCTATAATCCGAATGTTTTGCTCTTTGATCACCCGCATCACTTTATTCATAAGTGCATATTCAAAGGTAATTGTAAAGATAACATCAATGGTTTTTTCTTCGATGCTCGCCTCTTCTAAGGCAAGTTGTGCTGCAGAGCGGTATGCATTAATCAATCCACCAACACCTAGCTTCGTCCCGCCAAAGTAGCGCACCACTACTATCAGCGTGTTGGTGAGTTCATAGGCTTGTAATTGTCCGTAGATAGGAGCACCCGCACTATTGGATGGCTCTCCATCATCATTCGCTCGATACCGACTGTAATCTTTTCCAAGCACCCATGCGTAGCACCAATGCCGTGCCTGATGGTGTTGTTTTTTTAAATCTTCAATGTGTTCTTTAATCTGATCTTCATCTTCTACAGGAAAGGCGTACCCATAAAACTTGCTATTCCGATCTTTAAATAAAGCTTCGGGAGATGGGCTTGTAATGGTTTTATAGGTGTCTTTCATAGCGTGGTAATGATTAATATGTGAATTAAAATACTAACCGTTAGATTTAAAGCCAAAACATGTGCTAATTGTGACCATTGCTTTGTGTTTGTTCTCTTATAAATCATACATCCAATTTATTTCGGAGTAAATCCATTGTTGACTGTCCAAATCTGTTTTGTCATAATCACCAAACATGGAGTCAACAATGTCTATGTGATTATTTTCAAGTTTAAAAAGTACATAAAATGGATCTTGATACGAATTGTGACATTCGTGGCCATTTGGCATTGATAGCCAATTTATTTTTCCCCAATAGTTTAGGTATTTGTTGTTTTCAACTTCTATTTGAATTGCAATAACATAGTCTGCACCAAAACTTAGGCTATTTCCACCTCCATTGGAAGCAAAATTGCAGTTTAGTATTAGTCCGAGTAGAAGTTCTAAATCATGTTTTTTTTCAAGATTTAGTAAATCTACCTTTCCATTATTTTTAAATAAAGGACTTATAATGTCACTTACTTTGTCCAAGTATTTGAGTAAGTCTTCGTCAGCATTATCTAGCCATTTCTTTTTATATCCCATTGATTTTTTTTCCAATTAATGATACTAAACAATTGTATAAATCGTATTCCGATCTGAAAGGGCGTGTATATGCTTTCGCGAAAGCATATTATTAGTAATACCATCAGTATATCCTTTCACGAAAGTGAAACCAATATAATAGAAATCACTGCCAGTGCAATACCTATCCAATTTTTAAGGTGTAACTTCTCCGTAAATAACGTAATTCCTATCAAGGTAGAGATCATAACAATCCCTACATTATTGATGGTAAAGATCGTCGAGCTATCAAAAGCGTCATTTCGTAAGGCTTTTACGAGAAAATACATAGAACCGTAATTCGGAATTCCTAAACAGATGCCTGCAAGGATGTTTTTGACTTTAAAGGTAAAACGCTTTCGTAAGAGTTGGCTTCCTATAATAAGGAGTCCCACGATTCCTGCGGTACCAAAAACAGTTGTCAAAAATATAGGAAGATCTCCCTCGCTCAGATACTTTTCTTCAATATACTTAATACTTGTATCGATAATTCCGCTTCCTAAAAAAACCAACGCTGGAAAAATAAGGTTCGTTTTTTTAAATGGAATTCCTTCTTTAGATGTTACAGAGGCGAGATAAACCGCTATCAGTGCGATGATAATCCCACTTGCTTTCAATACACCTAATGACTCCTTATAATAAAAGATCCCGAAAAGGATGGGAATCACAACACTCATTTTAGTCGCTACCGACACCACCGAGAGTCCGCTGCGCTGGGTGGTAATGGCCATCAAGTTGAAAATAAGAATAAACAGAAAGCCTAAAGCAACTGCACTGGAAAACCAATCCTGTTGCGGAATAGACGACGTGGTGAAGGGACCTTCATATAATAATACACCTAGGGTACTTGCCGTCAAATAATTGAAAACAATCGCTTGTAAGGTATTGACTTTAAAACGGGCAAATAGTTTAAAGACTACAAAAATGACACAAGACGAAGCAATGCTGAGTAGTAAGTAGATCACAACTTGTTATTTTTATAGATGGTGAGTGTATCTCCTTTAATATATTGATATACAGGTATATTACTTTGTTGTTTTTGAGTAAAGATAGGTGCTTTGGTGCCTCCTCCAAATATCGTTTTTCCTGTAAATACGCGAGCTTCATCCCAAATATCCGAATCTATAAAGCGCTGCAATGTTTTGGAGCCCCCCTCAATGATCACAGATTGGATGTCTTTTTCATAGAGAATATGTCCAATTTCTTCTGGATCTTGTGAGGCGATGACCATCGTTTCTGCTTCCTGATTAAAAACAGCGGTTTCTTTTGGTAAATCATCTCGCTCGTCTAGTACAATTCGCAACGGAGATTTTCCATACCAATCTCTGGTGGTCAACGATGGGTTGTCAGCGAGTACAGTTTGTGCACCCACTAGAATCGCTTGCTCTTCGCTGCGCCATTTATGAACGAGTTGTCTTGAATAGGTGTTGGTAATCCACACAGGAGCGGTTTTGCTTCTTTCTAACGGAGCGATATAACCATCCCATGTTTCTGCCCATTTTAGAATGATATACGGGCGCTTTTTTTTATTAAAAGTAAAGAAACGTTTATTGGCTTCATAACATTCGGCTTCTAATACGCCCACAGTGACATCAATGCCAGCTTCTATGAGTTTTTTGATGCCGTTACCTGCTACTTTTGCATGCGGATCTATGGTGCCAATTACTACTTTTGGAATGCCTGATGTTATGACAAGATCAGCACACGGTGGCGTCTTTCCGAAATGGCTACAAGGTTCTAGCGTGACATACAACGTCGCTTTCGTGATCAGTGCTGGTGTATGTGTTTGTGCATATCTAATGGCATTTACCTCGGCATGATTCCCGCCATAGGCACTGGTATACCCCTCGGCAATAATACGATCCTCTACCACGAGAAGTGCCCCCACAGAAGGATTAGGCATCGCACTTGGGAGTCCATTTTTTGATAATTCTATACAGCGTTTTATGTACTTTTCGTGTATCTTCACAGCGCAAAAATAGAACTATAACTTTCGATGAGCAAACCTATTATTCGTCCTATTGAAAAAGCAGATAATGAGCAAGTGGCTACTGTTGTTCGTAAAGTGCTTATAGAATTAGGCGTTCCTAAGGTGGGAACTGCCTATGCCGATGCTGCATTAGACATGATGTATGAAACCTATGACCGTCCTAAAGCCCGCTATTTTGTGGTAGAAGATCAAGGAAAATTGATTGGTTGCGCAGGCGTAGCACAACTCGATAATTATGATAGGAATGTCTGCGAACTCCAAAAAATGTATTTTCTTGAGGAAGCGAGAGGGAAAGGTATTGGAGCGCAAATGATGCAAACCTGTTTGGACGCGGCACGTGATTTTGGCTATGATCAATGTTATATTGAAACCATGCCGTATATGGAAGCTGCACAAAAACTATATACCCGCACAGGATTTCGCTACATAGATGGTCCGATGGGCGATACAGGGCATTTTTCATGTCCCGTACATATGCTTATCGATTTGTAAATGAGTACACTTTCGTGAAAATAAAAGACCTCCGAACTACTTTTGAAACGCGTCTACAGGGTCACTATCCGCTGGAAGAAGTAGGTAGCTTTTTCCAAATGGCTATGGATCACTTTCTAGGCTATAGCCGCATGGATATTGTACTCCGATTAGAAGAAGAGCTCACGGAAGCTTCCGTAAAAGACATTCAACAGTTATTGGCTCGATTGGAAACGCACGAACCGATACAATATATAATAGGCAGTACCGAATTTTACGGATTACCATTCAAGGTCACATCTGATACATTGATCCCAAGACCTGAAACCGAAGCATTGGTAGCGTGGATTTTGGAAGATCAAAAGACAAAAGAAGAAGCGAGCGCAAGGAACAAAGAGGGAAGAGAGAATAGAGAAAAGAGAATAGAGAAGAGCGAAGAGAAGCGTCTAGAAAATGGGGGCGATTTAAATGAGAGTGCTCAGAATGACACAAATCAAAGCAAGCAGCCATTACGATCGATCTTAGATATCGGGACAGGTTCGGGTTGTATAGCCGTGAGCCTTGCTAAGCATCTGGTGAATGCAAAGGTGGCTGGGTATGATATTTCTCAAGGTGCCTTGGAAACAGCTACCCAAAATGCTATTGCAAATGAGGTGGAGGTAACTTTTACGCAAGTAGATATCTTACAAACAGAAAAATTAGCATCCTCTTTTGATGTGATTGTGTCCAATCCTCCGTACGTACGCGAACTCGAAAAACAAGAAATTCAATCCAATGTATTGGATCATGAGCCTCATACGGCTTTATTTGTTTCAAACACAGATCCGTTGCTTTTTTATCGAAAGATTGGACAATTAGCTTTTGATAACTTATCAGGAAACGGTAGGTTATTTTTTGAAATCAATCAGTATCTTGGTAAAGAAACGATCCAACTCCTTAAAGACATCGGATTTACAAACGTACAGTTGCGTAAAGATATCTTTGGCAATGATCGGATGATCAAGGCATGGAAGTAACGTATATGCCTTATTCATAAGTGTTTTACGTGCTGTGGCTATTTTCGCTTTAAGCGAAATAACAAATCAATTTTTCAACCTCCATTTTCTATCTTTTAGAAAATGAAAAAAATAAAACAATGACTGACATAAAATCGATATGCGTATTCTGCGGAAGCAGTGAAGGCAATGATATTCAAGTAGAGCAGCAAGCTAAAGAATTAGGGGCGTACCTGGCTAACCATGACATTACACTAGTGTATGGTGCCGCAAAAATAGGCGTGATGGGGCAAGTGGCGCAAGCGAGTTTAGACCATAAAGGGAAAGTGATTGGCGTGATACCAGAATTCTTAAAGCTCAAAGAAGTGGTGCATTTGGGATTGACGGAGTTGATTACCAATGAGAATATGCACCAGCGTAAAATGACCATGCAAGAAATCTCCGATGGATTTATCACCCTCCCTGGTGGTTTTGGCACTTTAGAAGAGCTTTTTGAAATCATCACGTGGAGTCAATTAGGTCTCCACCAAAAACCCATTGGGCTTCTGAATGTCAATGGCTTTTATGACGATTTATTAAAAATGCTAGAACACATGGTGCGGAGAGGTTTCTTAAAAATGGAAAATTACGAACTCCTTATTGTTGATACGACGGTAGAAGGGCTTGTATCAAAAATGAAAGCCTACAAACCCCAAGACGTTCCTAAATGGTTAAAAGGTGATCGGACGTAGATACGTCAACTATTTCAGGGCAAGCTCACGAGGCATTTTAAGGAAAAACATTTGATTCCTAATCAAGACACACAGCGTATTTATGGCTTGATGATCTAGTAAATTTCCATCCATCTGCTTGTTTTGTCGGTGTTTTTATGCATTTTACCGAAGCTATTTCAAAAATTTTAATCGTATTTTAACTTGCTAATAATTTTGCTACTTTAGGGTTACTAACCATAAAGTCAATTTATTATGAGTAGAATTAAAAAGTATACAGCAGAAGGTCTTGGGACGTTTGCTTTGGTGTTATTTGGATGTGGAGCTGCAAGCATTGCAGGCGTTTCTACTGTGGGACCTGCTGGATTGGGGTTACTAGGAATTTCTCTAGCCTTCGGACTTGCTGTGGTAGCCATGGCGTATACCATTGGACCGATTTCAGGATGTCATATTAATCCAGCAATCTCTGTCGCTATGTGTGTGGCAGGGAAACTTTCTGTAAAAGACCTCGCAGGATATGTGATCGCACAATGTCTTGGTGCGATTGTAGGTGCTGGTATTTTGTATCTCATTGCCACGGGAGGTGCTGGTTTTGAAATGGGACCTTGGGCACTTGGAAGTAACGGCTGGGGTGAAGGCTATTTAGGCGCTTATACTATGAAATCAGCTTTTATAGCAGAACTAGTTTTTACCTTTTTATTCTTAATGGTCATTTTTGGAACTACGGCAAAAAATGCGTCCCCACAAATGGCTGGACTCGCTATTGGAGTTTCACTTGCATTAATTCATTTTGTGGTTATCCCAATTACAGGTACTTCGGTAAATCCTGCGCGTAGTTTAGGACCTGCAATTTTTGCAGGAGGCATTGCATTACAGCAGCTATGGTTATTTATTGTAGCGCCTCTTGCAGGAGGAATTCTAGCCGCATTAGTACGTAAGATATTTATAGATGATTAATAACTTTATCAATAGTATTTGATAGAAGTTATGTGTTGTAAAGGGGTGCTTGAAAAAGTAGCCCTTTATGTTTATAGCTTTTTATAAAAGGTAGATTATAGTCACATTAAAATCATTATTTTGTGATGTTTAAAAGAATCAATGTTTAATATAGTTCGCTTTTGCGAAAGCATATCATTAATGACAATAGAACAGCAAATTACATCCCTACGTAAAGAACTTCAAGAGCATAACCACCGGTATTATGTGCTCGATAATCCTATCATTTCTGACTTTGAGTTTGATCAATTGCTCAAGCAATTACAAGCCTTGGAAGCAGCACATCCCGAATTTGATGATCCTAACTCTCCTTCCAGACGTGTAGGAGGCGGTATCACCAAAAATTTTGAGACGGTGGTTCATGAGCATCGGATGTACTCGTTGGATAACTCGTATTCAAAACAAGATCTTGAAGATTGGGAAGTGCGTGTAAAAAAACAAGTAGACGGTCCTGTGTCGTATACTTGCGAATTAAAATATGATGGTGCTTCTATCAGTCTTACGTATGAAAATGGCGAATTGGTAAGAGCACTTACGAGAGGGGATGGTTTTCAAGGAGATGACGTGACCACTAATGTGAAAACAATTAAATCAGTGCCTTTAAAACTAAAAGGGGATTATCCTCCTAAGTTTGATATACGCGGGGAGATTGTCTTGCCTTGGGATGGTTTTTATAAAATGAATGAAGCGAGAGAAGCCGAGGGGTTAGAGTTGTATCGTAATCCGCGAAATACGGCTTCGGGAAGTCTTAAATTACAAGACAGTGCAGAGGTGGCAAAACGACCTTTGGATTGTTTGCTCTATAACATCACAGGGAATAATTTAGGGATCACCAGTCAGATGGAGAGCTTAGAAAAAGCACGAGCATGGGGCTTTAAAGTACCCGATGCTGCTCAGTTGGCGTATAACATAGATGAGGTCTTGGCGTTTATCAACCATTGGGATACGGCACGTCATGAGTTGCCTTATGAAACCGATGGTGTGGTGGTCAAAGTCAATAGTTTACAACAACAAGAGGAACTGGGGTACACTGCCAAAGCTCCACGATGGGCGATGGCATATAAATTTAAAGCCGAACAAGTGTCTACACGCTTACGCGAAATCACCTACCAAGTGGGTCGAACGGGAGCGATTACGCCTGTTGCAAACCTAGAGCCTGTCGAGCTGGCAGGAACGACGGTAAAAAGAGCGTCTTTGCATAACGCAGACCAAATTGCAAAACTCGATATCAGAGAAGGCGATGAAGTTTTTGTTGAAAAAGGGGGGGAGATTATCCCGAAAATCATTGCTGTAGACTTAACGAAAAGACCTGAAAATTCTGTTCCTACGGCTTATATCACTGAATGTCCAGAATGTGGCACCCCACTAATACGTACCGAAGGCGAAGCACAGCATTACTGCCCAAATGAAGCAGGCTGTCCTCCACAAATTATCGGAAGGATTCAGCATTACATTTCGCGTAAAGCATTAGATATAGAAGGGTTAGGGGGAGAGACAGTTGCGTTACTTGTGAAAGAAGGGTTAATTGCCAATTATGCAGATTTATACCTACTCACGGTCGAGCAATTAGTACCATTAGAGCGAATGGCGCAAAAAAGTGCTGAAAACCTAGTGCAGGGTGTACAAGCTTCAATAGGAATTCCTTTTGAGCGGGTATTGTTTGGATTGGGTATCCGCTATGTAGGAGAAACAGTTGCTAAGAAACTTGCCAAACATTACAAAACCATCGATGCCATTGCGATGGCTTCAGAAGAAGACCTTGTACTTGTGGATGAAATAGGGATTAAGATTGCTGAGAGTGTGGTGGCTTTTTTCGCGAAAGCGGAAAACAGAGAACTCATAGAACGATTAAAATCATACGGAGTGCAGCTTGAGATTTCAGCAGAGAAATTGGCGGATCAATCGGATCTATTACAAGGAAAAACGTTTGTGGTTTCAGGTGTTTTTGAAATGCCCCGGAATGATTTAAAGAAACTTATAGAAGATAACGGCGGGAAAGTATCGAGCTCTATTTCTTCTAAAACCTCTTTCTTAGTCGCTGGTGATAAAATGGGACCTAGTAAACTCGCCAAAGCAGAAGGCTTGGGGATTACGATTATTTCTGAGCAAGAATTTTTAAACTTACTTTAATCAAACAGCAAGCGTACATACATGGTAGGATTTACAGGTCATCGTCGATTATCGTAGCTGTATTTTTGATTCTTGCCACTATGGTTTTTGATATAGAGTATACGTTTATAGGGTATCCTTTGTTTACGTTTTTTCTTTTTTTATACCATTACAAAGCTACGGAGAAGTTTAATGTGTATTTTCTGATATACTTGGTCTCTTTAATGTTTGCTGAAATAGGATTTATGGTTGGTTTTTCTGAGAATATTAATTTGCTGTCATTTCTCAATATTGTAAGTCAAATTACTTTTTTAATATTATTAAAACCCATAGTAAAAGTAGAGTTTAAAAGTTTTAGTGGTCATAACCTAACAGAGTCGATTATAAGCTTTTTGGGATTGAGTTATATTTTGGGATATGTACTTTATTTAGTTTTTCCTTTAATACCGGATTTCACTCTTTTTTTTCCTTCGCTATTAGCTTTTTTTATTACTGTAGTGCTATGTACTGGGATTCCATTTTTTAATAAACATCCGGATAATCTCATGTTGTGGGGTATAGGAACAGCTTTGGTCGCTGAAATGTGCTGTAGTTTTATTTTTGAGTATATATCAGATCATAGGGCATATATTGTTATGTCTCATATTTTCGGAGCATTTTTAGAGATACTATTTGCTATATATCTTACTCGTATTGAAGATATTGCTAGCTTTGATAATGATAGTTATGTTTAATTTAACTGTAATTGCAAATTATTCAGATTTATACTTACTTTCGGTCAAATAACAGTCATGAAATGGAGCCTAGTAAATTAGTCAAAGCAGAAGGCTTGGGGATTACGATTATTTCTGAGCAAGAATTTTTAAAACTGGCTTTAATTGAGAATGAAGTATATGCAAGGGATAATATATAGGACACTAACGATTATTGTATCGGTACTTTTGGTATTGGCGACTATGTTTTTTAGTGTGGAGTATACATTGGTGTTTTTTCCTTTGTACGCCTTGTTTCTATTTCTATATCATTATAAGGCAACAGGGAAATTTGTATTTCCTTTTTTTGCATACCTGTTGGTTGCTATGTTTTATGAAGTTTTATTTTTATATGATTATGAGAAGTATATTAATATCATCTCTTTTCTGCATATTACCAGTCAGTTATTGTTTTTATGGCTCTTAAAACCCGTGATTAAGGTCAATATAAAAAACTTTAGTACGCATAACATAACAGAATTAGTCATTGGTTTTTTAGGAATTAGCTATGTCATTGGGTATGTTTTATACTTGATTTTTCCTTTAATACCTGATTTGACATTATTTATTCCCTCTGTTATTTCCTTTTTATTGATTATTGTTGCGTGTATCGGTATTCCTCTTTTTAATAAACACCCTGATCATATTATGTTGTGGGGTGTTGGTGGCGGTTTGATTGCAGAAATGGTGTGTGCCTTCACGTACGAATACGTGTCAGACCATAGAGCTTATATCGTAATGGCTCATATTTTTGGTGCTTTTTTAAAGATTATTTTCGCGATATACCTTACACGAATTAATGAAGTGAAAGCCTTTGATGAGGAGGAAGACTACATTTAATTAGATGTTATAAAACGTGCTGGTGTGTTCTGTACTCTTCGCAGCATCTATATAAAAATCGACACGTCCTAAATGAATACCTCCCCAGCCTACTTGATTGACGAGTACTACATTTCCATCCTTGTTTTGAGTGAGGGTAGGTTTTTCTAAAAACGTATGCGTGTGCCCGCCTATAATAAGGTCTATGTCTTTTGTGGCTTTCGCTAAATTGAGATCTGAGATACGATCTTTATTGTTGTAGTCATATCCAAGATGTGATAGACAAATAATCAGATCACAGGCTTCCTCATCTTTTAAAATACGGGTCATATCCTCTGTACGTTCTATGGGATCTAGGTATTTTGTTTCTTTATATTCACGTTGATTCACAAGTCCGTCTAATTCGATACCAATTCCAAAAACGCCAATGCGAACTCCATCTTTGACAAAGACACGATACGGTTTTGTGAATCCGTCCATGATCGTATTTGAAAAATCATAGTTGGCTGACAGTAATTCAAATGATGCATGTGGCATTTGCTTAGCAAGACCGCCGATGCCATTGTCAAAATCATGATTTCCTATCGTAGCGGCGTCATAACCTAACATCGACATGAGTTTAAACTCTAGCTCGCCTCCGTAAAAATTAAAATAAGGTGTTCCTTGAAAAATATCTCCTGCATCTAGTAATAAGACATTTGGGTTTTCTTTTCGAATACTATTTATGAGTGTTAATCGTCTAGCAACACCCCCTTGATTTGCATAGTTAGGATCATTTTCTGCAAATGGTTCTATATGGCTATGCACATCATTGGTATGTAAGATGGTAATTTGCTTTTTTGTAACAAGCGGTGAAGCGCTCATGGCTATCCCTCCAAGTCCAATAAGGCTCCCTGCGGCAGCGGTTTGTTTTATAAAGTGTCTGCGTTTCATATCCTTATTCTTTTATAAATCTATCATCTCTTACGGGAGCGATGGTATCTTGTTTTTTAAAGTAATCTATCAGTACGTTGCGTATCTTATAGTCTAATGTGAGAAGACTTACAGGTTTGCTTAAAAATGTCATATTATCACCTCCTTTTTGTAAATAGTCACTGGTGGCGATAAAGTAGGTTTCATTATCAATAATCTCCTGTCCTTGGATCAATCCTTTTTTTAGACTTCCATCTTCGTTGAGGATTACTTGTAAATTAGAAATGGGATGCGCTGTTCCGTGTGCGAGGTAGGCAAATAACTCTTTCATTTGAAAACCACTCAGCTCTACAACCACTACTTCATTTTCAAAAGGCATCAATTCATAAGCGGTTCCTGTGGTTACATTTCCTTTGTAAAGCGGGGCTCGGATACCTCCATAATTTAAAAGTACTGCATTAAATGGATAGCCGGTTCTAGATTCAAAAACAGGATTTGCCAATTCAAACACAGCATCTGCCATCATGTTGCCAATGGCGGTATTATACTTACTATCTTTTTTAGAAATAGAAACAGGCGCATAGGCAAGTGTACTGTCCATTTCTTTATCTACACGTTCTTTATATGGCGCAATAAAAGCGGTGACCGTGGTGTCTTCTTTGATGTTTCTGTCTACAGTAACCGTAGAGGCATCTACTCTAGAAACACTGTACTGTTCTTGTTTACAGCCTATAAATGCTATAAAAACACTGCATAAAAGCAGTATATGTATATTTAATTTAAGTGTCATTTTGAAGTTCAATTTAGTCCGTTTTTTAGCTACATTTGCTTAAAAAGCGAAGATAAATGTTTTTAAACGGATTAAAGGAAAAATCCATTACAAGAAAACTTAAAAACAAGGTGGCCAATCGGGAATATACCCCTTCTGGCAGGCCGATTCGTACGCTTGGTATCCTTCAAGAAAAAGGAGCACCTTTTGAAATAAAAAGTAGAACAGCGCTTGCAAAAGCATTAGGAATTAAAGAAAATGATATTGAGATCTTTACGTACGTAGCTAAACTGCCTAAAGATCAAAAAGAAATAGAAGGGATGTATGCTTTAAAATCCATCGGATGGAATGCAGCACTCAAAACAGCTTCTTTAAAAGCATTTGTAGCAAAAGATTTTGATGTGTTGTTAAGTTATTACACAGAAGACCGACTACCGCTTCGATTAATATCAGGACTCTCTAATGCTGTATTTAAAGTAGGTCTTATCAAAGAAGAAGACGGACTTCATGATTTAGTGATTACCACAGGAATTGGTGAAGAAATGGTATTGATTAATGAATTAGAAAAATATTTACGAATACTTAAAATTTTATAACATGCAATCTTTTCGTGGCACAGGAGTCGCGCTAGTAACTCCCTTTAATGAAGATTTGTCTATCGATTTTGATGGACTCACACGACTTATTGAGTATAATATAGATCAAGGCGTTGATTATCTAGTAGCCCTAGGAACCACTGCTGAGAGTGTTACGCTTTCTGAAGAAGAAAAGAAACAAATTAAACGTCATATTGTATCCATTACCAATAAGCGTGTGCCACTTGTGTTAGGATTGGGAGGAAACCATACAGCCGCTATCGTAGCAACACTTAAGACCGCGGGAGTTGTAGACGGGTTTGATGCGATTCTATCGGTATCTCCTTATTATAACAGACCTACGCAAGATGGTATTTATGCACATTACAAGGCTGTTTCAGAGGCGTCATCACTACCTATTATTATGTACAATGTGCCCTTACGTACGGGGAGTAATATGGAAGTAAGTACTAGTTTGCGATTGGCAACCGATTTTGAGAATATTATTGGAATCAAAGAAGCGGCGGGTTCGATGACACAGGCACTGCGATTACTAAAAGATAGACCCGAAGGGTTTTTGGTGATTTCTGGTGATGATATGCTGGCATTGCCAATGGTTTCGGCTGGAGGTGACGGCGTGATTTCGGTGATAGGGCAAGGGATCGTACAACCATTTTCTGAAATGATGAGGAATGGGTTAGAGGGCGCTTTCGCGAAAGCGTATACAGCACATTATAAAATCATGCCAGCGATCGATCTTATTTTTGAAGAAGGAAATCCAGCGGGAATAAAATCGATGCTCTCGCATTTAGGTATCTGTGAAGCACATGTGCGATTACCGCTAGTGAAAGCCAGTGAAGCATTGCATCAAAAAATAGGGGCGTATCTTAAAACATCATAAAAAGGCGTTAATCTTATGCTAATCCCATGACAGGGACCATAAATCGGTTTATTTTTGATTCATATCAATTAATAAATGGTGTCGTTATATATCGTTTTATTATGTGATAGTTTTTTTGTAATTTTGCCTGCTGTTTTAATCATATGAAGAATATCCTTATCCTTTTTGTTTTTGCCACTGTATTTTGTTCGTGTTCAACATACCAAGATGCGCTAAAATCTGACGATATCAAACTTAAGTACGAAATCGCAGATTCGTTGTATCAAAGCGGTAGCTATAAAAAAGCACTAAAGCTTTACGAGCAAATCGTACCTTTATACAGAGGGCGTCCACAAGCAGAGCGTGTGATGTATGCATATTCTGACATTTATTACCAATTAGAGGATTACTACTTAGCAGGATATCAATTTGAGCGTTTTGTAAAATCATATCCACAAAGTACTAAGAGAGAGGAAGCTGCTTTTAAGAGTGCAGAGAGTTATTATCAACTTTCGCCAGAATACTATCTTGATCAGGTGGATACTTACAAAGCCATGGATAAATTACAGGAATTTATCAATGTGTATCCTGAATCGGAAAGACAAGATGAAGCCAACCTAATGGTAAAGGAATTACAAACTAAACTAGAGAGAAAAGAGTTTGAAATCGCCAAAGGGTATAATACGATTGGTGCGAGTCGTGGTACTTTTCCCAATGCTATCAAATCCTTTGACAATTTTATATCTGAGTATCCAGGATCTGTGTATAGAGAAGATGCTATGTTTTGGAAATTTGACTCAGCGTACCAATTAGCTATCGGAAGTCGATTGGACTTAATGCCAGCTCGCCTCGAAGAAGCAAAAGAAGCCTATAGAATATTAGAAAAATATTACCCATCAGGAAAATACACAAAAGAAGTGACGAAAATGTTAGAAGACATTAACGAGCGACTTCAAGTACCAGTAGAAGAAGAGACTATAAATTAAACACTTTTGTAAGATGAATATTAAAGATATTGATGCACCCGTAAACACAACAACGATTGATAAAAATCTAGTTGATGCCCCTACAGACAATATATATGAAGCGATTTCTATTATTGCTAAGCGTGCAACACAAATCAATACAGAAATCAAAAAAGAGCTTTCTGATAAATTAGATGAGTTTGCTACATTTAATGATAGTCTAGAAGAAATCTTTGAAAATAAAGAACAAATAGAAGTGTCTAAATTTTATGAGCGTCTTCCAAAAGCACACGCACTTGCGGTGCAAGAGTGGTTAGAAGACCGTATTTACTACAGAGATACCAGTATTTCTGAAGAAGATACAAAAGCATAAATTTAGACCTTATGTCAGTATTACGCGGTAAAAAAATACTATTAGGTGTTACCGCTGGAATAGCAGCTTATAAAAGCGCCACTTTAGTAAGAGCATTTATTAAAGCTGGCGCTTTTGTGCAAGTTGTTATGACAGAAAAAGCAAAAGACTTTGTAACACCCCTTACACTTTCTACACTTTCAAAAAACCCTGTCCATAGCTCTTTTACAAAAGACGACGATGACAATGCGGTCTGGACAAATCACGTAGAGCTTGGATTGTGGGCAGATCTTATGGTCATAGCCCCAGCAACAGCCAATACATTATCAAAAATGGCACATGGTGCATGTGATAATTTATTACTCGCCACTTATCTTAGTGCCAAATGCCCCGTTTATTTTGCGCCTGCTATGGATTTGGATATGTACATCCATCCTTCTTCAAAAGAAAGTTTTGAAAAACTAACTTCCTACGGAAACATCATGATAGAAGCGACGAGCGGAGAATTAGCGAGTGGTCTTGTAGGTCAAGGACGACTGGCAGAACCAGAAGATATTGTTCGTTTCATAGAAAACCATATGCAAGAAAAACTACCATTACGAGATAAACGTGTTGTGATTACTGCAGGTCCTACCTATGAGGCGATAGATCCAGTGCGCTTTATAGGAAATCATAGTAGTGGTACGATGGGAGCTGAGCTTGCATTACGAGCAGCTGATTTGGGGGCGGCTGTCGATTTAATTTTAGGGCCAAGTGCACTAAAAGTTCAGCATGAATTAGTCACCGTTCACAACGTGGTTTCTGGTGACGATATGTACGAAGCTGTACATAAAGTATATGAGCAATGTGATATTGCTATCGCTTCTGCCGCCGTAGCCGATTATAAACCGGCACATGTAGCCGAAGAAAAAATCAAGAAAAACGATGATACTTTTACGATTCATCTTGTAAAAACCAAAGATATTCTTGCCTCTATGGGTGAGAAAAAGAAAGGGCAATTCCTAGTTGGATTTGCGTTAGAGACGCAAAATGAGGAAGAAAATGCACTAAAAAAATTGAAAAAGAAGAATTTAGACGCAATTGTTTTAAATTCGCTTAGAGATAAAGGTGCTGGCTTTAAGACCAAAACCAATAAAATTACGTTTATAGACAAAGATGGATCGATTACTCCGTATGATTTAAAATCAAAAAAAGAAGTAGCCGAAGATATTTTTGATCAGATACTTATAAAAACGACATGAAAAGAACACTTATCGCACTCTTTGTAATTTTATGCACCGTATCACTACAAGCGCAAGAACTGAATGCTGTGGTGATTATTAATGCAGAGCAAACTGGAAAAGCAGAACTTCAGGTATTTAAAACCCTTGAACGCCAGCTTACAGAGTTTATCAATAATACAAAGTGGACCGATGAGAACTATAAACAACAAGAGCGTATCGATTGCTCGTTTAACATCATTGTTCAAGAAGTAAACTCTGATGCGTTTAAGGCTACTGTACAAGTGCAATCTTCGCGTCCTGTATTTAATTCAAATTATGACAGTCCTGTTTTTAACTTTAACGACAGAGATTTTGATTTTGAATATGTAGAATTCCAACCGCTTATTTTTAACCCGAATACTTTTGATTCTAACTTAGTTTCTGTACTTGCGTTTTATGTGTACACTATTATTGGATATGATACAAATACCTTTAAGTTAAACCAAGGCGATGAATACTTTCAGATTGCAAAGCAAATTGTCACCACTGCACAAGGAAGTAATAACAGGGGATGGAGACCACAAGACGGCCCACAATCGCGCTATAGATTGAACGAAGACTTATTATCCCCTAACTTTAGGGACTTTAGCGATGTTTTATATGAATACCATCGCAAAGGACTTGATGTGATGGCAGATGATACCAAGAAAGGAAAGAAAGCCGTGATGGATGCAATTACTAAAATGAAGGCGATGTATAATAAACGCCCTAATAACTTCTTAAATCGGGTGTTTTTTGACTCTAAAGCAGAAGAAATAGCGTCTATGTTCTCTGGAGGGCCACAACTTCCCATCACAGATTTACTCACGACCTTAAACCGAATTGCGCCTACCAAATCTACGTTTTGGCGACAGATTTCTTTTTAAAGGGAGGCTTACAATTAATTTTATGGATAATGGTGACCGACTAATTATTTTTTAATTCAATCACCTTATCTAATGACAGTTCAACAATTTCCATCAAATCTTTCGTTGTATTACAATACTCTAGTTTAGTATTTAATTCATTGAAAAAATCTGATTTTGTCGAATAATGTTTTGTACTCGATAATTTGTTTAATGCTTTTGAGATGTAGTTTTTAACTTTTTCGAATTGATTGTCAAATGAACCTAAATGCTTTGCGTAAGTTTCCCCTCGCTCCATTGTCATAGCATTTTGCATATAGCTTTTGTCTGCACCATTTCGATTACCTTTTTGACAATTAAAGGCGTTTTTTATTAGACTTTCATATTTCGTCGCTTGAAGATATTCATTTATAGACATAATTTAATTTTTTCTTAATTTCATTAATCTAGAAAATAAATGATTATGTAATTCAAAATCAAGTTTTTCTAATGATAGTAATGTATCGTCATCTTTACTATCAATACTTACATTCTTTAAATAATCTAAACGACTAAGCTTTAATTTTTCCACATAGTCTTTACCTGATTTTAGATCAGCAATTGACAATTCTTTTATTTTTTTCATAATTCAGTATTTTAAAAAACTATGACAAATATAAAAATTATCAATTATTTCTATCGTAAGCTTATCTTTTAGTTTTCAACTAGATATTAACACCCTTAGCTTCTATTAAACTAATAATTAATTATTAGCCTAAACTCACCAATTTATCAACACTCCAGGCTTCTGGCTTGTCAGAAAACATCGGTTTTGTTTGTGCCCAAACGCCTTTAAATAACTCGGAGTGGCGGTACTTGTCTAACGCTTCAGCAGAATCCCAATAACTATAGGTAAAGAAGATGCGAGGATCATCTTGGCCTCTGTACAATTCCAAAAACTGGCATCCAGGAAACGCTCTGATTTTATCTTTTACCTGTTCAAAATTGGTTAAGAAGGTCGGTATTTCGCTTTCGCGAAAGCGCATTTTTACTATTCGTACGAGCATTAATCTTCAAAGTTTATCGTAATCGCATCTCGATAGTCTAGCCCAAAAAGGGTAGAAGCACTGCCCACCGTAGTAGGATTACTTTTGTAAATCGCCAGTTCGATATAATCACCAGAATTAAAAATCGCTAGTTTTTTGCCTTCTTCTTCTCGTTTGTGTTTTTCTAGTGAGAAATTAATAGCATCACTGTACGATCTATGAATTTTGGAAATTTGCGTGCGTCTGGCTTCGATTTTAAAAGGACGTCCTTTACCAACTTCCTCGAACAGTTTGCGGGTGATATTACTTACGACATTTCCATAATTATCAACATAAATCACATTTCCAATAATCTGTTTTTGCGATTTATTAACGATGGGTTGAATGCCTGTAAGGGGTTTTACTTCAGAAATTGGCTTTCCAATCACAGCCAATGTTCCTCCGCGTGCAATATGACAGGCCGCTTGAACAAATACATCCAGAACGGTAAAATTACTGATGACATGGTTATGAATCGTAATCTCGACTAGCTCCTGTGGCACAATGTCTCTAGTGATCAAGGATATGATTCCATTATTAGCGCAAACAAAATAATGATCCTCCAATTTAACCGCTATATGGTTGGTTTCAGGGGTGAGTTCGCTGTCTACACCTATGATATGAATACTCCCTTTCGGGAAATTTTTATACGCATTTTGTATGATGTACGCTGCTTCGGTAATGTGAAATGGCGATATAGAATGGGTGATATCAACAATTCGCACATCAGTAAGCTCACTATAAATCGCACCTTTTACGGCACCAGCAAAGTGATCTTTTTCGCCAAAATCGGTTGTTAATGTGATAATCGCCATACATTTATTTAGGGGAGTCCACTTTTGTACTTCGTCAGGCTCGGTATAAACTTCTATGTTATTCCATTCCTTGAAAGCAAAAAACGACCATCCCCAAATTGTTTATTATTTTTAATAACACGATAACTTATGAGTAGGTATATACGCTCAAAAATTTCGTACTTTGCTATATAATACCATGTATACTTTGAAAGTACTGTAATAAAATGCCCTTTTTTCCTTTCTATTTCAGAATAAAAAGAAAACGTATCTAATGCTATGCTTTAGTTTTCTTCTTTATATAAAGAAAAAAATCATCATTTTCTTTTTGGTACTTTCAAAGTATATATTGTGTAACAAAGCTAAAATAATTTACCGAGGAATCTCATAAAAACCGCTTGCCATTTGAACGAAATAATAATTGAACTCTCAGAAATCAATCCGCGTGAGTTTTTTGGACAACAAAACGCCAATATAGAACTACTGAAACGCTATTTTCCAAAATTAAAAATAGTCGCTCGAGGCAACAAGATTAAAGCCTATGGCGATGAGGACTTGCTTGAAGAATTTGATAGGCGGTTTACGATGCTTGCAGAGCATTTCGGAAAGTATAACAAACTGGATGAAAACATTATAGAGCGTGTACTTACGAGTCAGAGTAAATCCGATTATGAAACCTCTAAAGAGAGTGGTGAGACGATTGTACATGGCGTAAGTGGGAAACTCATCAAACCACAAACGGCCAATCAACGCAAGCTTGTAGCGCTTTCTAGAAAGAACGATATGGTCTTTGCGATTGGTCCTGCGGGAACAGGTAAAACCTACGTAAGTGTAGCACTCGCGGTACAAGCCCTTAAAGAAAAATCGGTTAAACGCATCATTTTAACACGTCCCGCTGTCGAGGCAGGGGAGAATCTTGGCTTTTTACCGGGCGATATGAAAGAGAAATTAGATCCGTATATGCAGCCGTTGTATGATGCCTTACGTGATATGATTCCGCATGAAAAGTTGGAGAGTTTTATAGAAAAAGGCGTGATACAAATCGCACCGATGGCCTTTATGAGAGGACGTACGCTAGATAATGCGTATGTGATTTTGGACGAAGCTCAAAATACGACACATGCGCAGATGAAGATGTTTTTAACACGTATGGGGCGAAGTGCAAAGTTTATCATTACGGGTGACCCTGGACAAATAGATTTACCAAGACGTGTCACTAGCGGACTCAAAGAAGCTTTATTAATTCTTAAGAATGTTGATGGTGTCGGGATGATGTATCTCGACGATAATGATGTGGTACGCCATCCATTGGTGAAGAAGGTCATTGCAGCGTATAAGGATATTGAGAATAGGAATTAAGGGTTTAGGTTGCAGTAGCGAGGTTGGGATAATACCAAAATATACTATAAAATAATAAGCTTTAATGCTAAAAATCAATCAAAATTCAAAAAATAAACTATGACTAAATTGTTTCGATTATTTATATTAATTGTAGTTACTTTTATAACTTTTAGTTGTTCGTCAGATGACAATGATTGTCCTGATTCGATAATAGTTGATATAAATGATCCTGAAAGTATTGCCCAAGCTGAAGCCTGTGGTTTAAGTCCAGCAGGACCTTTAGGGACTTTATGGGTTTCAGATCATTATATCAAAGACTAATACAAAAAAGCAATACGAATACAAGTTTTAAGAATACCTATTATTAGACTTTAAAACACACCCTCACATTACAACTATGAACACCATTACAGATACTAATTTTAATTTTCCAGGACAAAAAGAGTTGTATAAAGGAAAAGTACGCGAAGTATATACCCTTGAAAATGATTTATTACTCATGGTCGCTACCGACCGGTTGAGTGCTTTTGATGTGGTGATGCCCAAGGGAATCCCGTATAAAGGGCAAATTTTAAATCAGATCGCTACCAAGATGATGAAGGATACCGAAGATCTCGTGCCGAACTGGCTCGTGGCAACGCCCGATCCGAATGTGGCGATAGGAAAACGGTGTGATCCGTTTAAGGTAGAAATGGTGATTCGCGGCTATATGTCGGGACATGCGGCACGGGAATATAAAGCAGGTAAAAGAATGCTTTGTGGTGTACCTATGCCCGAAGGGATGAAAGAAAATGATCCCTTTCCAACACCCATCATTACTCCAGCCACCAAAGCAGAAATGGGGGATCACGATGAGGATATTTCACGGGAGGATATTATAAAAAGAGGGATTGTTTCTGAAGCAGATTATCTTGTGCTGGAGGATTACACGCGTAAGTTATTCCAGCGAGGTTCTGAAATCGCCGCCAGTCGCGGATTGATATTAGTGGATACCAAATACGAGTTTGGCAAAACAGCCGATGGTGAGATTGTATTGATTGATGAAATTCATACCCCAGATTCTTCTCGTTATTTTTATGCCGATGGCTATGAAGAGCGTCAGGCGAGGGGAGAAGCACAAAAACAGTTGTCTAAAGAATTTGTACGACAGTGGTTGATCGCTAACAACTTTCAAGGGCTCGACGGACAAACGGTCCCCGAAATGTCTGATGAGTACATAACAACCGTGTCAGATCGTTATATCGAGTTGTATGAGAATATTACTGGGGAAGCTTTCGCGAAAGCGGACCTATCCAATATAGAAGCCAGAATCGAAAAAAACGTGTTGAAGTATCTTGAAAAGTAAATAGATTCAATGAAATGAATACGTTATTCTGTGTCCATTAGGCTGATTTCCGTTGTATCTTTTTCTGAATAGAGTTTGGTAAGCGTATCAAAAAGACGGGGAATCTCAATTGGTTTCCATAAAAAACCATCAAAGAGATCAGAAAATTCTTTTTTACTCGCTGAAGTTACATCAGCAGTAAGGGCAAAAATAGGGGTGTCTTGGTTGACATTTTCTGTGGATCGAATGATACGAGCAGCATCAAAACCATTCATTTCAGGCATGTGAATATCCATCAAAATAAAATCGACCTTAAGCTCTAGTGCTTGCACAATGGCTTGTTTTCCATTTTTTACACGCTTGATGGAGATGCCCCATTTGTTAAGAAGTTGTCTCATCACCAGCGCATTGATCTCATTGTCTTCGGCTAAGATGGCTGTTTTGTTTTGTAGCGCTTCAAACATGTCTTTATCCATGTGAACGGGCGCTTCTGCTTTTTTAAATTCTAGTTCAAAATGAAACGTAGATCCTTGTCCTTCTTTACTTTCTATGGTAATGGTACTCCCGTGTAATTCGATTAGTTTTTTTACGATGGAGAGCCCCAATCCCGTCCCACCATCATTACGAGTCATGATGGATTTTGGCATATAGAAGCTTTCAAAAAGACGCTCCCTTTCAGACTCTGGAATACCGATGCCTGTGTCCTTTACTTTAAAGGACAAACGATCAGTATCTGGTTGCACAGATATAGTGTCTACCTCGATAGTTACAGATCCTTTTTCTGTAAATTTGATCGCATTGCTCACTAGATTTCCTAAAATTTGAAATAATTTGGTTTCATCTATCTCATAACTATCCGCTACCGTATCTGAGATGACCAGCTCCAAATTAATTCCTTTATCTTCCGCAAGGGTGAGATAGGTTTGTTGTATGTTATGTAAGATTTCCTTGAATTTTACGGGATGTTTTTCTAAAGTCATTTTATTTGAATCTAACTTAGAAAAATCAAGGATGTCATTAATAATTTGCATGAGGTTTTTGGCAGAAAACTGTAAAGACGTCAATAGTTTTTTATCTTGCTCGTCAGAGCGGTCTTTCAGTAATGAGATGATACTCGTCACAGCGTTGAGAGGTGTCCGAATCTCATGACTCATAGCCGATAAGAAATTCTGCTTCATCGCCGCTGTTTGCTCTGCACGTTCTTGTTGTGCGGCTATTTCGGCTTTTTGTCGCCTTAATTTTGCTTCATTTTCTTTAGATTGTATTTTTGAAATCCGTTCGTAATTCTCTATTACTTTTAAGGTTTGCGAATTGATAGCAGCATCTTTTTCTTCTAGATATTTTTCTAAGTACTCTAACGCTAATAAATTTTTGCCCTCTTCTTTATAAATGCTATACATAAAGTAATAACATTTATTTTTCATCATAGACAGGTTGTTAGCATGGCTTATATCTAAGGCTTTTTTTAGACATTCTTTAGCTTTATCTCTTGCGCCTGTTTTTATAAAGAGCTTAGCCATTTTATTATGACACATCGCAATGGCAAATTGATCGCCTACACTTTCATGGATCGCCAATGCCTTCTCAAAATCATCACGGGCTTCTTGATATCTTTTCAGGTGCGTATACACCTTACCACGTCCGTAAATCGCAAAAGCATATCCTCTTATATCTCCAGTTTCTTTTTTGATGGAGACCGATAGTTCTATGATGTCTAATGCTTTTTTTATATGCCCTTGTTTTAAAAATATACCTGAAAGAGGGTTATAGGCATTAGACTCTAGGTTTTTATCTTTGATATCAATCGCGCATGAGATGGCATTTTTATAGGCAATGATTGCATTATATTGATCTCCTAAGATTTCATAGATGGTCCCTAATGTTTTATGAGTCTTAGACTCATTATGGGTGTCTTTATGTTTATGGAATATGGTAAGGCAGTCAATAAGATGAAACATCCCTAGGTGATAGTTGTTTGTCTTATAATAAACCCCTGCGATATTGTATTTTGCCCTTGCGATTCCCAGCTCATCATTATCTTTCTTAAAATAAACGATAGCCTGTTCAGACATTTCAATAGCTTTTTGATTGTCTGCGCTCACCATGTGGAATAAAGCAAGCTTACTAAGGCTTTCTCCTATAAGAGATGCGTTATCAAGTTTCCTGCTTTTTTCTAGTGCTTCTTGGGCGAGTTGTATGCTGAGGAGCATATCTTGACCGCGTAGTGCGTATGCTTTATCCAAAAGTTGTACAACTTCTAAAGTAGGGTCTATTTCTTTATTCATTGTTTAGGAAGCAATAAATTTAAAAATAACGGCACTATAAATCGAGATATAGATTTCAAATATTGAGGCATTGTGTTGATTACCAACACAAATATACTTTTTTTAAACTTGATAAAGATGAAATGTAAGAATTTTCTTTCTTTTCGTTGATGAAAAACAGTAGGTAATAAGCAGGCTTATCTACTGTACATTTTAAACAAAGGAATTATTAAGGGCCATAATTTTCATTCTTTGTCTTAAATCCTAAAGTAGGAGATAAAATGTATTTGATCACTGTGTAATTTGTAAAAAAAATAAAAGGATGGATAGCGCATACTAGTCTATGAGCATATATTAAAAAAACAAAACGAAGTTGCCTATATCTTAGACAACTTCGTTTAAGGTTGATGGAGATTTCTCAAGTTTCCATCTATCATTGGGGAATTCTAATACTAATTTCGTTCAAAGACTAAGATGTCAATTCCTCCATTTCCACCACTAACATCTCTAAGTTCGATGCGATTTTCAGTGACTGATACGATATCCCAATCATCATTTAAATCTTCAAAATCACTTGAGTCAGATACAGGGAAGAAAATATTAAAATCAATATCATCATCATCATCATCAGAGCTATCGTCATCACTGCTACTATTACTATCATCTGTGATAGACCAGGTACCTGTAAGGGTATTTGTACCATTGGTAGCTGTTAGTACACCATCACTTCCAAAATCAAAGGTGTATCCATTAAAATCTCCTGTTTCGTTTTGTCCAGAATCATTAAAGTTTGTAATGATCCAAGTACCTGTATTGGCAATACTTTGAGCTTCCATAATCTGAGCATCATTGTTCATATTACTAGAAGAACTGTCATCGTCGGTAGTACAGCTTTGTAGGGTGATCATACCGATGAGGAAAAAAGCGCTGATCGTTAATTTATGTATCGTTTTCATAATGTTTATTATTTAAGTTGGATTTATAGTTATTTATAATCTTGTTAGTATCAATGTATCTGTATCTCCATTTCCGCCACTCACATCTTGAAGTTCAATTTGAGTTTCAGTTACAGAAATGATGTCCCAGTTATCTTGTAGTTCATCTAATGGTACAGTAGTTCCAAAATTTAATAGTAATTCTGTCTCGTTCTCGACATGTGCCCAAGTTCCATTGGTTACATCACCACTATTGGTAGCAGTCGCAGTTCCATCAATATTAAATTCAAATTCATATCCATTAAAATCAGCCGTTTCATCAATACCTTCTTCGATGTAGCTACTTACGATCCAAACACTATTTTCAGCAGTAAGAATATCTTCTAAAAGGGTGTTGTCACCATTGCCACCACCTCCGTCATTATCCTCACAGTCACTCTCAAAGCGTAATCGGTCATCTCCTAAACGTAAGTCTACTTTAACTTCGCCGGTTTCTTCTTCGATTTCATGAAGCATCCAGATGTCACTTACGTTTGCATCTCCAGGAACATCGATGGCTACTTCAATCACATTCGTCATGTCATTTGCTACAGCATTCCAAGTTCCCATAGTAATCATACCATTGTCATCTACGCTCACTGTACCATCTTCGCTGAAAGAGAATTCAATGTTAGTATACGCATCTTCAAGGTCGATATCATTACGTTCTAATTTGTCTATTATCCAGCTAGGACATTCTGTAAGAATAGACGCTAATTGATCTGTAGTGCAATCTTCACAATCATCATCATCATAATCGTTATCATCATCTTCATCACAATCATCTATAGCATTTTCAATAGCATCTTCCAGCTGTGAAATGTTATTTACTGTCACTGTATTTCCATCAGAAAGGATAAGCGTTAGTGGAAAGTTAATGCTCACAATATCAGAATCTTCTAGATTGTCAATAAACTCATAATGTTCTTGGTCATTAGTTATGGTGACTGTTTCTATAAGTTCGTTATTCTGATCAAAAACTGCGTAAGTGATTGGGTACTGGAAGTCAATACACTCAATGTCATCATCACTTTCGTTTTCTCCAGAACATTCATCAATAAATGACTGAAGTTCTTGTACGTTGGTTATTGTAATTTCTGTAAAATCACTTAAGATGATGGTGATAGGGAATACAAAATCAAGTTCATCGATATCATCGTCAAATTCATCAAAAATAGCTTCAATGACATCAAGATCTGCTTCAGAATCGATAATGATCTCTAACCCATCTACAATCACAGTCACAGGTAATTGAATGCTTATGCAGTTGGCATTATCAAGGATGTTGTCATTAGACCCATCATTGGTAGCCGTTCGGGTAATTAAGTCAGCCGTAGTAGAATTAATTGTTAGCGTTTGTTGGTCGGGTGGAGTTATAATTTCTTCGTCTTCTGTTCTACAGGCAGTAAAAAGAAAAAAAACAGCCATAATTAAAAGTGAGGTGTTCTTAAAAAGTTTCATATGATATTCGTTTTTTGTTTTGATTAGTAAAATTTCAGTACATTTAATTGCGAACGTTCATACTTAAAACAACTACATCTTTAAAACTCCTGAAAAAAAATTAAAAAAGTTTCTCATAGCTTTGTAGACACTAAAAAACAACCCTTGTGAAAAAACCAATGCCAAGTTCTATTTGTGAAGATCATATTTTTTCAAAGTTGTATGATACCTATGCACAACCTTTAGCAAATCATTTGTATTATAAATATGGAGAAGCGTTCAACCCTAAAGATACGGCGCAAGAAGCTTTTATAAAATTATGGGAGAATTGTAAAAAAGTAGCTTTTGATAAAGCCAAGTCCTATCTCTACACAATTGCCAATAATATGATGCTGAATCATGTCAAACATCATAAAGTGGTATTGAATTTTAGAAAAATAAAACCCAAAGAATACACCAATGAGTCTCCAGAATTCTTACTTCAAAAAGAAGAATTTCTAGGAAACTACCAAAAAGTACTCGGTAAATTATCAGAAGAGCAACGTGTGGCTTTCTTACTTAATAAAGCAGAAGGGAAAAAACATCAGGAAATCGCAGATGAATTAGGCGTCACAAAAAAGGTAGTAGAATACAGAATTTATAGTGCCTTTAAACAAATTAAAGAAGAACTTGAAGGATTTCATTTAAAATAGTTTCAGGAGATTTGACACTAAAGTTGTTTATAGTATAGATACGATACGCATGGAAAAAGAATACTTATATAAAAAATGGTTGAATGACGAGTTAACACCCTCAGAGTTGGAAGCGTTTGAAAAATTGGACGATGCCGATCTAAGTCAGGAAATCCTAGAAGAGGCTACACGTTTTAAAGTCCCAGATCACTATCATGTAGATGATTTTGAAACATTCAAAGCTCAAAAAGCAACTAGAAAAGAGACTTCCACTAAGGTGATACGCCTTCCGTGGCTCCGAAAGTTAAGTAGTATCGCTGCGATTGTCGTCATTACATTAGGGTTGTATTATGTCTTTACTTCTCAAAATCAAACGACCATTACCACACAAATCGCTCAAAAAGAAACCATAACCTTACCTGATCAATCGCAAGTGACTCTCAATGCCATGAGCTCGATTCGGTATGCTGAAGACACTTGGAGTGAAAAAAGAGAACTATCTTTAGAAGGAGAAGCCTTTTTTAAAGTAGCCAAAGGAGCCAAATTTGATGTAAAAACAAACGATGGTGTGGTCTCTGTATTGGGTACATCCTTCAATGTAAAACAACGAGATCAGTTTTTTGAAGTGATATGTTATGAAGGATTGGTGAGTGTAACTTACAATAATCAACTCATCAAATTACCAGCTGGAAATACCTTTAGATTAGATCACGGGGTGACCACACAAGGCACTATTTTTGGGGAAGGACCACAATGGATCAACTATCGTAGCGTTTTCTCAAAAGTAGCCGTTGCCGAAGTATTCAAAGAAGTAGAAAGACAATATGATGTACAAATTGATTTTAGTAACATTGATAGCACCATCCTGTTTTCAGGAGGTTTTGAACACATAGACCTTACCGAAGCCCTCACTTCTATTACGGGACCCCTAAAAATGACATTTACAAAACAAAACAATAGCGTGGTCATACATGACACAACACATTAAAAGATATCTATACACGTTCTTTTTTGTAAGCATTTCCTATCTAGGATTTGCCCAAGAGTCTGCTCAAGAAATAACCGTTTTAGAAGTCATCGCAGAACTTGAAAAAGACTATGATATCCAGTTTAATTATGCTGTAGAAGAACTAAAGGGAGTAAAGATGTTACCGCTTTCGCGAAAGCGGACACTGGAACAAACCCTTTCAGAATTACAAGTTGCTACAGGATTGACCATTACCAAAGTAGGTAGGCGTATTTATTACATCACCAAAGAAAAAACACAAACACGTATTTGTGGCTATTTAAGAGATGTAGAGACACAAATGCCCATTAGCGGTGCGACCTTAGTGACAACAGATGAAGCCATCACCACCGATGATGCTGGTTATTTTGAGTTCTCAAAAAGTGCAACCAATTCCTTGATTGAAATACGACATCTCGGTTTTAAAACCGTGCTCCGAAAAAGTGATTTCTTTGCAAAAGATAGCTGTGGCGTGATTTATATGTATCCTGATGAAACTACCTTGGCAAAGGTCACCTTAACGGGGTATCTCGTCAAAGGAATTGATAAAAAAAGTAACGGAACCACGCAAATAGATTTTTCAAAATTCAGTATTCTCCCAGGTCTCATAGAAACCGATGTTTTGCAATCTGTGCAAGCATTACCAGGTATAATAAGTGTAGATGAGACCATCTCTAATATTAATATACGCGGCGGTAGTAATGACCAAAATTTGTTGTTGTGGGATGATATTAAAATGTATCAATCAGGTCATTTTTTTGGACTCATTTCTGGGTTTAACCCGCAAATTACCAATACGGTTTCTATTATCAAAAACGGAAGTAGCGTCGCGTATACAGATGGCGTTTCAGGTACTATTGCCATGCAAACAGACACCGAAATCGCTACTGATTTTAAAGCCTCTCTTGGGGCTAACCTCCTGAGTGCTGATGCGTTTGTAGATATTCCGTTTTCTGATAAATCATCGGTGCAGATCGGTGTACGGAAATCATTAAATGATTTAATTACCACTCCCACTTACGTTACTTTTTTTAATAGGATTACTCAAGAAACCGAAGTAGAAATGAATGATATAGCCATCCTAAATTCAAATCAAGATTTTGATTTTTACGATACTTCGTTACGATGGCTTTATAAAATTTCTGATAAAGATCGCATCCGACTCAATTTTATCAATATCCAAAACGAGTTACGCTTTGATGAAACCACCAATGTCGATACCGTTTTAGAAACTAGAGAAAGTAGCCTCACTCAAAATAGCATTGCAGGAGGGATTTTTTATGAACGTCAGTGGAATCCTTTTTTCACCACCAGTATTCATGTGTATGAAACCGATTATACCTTACGAGGATTTAACGCTAATGTACTCGCCTCCCAACGATTTTTACAGGAAAACATCGTCTCAGAAACAGGGATCAAACTCAAAGCCGATTATAATCTCACGTCTCGATTAAATTTACATAGTGGCTATCAAATCGTAGAGACAGAAGTCACGAATCTTAATGATATTGACGAGCCGCTGTTTAGAGAGCTACGATCCAATGTGGTACGGACACACGCGGTGTTTTCGGAAGTAGGGTATCGATCGGCAGATAAGAGAACACAGATCAATGCGGGCGGACGTTTTAATTATATAGATAAATTCAGAAAAATATTGGTAGAGCCACGACTGAGTATCAACCATGAGTTTTGGGACTATTTTTCAGTAGAGGCCTTAGGTGAGTTTAAACACCAAAACACTTCTCAAATTATTAATTTCCAGAATGATTTTTTAGGGATAGAACGCAGAAGATGGCAACTTGCCAATGATGATGATATTCCTGTGATTCAAAGTAAACAAGGATCCGTTGGGATTTCTTATAGTCGTTCAGGTTTATTACTCAATGTAGATACTTATTACAAAAGCATCGATGGAATTACGACCCAGAGTCAGGAATTTAGTACCAAATATGAATTCACAAGAACAAATGGGAGTTATGAAGCCACAGGTGTTGATGTATTGGTGCGTAAGCGATATGGGAAATTTAATTCGTGGCTCAGTTATTCTTTTATCAATAACGAGTATACCTTTGAAACGCTCCCAGAAATAACATTTCCAAGTAATTTTGATATTACCCATGCACTTACTTTTGGAACCGCATTTACCACAAAAAAAATTAAACTAGCTGTAGGAGTTCACTGGCGAACAGGGCGCCCTACCACCTTGCCTGTGCTTGGCGCTGAGGTATTAGATAACGCCATTAATTTTGCAGATGCAAATAGTAGTCAGCTAGAGGATTATTTGAGAGCAGATTTTTCAGCGCTTTATCAACTTAAAACCAAAAAGCGCTGGCGCGCAGAGCTCGGTTTTTCTGTATGGAATTTGACCAACAATGATAATACGATTGAGAATTTTTTCCGAGTAGATGGCACTTCTAACGTGCAAGAGTTTAATCGAAGCGCCTTAGAAACCACTATTAATACGGTTTTTAGGATCCAGTATTAAAAACTTCTCACATACCCAATCCCTAACTCAGTAAAGTCGGCTTGACCTAAGTTGGCATTGATAAAGGCTCCTGCGTATATGTTATGCTTTGGCGCACTATTAGTTCCGATAAGGTAATATTTTAACCCTACCCGTGTATTGATCACATGTTTAAACTTGAATTTAGAATCGAGTTCGCCGAGCACCCATCCTTCAGGAATTTCTCTAGGCGCAAAATCCCATCCTTCATTAATTTGCCAGTCTATTTTATACGCAGGCTTATGGAAGTTTGCACCAATAAGTAACTCGACCCCTACATGATTGAATAAAAGTTCCCCTTTTACAAAAAGCCCATAGTTGGAAGCATTATGCCAAGGATTATCGCGTAAAGACGCATAGTCTTGACCATCTTGAACTAAGGATTCGTTGTCATTAATGTAATCGTAGTAATGCTCATAGAGTCTATAAAAAGCACCCACCCCGACTTTAAGCGTCTTATTATAGATTTTTCCGTATTCGGCAGAAAGGGCATAGACTTCTTTCTTTTCATTAAAAATAGACACATCACTAAATACATGTTGCCCAGTTCCCACACGAATAGCGATATAATTCTGAACCGTTCTTTCTGGTTTTTCAAGGGTTGGGATATTTTTCGCGAAAGCGCGATACTTGGTTCCTTTAATCTCAGCAGAAAGGCTGATTAAGAAAGAATTGTATCCTTGATTGGGCAATCGTGTATGCCCATTAGAATGATGAAAAATACCAACACCTACATGATAATTTACTTTTTCTTTTTGGAGAAAATTATAATGCATAAAAGCTCTGAAAGACCATGTAAGATCAGTACTGACTGCTCGGTTAAAAAAGTTAGTTTCAAAATCATACAAGGTTGTAAAATACGAAGCTCCTATGCCAATTTGCGTGGTTAGACGCTGACTATTAAACGCATTAAATTCTAAAAACGACATGAGGGTAAATGCGCTTCCTAAGCGATCTGAGTTTCCAAAATTGGTATAGCCAACGCTAATTCCTGTACGCGGACTTTGAAGCCAGCGTGCCCATTCTTGAGTATTGTTTTCGTGGTGCCATGCCAGATTAAAAATCGCCTGTGTTTGTGGTTTTCGTTCAGGAAATGTCTTGTTAGACGCCGCTGAGGTTCCAAAAACAAACTCAGGAATTAGGGTGATAGGAGAGGTGTTTTCCTGTGCAAAAACATCCTGTAAATTATTGAATGTAAGTAAAATGATTAGTAATAGAACCCCTCTTTTTCTTAGGGAATGACACGTAGGATGATTCATGTAGTTTTTGAAATTTTCAACGACGGAAGATAGTTTAATTAATTAATCTACAGAAAAAAGGTCTATAAGTTGTAGATTTAAGCAATTATATCACACATTATTTATGGAAAAATTAGATGCATATATGAAAGCTTTTTCTGGAGCGGTATGGGGTATTCCGTTACTGGTTTTATTAATAGGAGGGGGGCTTTTTTTATTGATCTATTCTCGTTTTTTGCCTTTTCGATATTTAGGACATGCCGTTCAAGTGCTTCGTGGGAAGTATGATGATCCTGATGATCCTGGAGAGATTAGTCATTTTCAAGCGTTGACTACTGCCTTGTCGGCAACGGTGGGCATGGGAAATATTGCAGGGGTTGCGGTGGCGATTGCCATTGGTGGACCTGGAGCTGTTTTCTGGATGTGGATCAGTGCTGTGGTCGGGATGGCGACTAAGTTTTTTACAGGAAGTTTGGCTGTGATGTATCGTGGTACCGATAGTGAAGGTGTCGCGCAAGGCGGACCGATGTATTTTATCATGGAAGGCATGGGGAAGGCGTGGAAGCCTTTGGCAGTCTTTTTTAGTGTGGCCGCACTCATTGGCGCATTACCCGTTTTTAATGTCAACCAACTCACCCAAGCGATCAATGATATTTTACTAAAACCCCAAGGTATTGAAGTCGGTTTGAAAACCAATCTCATCATAGGCATTGTTCTTGTCATCATTACCGGTATTGTGGTTTTTGGCGGTTTGAGTCGTATAAGTAAAACGGCGTCTCGATTGGTGCCCTCTATGGTCGCCCTTTATTTTATGGCGGTGATGTATATCTTAATTCAGCATATAGAGGTAGTGCCTATGTATTTTAAACTCATTCTTACCGATGCTTTTTCGGCGAGTTTGTATAAAGGCGAGCCCTTGTATGGAGGGATTTTAGGGGCACTGATTGTACTGGGTATTAAGCGAGGTGCGTTTTCTAACGAGGCGGGTATTGGTACTGCTCCGATGGCACATGGTGCTGCCAAAACAGCAGAGCCTATCCGAGAAGGACTTGTGGCGATGTTAGGCCCAGCCATTGATACGTTGATTGTGTGTACGCTCACGGCATTGGCTATTTTGGTCACAGGCGTTTGGGAAAGTACTGATGTAAACGGAGTGAGCCTTACGGCGACCGCTTTCGCGAAAGCAATCCCATCGGCAGGAAAATATATATTATTGATCTGTATTGCCGTATTTAGTATCTCCTCCCTCTTTTCATACTCCTATTACGGATCTAAAAGTTTGAGTTTTCTAGCGGGTGTCAAAAACAAGAAATATTACAACATTTTTTATGTGGGAAGTATCCTATTGGGGGCTACTACCACACTAGACATGATGATTAATTTAATAGATGGGGTATTTGCACTCATGGCGATTCCTACTATGTTTGCAACCTTATATTTAGCTCCTAGAGTGATGAAAGAAGCCAAAAAATATTTCAGTAGTTTCAAAAAATCGAAAGGCTAATACTTTACCCTTCATTAGGATATAACTATCTTTGCAGTTCATTAAAAAAAGGAACAATGCAAGACGGTTTATACGCAAAATTTAGTACGCCAAAGGGCGAGATAGTAGTACAGCTAGAGCACGAAAAAACTCCCGGAACAGTAGGGAATTTCGTAGCGTTAGTAGAGGGAAATATGGAAAATGGTGCAAAGCCACAAGGAACTCCATACTACGACGGATTAACATTTCATAGAGTGATTCCTGATTTTATGGTGCAAGCTGGATGTCCGCTAGGAACAGGAACAGGAAGCCCAGGATATCAATTTGATGATGAGATTCATCCAGAATTGATCCATGATGCTCCTGGTAAATTAAGTATGGCAAATGCAGGTCCTGGTACCAATGGAAGTCAGTTTTTTATTACGCATGTACCTACCCCTTGGTTAGATGGGAAACATACCGTTTTTGGGTCTGTGATCGAAGGACAAGAAGTGGTAGATGCGATTGCACAAGGCGATACGATGGACAAAGTGACCATCATACGTCAAGGAGCTGCTGCTGAAGCATGGAACGCGATTGAAGCGTTTAGAACTTTTGAAGGGGCAAGAGAAAAAAGAATTGCAGAAGAAAAAGCAGCACAAGAAGCTGCATTAGATAAAATTGCTGCTGGTTTTGATAAAACAGATAGCGGGTTACGATATAAAATTATCCAAAACGGTGGTGGTGCAAAACCAACCGCTGGACAAACGGTTTCTGTACACTACAAAGGACAATTACCTGATGGGACTGTCTTTGATAGTTCGTATAAGCGTAATGCACCTATCGATTTTCCAATCGGTCAAGGGCAAGTCATTGCAGGATGGGATGAGGGAATTATGTTATTAGGCGTAGGTGATAAAGCTCGTTTAGTCATTCCTTCCAACTTAGGCTATGGAAGCCGTGGCGCTGGAGGGGTGATTCCACCAAATGCAACACTTATTTTTGATGTGGAATTGGTGGCTGTAAAATAAGTTATATACGCTTTTAAGGAATGGAATGACGCAGAAGTTTATGCTGAGCCAGACGAAGCACGAAAGCGTACTTAACAACAATACAATCATAAAACCCTAGTCGTTTTAGACTGTGGATAACTACTTATAAAAAAGTGCCTATTTCGATAGGCACTTTTTCTATTTTTGGGGAATGGAAGAATTAAAATACCCAATAGGCAGATTTACAGCCCCAACAGTGATTACTGACGAAAAATTACAGGAATGGATCACCATTCTAGAAGTCTTACCTGCGCAATTACGCGATATGGTGAGCGATATGCCCGACAGTCAACTAGACACTCCCTATCGACCTGAAGGGTGGACGGTACGCCAAGTAGTGCATCATCTAGCGGATAGTCATCATCATAGTTATATCCGTTTTAAATGGGCACTTACCGAAGATAACCCAACCATCAAGCCGTATCTTGAAAAAGAATGGACAGATCTCCCAGATCTAGAAGGAATGCCGGTAGAGTGGTCCTTAAAACACCTAGAAGCGGTACATTACAAATTAGTCCGCTTATTGCGTTGTCTCAGCGATGAACAATTAGAACGTACATTTGTTCACCCTGATGGGAATACCGTGATTTCTTTACGTCAAAACGTAGGTCAGTACGCTTGGCATGGGATGCATCACTATATGCATATTGCGAATTTGGTGAAGCGAGAAGGTTGGTTGTAAGTGATTGATTAGTAGTTGTAAAGGGTGATTTTCGGAAAGCATTAAAAGAACCTAATTGTCACCCTGAGCTTGTCGAAGGGCTATTGAAAGTCAAAGCACTAAAAACTTTGACAAAGCCTGTCTTGAGCTTGTCGAAAGACTCAGTTTGACAAACTAAAAGTATATATTACTCGTTAGGATTTGCTAATTGCTCTCGTATCTCAGGAGGCATTTTCCAAGAAAAATCATTGGCTATTTTTCTAAATGCAGTGTTCCAAAATGGAGATTCTGGATCTGCTAATCTGCGTCTGTTTTGAGATAAATATTGGGCAATCTCGTACACTTGATGAAATTGGTTGTAGGCATTCTCACTATTTCTAAAGGCCAAGATCGCATTCGTAACATCTTTATTTAACAAGAAAGCAAAACCTTCTTCTTCCCATTGTAAGGCATCTTCATAACTGCTATTGTTTTTTCTAGGAAGGATGATTTCTGGATTGATCATTTTTTCATTATCCTCTATTTGCTTTTTGAGTGCTACTAATTTTGTTTTTTCCTGAGTGGTCAATGCTTCTTTATTATTTTGAAGTGCAAAATATTTGCTTCGGGTGATAGAATCGTTTTTAAGAATAGGAGCTATCATCTTTTGATATTCTTTATCCACCTCTTTATAATAAGAACACCATCCTTTTTTTAATTTTTCAGAGGGGGTTACATGCGCAAAAAACTGCGCTAGCATTCGCTTTTGAGCAATATCTTTATTAAGAATAATAAGCTCGGTAACGTATTTATCGTATTGCTGGATTTCGTTGAGTCCCGCTTCCCGATCTTTAAACCCGTAGTTGATCAATGCGGTGACTAATACAAGCGCAACCGATCCTATAAACCACTTAATGATTTCTACTTTGTATTTGTATTTTTCAAATTCAAATTTTGATTTTATCAATTCAGAATCTGATTGATCAGAAGTTTCTTCAGACATGGCGATACTCGATTACTGTTTCTATAAATGTATGAAAAAAATGCAATACCTTCGTTTTCAGCAGGTATCAGGAGAAGCGTCTATAGCTTATTTTGGTTCAATTAATAATTTTTGAAATAGGCGTGATTACCACCTATTCAATATTTCTTAGTGATGCGTCAATCGTGTAATCACTTCTGCATGCTCAGGAAATAAGGTCACTAACTCTTTTCTCTCGGGAAGCACAAAGTCTTTAAAATCAAATCCTGGCGATACGGTGCAACCGACAAACGAATAGGTATCATCGCCCATCACTTCTGCAGCAAACCAATCACCCCCTTGTACCACGAGTTGGGGAACTTCTCCTGCCTGAATATCACGTCCTATGGTATGTTGTGAATAGACACCAGCTTCAGAAATGATATGGAGTCGAATAGGAGCGCCATCATAAAAATGCCACATCTCATCCTGATTAATCTTATGAAACGCCGAAAAGCTGTCTGATGTCAGTAAAAAGTAAATCCCTGTGGCGTAGTTTCTGCTCCCTCCGTATGCAGATGGTAATCCCTCTTTTGAGATGTTTCCTTGACTCCTATAGGTTTCTTTATAGTAGCCTCCTTCTGGGTGGGGTTGGAGGTGTAGGGTTTTGATGAGGGTTTCCTTAGTGTTCATAGCATGTGTTTAGGTTGTCATATATGACATTCAGATACCCAAATATAAATCTTTCCTTTACCTCAGAATTGTTTAAAGATTAGAAATTTATATGAAGGATACAATGATTACGTTCCTCCCTAACGGTGAGGCAGGTTCGCGAAAATAATAAATCACATATAGAGCCTGTGCTGAACTTGTTTTAATAATGCGGAGCAAGTTATATTAAAAAAAGAAAAAGTGGTTTAAGTAAGAAACTGGCATTGATAGCTGTAGCGAACAAGCTTCTTAAACAGTGTTTTGCTATTGCTAAATCAGGAAGGTCATATGATGAAACTTACTTTTCCATACTTCCAAGATAAATAGAAATTAAATGCAATAAAAAAAGCTCAAAGAATCGAATTATTGAATCTATCGGCCTAGAATTATCATGTCTCAGATTAAGGAAGAATTTATTTGTTTTTTACCTCAGTTCTTTGTTAGCACAAGTGTTTATTCCGCTTTATCTTTTTTTAATGTAATAAATTCGTACGCTAATTTGTCTTTTTCTCTATAAATACTGTCCATTTTTTCATTTCTGTATTCATAGTTTCGAACATAATTTTTACCTAATACTTCTTTTGCAACATCATCCATATATAAATCAGACAAGTATTCTTTATTTTCATATTCCCAATGTCTCTCTATTGATTTAGGTATTCCCAAATCATCTCGGTCAATATTCTTTCCGTCAATTCGTATTTCGTCGACAGCTATGTTTACATTGTAATCACGCAATAAAGTTTTGACACTTCGAGATTCCAATATTTTTTCATTCGTATAATTTGCCTCCCAATATCTTGTTGTTGGTTTTGAGAATGGTCGAGACATCCTGCACCAAGAATAGTCCATAGTCGAGAGCAAATATGAATACTCAGATTTTTCATTGTCCTCATCGAGTTTAGATTGAATTTCATAGCCAAACCTCATTTGTTCAATCTTGCCTTTTAATGGTGTCAGTTTGAAACCTAAATTTACACTTCTAACTCCGCTTGAATATGAATAATAATCTTTGTCAAGGCTAACTAATTCAACCTTTACGTATTGGTCAAGAGAATTTTCTTTAGCGTATTTTTTCCAGTATACTGAAACAGAATCTATTTGTTCAGCGACAATCCCATATTTTGATTTCCATTCTTTTTCAAATTGTTCCTTTAAAGGTTTGGTCAATGTAGTATCATTTGCAAATTCAACAAGTTCGTGAATTCTTGAGTAAGTTAAATCCGACCATTTAACTTTATCTAATTCTGTTGTTAAAACTGAATCCTTTTGAAACTCAATTAATTGATAAGTTGACTTGAATAGTGTGTCATTCTCAATAGCTGTCTTTAAATCCTCTACTGTTAATTTTTCAAAAATCTTTTTATCAGTTGGACTGCTGCAAGAAGAAATGAAAATTGTAAATACTAACAAGGGTAATAGTTTTTTCATAGTTTGATGGTTGGTTTACATTTGTGCTAACGGTCGTGGCTATGGAAAGTGCGGGCGCAAACACGCAATTTCCTTTCGGTTTTTCACAGAGCCAAAACCTTGTTATTCGGTTTTTTATCTTAATACTTCAAAAAGCCAAAACTAGGTTTTGGCGGTCTTTGCAAATTAGCAATTATTTTAAGTTAAGAGGTTGATAACAAATTTCTTATATCTGTTGTTATGATGTATGTTTTTGGCATTCTACAATCTATAAGTCATTAATTTTCCGTTTCCAACGCTCGCTATTTTACCTGTTCCTTTCTGATAATAATTTAAATATTCAGTTAGTTTGGTTTGGTCTCGACCTGTAATTTGGGTTGCTCTCATAACTAACAACCCGTTGTATTTTTCAGACGGCGTTTCAAGTTCTGCATCCAAATCCATAATCTCATATTCCCAAGCTTTGTCTGTGCTTTGCCATTTGAAACCAACTTGAGGTTCATTTGGCATAATCATATTTTCAGTATTTGATTTAGTATCGTAATATATCACGTTCCCATTATCCAAGCGATACATAGTTTCTGTTGATTTACCCCAAGAATAACTTATTTGTCTCACTGAATATTTTTTACCATTCTTCATTCTCGTCACGTTCAAGTCTTTATGAAGAACATAAGAATCCGAATCGGCATATTTGAATTTTGTATCTATTCCAGAGATAGGATAGTAAGAATTCTGGTCATTTTTTACACTCGTTTTAGTTGTCCCACAACTTAAAATAGATAATGCTGTAATTAGATAAATTATTTTTTTCATTGTTTGGTTTATATGAAACACAACTAGTTTATATCATACATGTACGATATTTTACATATATCTGTTTCCTTTCAAACTTACTATAATTTTTAGAAACTATATATGTAATTCATTGTTTTATAGGATTTTTGGCTTAATTATGAAATTAGATGTATCGTGTAAAACGGTTACAAGTATTTATAAACATTTGTAGTCGGTACTAAATCTACTTTTCTCTAAGGGTACTTTTTTACGGTTTCCTACAATAGTGATAAAAAAGACCAAAGACCGCTTTTCTATAGGAATCAATACACATACTTTTAATAAAGTGAGGAAGGAGTGATAAGAAATTATATTACTATGAGCTTGGTGTTTAGTCTTTCTTAGAAAGTTTCTATAATTATAGGGGCTTTTTCTCTCCCTTCCGTCTGTGCCTCATTCTTCAACACATCCACCTTCCCTCGCTGAGGGAAGGAGCCTTTTGATTTTAGTTTTTGAGGATGTTTTGTGCGTTTTTTAATTCCCCTTTGGGGGTTAGGGGGCTTTTCCTTTTCGCGGAAGCGAAACACTTACATCAATTATTACTAAATTTTAAATGATCATCTGACCCCGTCATTTGCCAATGCGTTAAGGATACAGGGATATTTCCGATACTGTTTAGGGTGTCAAAAAAGTCTTTTAAAATAAAAGGTTTGTTTTGTGATTCTTGGATTCTGGCATAGTCGGCGAATGCATTTTCTAGTAAATATTTACCCGTAATATAACTGGTTCCATAGCCTGGTTGACGTAAATACAAATGTTGCTCAAAAATGAGGAGTTCTTTTTCGGTTTTCATCCAACCCCGGGGGGTGTATTCGCTGTGAATGCCTCCAGCTTCTTCCATAGTCATTTCATTGGCATGTGCGTATAAGGATCCCAAACCTCTTGCTGCACGTTGTGCGATCATGATATAGACAATTTCTTTACTGCGTGGGCTATCATCGTATAAACCTGCTTGCATGAATAGTTCTTCAACGGCGGTGGCAGTGCCTTCATTTCTGGAGTCAAAAATATTATATAATAAGGGACCTTTTCGGATCTCACTTTTGTGGGGTTCGTTATCCATGCGTGCTAACTCAAACCAATGGTAAAAATGGGAGTATAAAGGTCTTGGATCGTAGTGTTCTCCTATGGTAAAAAAATTTCGTTTCTCCTTTGGGATAAATTCGCCTAAATGCTCACGTAAAGCGGGATCAAAATAGGGTTTTACAGTCACAATGTCTTCCTGATCTAAAAAGGTAATCAAGCTTTTGGCGGCCTCATCTGCCATTTTATTATAAGCTTCAGGCGAATTAGCATCCACGAGTTCTGGTAATTTTCTATTTCTGTGCTCTTCTAGTTTTAGTGATGTCCACGCACGTGCGAGTTCGCGTTTTAAGATCATCACTTCGTCCTCCCAAGTTAAGGGGACCAAATGCACATTTTGTAAATACCAGGTGTAGTTTTCTTTACCAATGCCTGAGGGACCTGTTTTTGATTCGGATTGCTTTTGCAACCAAGACACCAGATCATTGGTGGAGGTAATGGCTTCCTCAATCACCGAAACTAATTCGGTATCCTCTTTAATGTTAGTTTGTTTTTTTAGATTAGTCAGCACCACACTCTGATTTTCAATATCTCTAATGCCGGTGATCCACAAATCCTTTGCATTTCCAGTTAAATTTTCCGTTGCTTGCTTATTGAGTGGGGTGATTGTTTTTAGGTCTTTTATCAATCTACTTCTCTCTGTTGTTGATAAGGGAAATGTATAGGTCCATAGTTCGGTGGTGCCATGATGGGTAGGCCCCTCATGGGCAGGTACATCGCTTCTGTAGGACCAAACCGATTTATAAAAAGCGGGATCACGCGTCCAAGGTTGTAAAATGCGATGGTTGAAATCATAGCCATTCATTTCAGCCCAAACAATCATCCAATCGACTTGATGTTCTATAGGCCAATGTGTGGTGTCAATAGCATGTAATCCTGACTGTAATTCTTTAAATTTTGGTAACCGTTTTTCGAAGGTTGCTGCGGTATAATCAGGGGCGCCATCCAAAAGCGGTGGTTTTTCAAAGGTTCTCCAATCTTTAAATAAGGTAACTAAGTCTCTATACTCATTAGAGGTGAAATTCTCTTCCTTAGTTTGAGTTTCTGAGGTGGTTTCTTTGGTATTCGTCTGACAGCTTAAAAAGAGTGTTAACAAAAGAGAAAGAAGGACGGTGGTAGTTTTCATCTGATTATGCTGTTTACGGATTATTTTTTTAATCTAAAAAGCAAAAGTCTGAAGATTTTGCTGATTTCATAAAAATAAGGAAACCTTTTGATTCCTTCATTACAGAAACAAATTCAGTATAAGGGCTAGTCTTCTCCTAGAGGGAGAAGAGATTACTTTTTGGTCCCGATTTTTTATGTCTTGGTTCTTTTTCGCGAAAGCGAATTACAAATAATTAATCAAGTATAAGAGTTCCCCCTTTGGGGGTTAGGGGGCTCTACATACTTTCCGCAAACTGTAAAAAGACTTCTTTGTGACGTTCTAAATCCATGTTGGCAGAAAGTGATACGCGGGCAATATAATCTTTATCGTCTTCTTTGGTGGTGCCTTGGGTTGAGGTAGCAGGAATGGTCCAGTAGCATCCTTGCAGTTGTCCGTAACTCACACAATACTTGCTTTCTGTTGGGATTCCAGTAATCATCAGATGAATCAGCTTGTGATTGAGCATCCTTTTGTGTGCTTCTTTTTCTTCAGGTGTATTTCCTTTGGTAGGAAGGTCTAATGAAAAAACCGAAGGGGTAAATCCTTGTGCTGCGAGTTCTTCAGAAACAAAATTAATTTTTGCCTCAGGTAATGTCTCATGGATGAAGTTGACAAACTCGCGGGTATTGAGATACGCATCATGAATCCGTTGATTCATAGACGGCATTTGCGTGGCGAGTATCATCATTTGATCGGCAGTAGCTTCGTTGTCACAAAGTTGTAGGTGCTTTTCTATGGTGAGCATTAAATCTGCTGTTTTTGTATTACCAACACAATAGCCTGCGGTGCATTTTCCACCGCTTGGGAATTTTGAGCCGCTGGCATAAGAAATGGTTCTGATGGTAGAGAGTATTTCACCTTCCCCCAAAAAATGGACATTCGGACAAAAGGTTTGATCCAAAATAAAAACAGGATCAATAGCCGTTTCACCATTTAGTGTGGTACGTACCTCACTCAATACTTTTTTGAGTTCTTGTAAATCAGGAACTTCTACTCTAGGGTTTGTAGGAATTTCAGCAATAATATACGGTACAGCATCTTCTTTTGCCATAGCGTTCAGTACCTGATCAATACTTCTCACCATATCATTATCACCATCTACTGGCAAATCGACTACGTCTACAGTGTCTAAACAGGCGGCCACACGTCTCGCTTGATCATTGGTACCTCCGTAGCAATTGGGTGGGACAATAAATTTGATTGCCTTTCCTTTGTGTTTTTCTAACGCATCATGAATGAGACCCATCATAATAGCATATTGTACCGAGAGTCCGCTTGAACCCATGAGGGCTCTGGTTGAAGAGCCTGTAATGTCTGCAATGGTATTTTCAACACGAGTTTTATCTTCGAGTAACGTATGTTTCTTTTGAGGAATCGAGGATTGATCTACCAGTGCCTTTAAGGCAATGAGACAATCAGAAGGTGTCATGGCAATGGTTTCTCTTCTTCGTACGTGCTGAATGTCTGAAATATAATCCTTGTTATGCTCACCATTGATAAGTAGAATACTTCCGAGTTGTGTATAGGTGTGAATGTAGAAATCAACTGTTGGATGGAGTACTGTTTTGCTGATGGTGGTGTGCTCAGAAATAAGAACGGTACTTCCGTCAAATTCGGGAATATCAGTTGTGTCTTTTATTTGTTTTAGTTCAAAGGTATATCCATATACGCGTTTGATGACTTCAGAATCAAAAAAAGCGGGTAACTTCCCAGTGTAAAGGATTTGTGTATTTTTTTGGTCAAAGAGGTTTTTTCGTAAAACCGATACTATAGGAATGGTTCTAGAGGAAAAGCTGATAAGTTGCTCGGGTGCGAGTCCTTGTAATCCTGCAATTCCCCATTCCAAGACACAGGATAACGGATGCCCTAAGCGAATATAGTCGTAGGCGGTGGGTAATTGATACAATGCTGCTGACTCTGAATTCCCTGCTTGATATAAATGTTCAAACTGATCTAAAAACTGTGTTTTAGCTAATTCTTCCTCGTAAATATCTAATCGATGCGTGGTTAGCCCCAACCAATCTGAGGGCATATTTTTAAGTACCTCTTTGATATAATTCAGCCTTTTACTGTGTTCCATTTTCTTACTTTTAGAAGGGTATAATATACGTGAATTTGAATTTTCACGAAGCGTTATAAGACGTTTTTTTATGGAAATCTTGCGCATGGAAAAGAGATTAATTTTTAAAATAAAAATAGTGTAGTACTCTATTTTATATGTTTTTAGGAAAGTATAGAAAGCTCCCCTTCGTCTGTATCTCGTGCCTCAATACATCCACTTCCCCTCTAAAGAAGGGAAGAGCTTTTTGATTTAGTTGTGAAGAATGTTTTAGTTTTCTTTTTTGATTAGGTGATAGCAGGCAATATTTGAGTTCCCCCTTTGGGGGTTAGGGGGCTTGCCCTCAACCTAGCTTTCTCCCAGAGGGAGAAGGGATTGTTTATGTTTTTTAAAAAATTCTTTAGGGTAGGGGGAGCTCCCTTCCGTCTGTGTCTCATTTTTCGACACATCCACCTTCTACTTCGTCAAGCTCAGCACATGGCTGCTGAGGGAAGGAGCTTTTGATTTAGTTTTTTTAGGGTGTTAGGGTTCTCCTTTGGGGCTTTCCTCTCCCTTCCGTCTGTGTCTCATTCTTCGACACATCCACCTTCCCTCGCTGAGGGAAGGAGTTTTTGATTTAGTTTTTATAGAATGTTAGAGTTCTCCTTTGGGGGTTAGGGGGCTTTTACCATTTAATAATCGAACTCGCCCATGTAAAGCCACTACCAAAAGCAGCGAGGACAACGGTGTCTCCTTCTTTTACCTTTCCTTTTTCCCAAGCCTCCGTTAGGGCAATAGGAATGGAAGCTGCGGTGGTATTTCCGTATTTTTGGATGTTATTAAACACTTGATCATCAGTCAGTCCAAATTTCTTTTGCACAAATTGTGCAATACGAAGATTGGCTTGATGCGGAATGAGCATATCAATATCTGCTGCAGTAAGATTATTTTTTGCTAATCCTTCTTTAATGACTTCAGAGAAACGAACGACGGCATTTTTAAATACAAACTGACCGTTCATATATGGATAATACGGAATATCTTCTGTAGGATTAGTGGCTATAATTTCAGGCACCCATTGTTCTGTACTTGGACCTCTAAGGGAGAGTTCTAATGCATGTTCTCCTTGGCTGTGCAAATGCGAAGAAAGAATTCCTTTGGTAGGATCTTCTTCACGAGTTAATACAGCGGCACCAGCACCATCTCCAAAAATCACAGAAACCGAACGCCCTCTTGTTGTAAAATCCAAACCACCACTATGGTTTTCGGCACCAATTACAAGGACATTTTTATACATGCCTGTTTTTATAAACTGGTCTGCTGTGGCGAGGGCATATACAAAACCACTACATTGATTACGGACATCTAATGCTGGAACGGTCTCCATATCCATAAGGTGTTGTACCTGCACACCACAACCAGGAAAGTAATAATCTGGACTCAATGTTGCAAAAACAATCATATCAATGTCTTTATTAGTCAATCCTGCACGCTCTATCGCAATCGTAGCGGCTTTTACGCCCATTTTTGCTGTAGAATTCCCATCCCCTTTTTTGATATGGCGACGTTCTTTAATTCCAGTTCGCTCCTGTATCCAGGCATCATTGGTATCCATAAGTTTGGATAAGTCATCGTTAGTAACAATATTTTCAGGAACATATGCGCCTAATCCGGCGATTCTAGAATTATACATATAGTTGGTTTTAAAATTATCACAATCATAAGATTACGCACCCGATTTTACCGTATACGTTTTCACGAAAGTGAAAAAAGTCGTGACGCAAATATATGCCTTTGGGGCTTTTGTAAGAAGAAAGAATGTATCGTTTAGTATGCGCGCATAGTAACTTTTCAGGATAAAATCCTTAGCGTTATTTCACAATGCATTCTGTAAAAAAATAATTTTCGATCTTAGAAGCAGGTTATGAAGATATAATTCCTATTGAAAGTTCGTATTGGTCTAATTGGCTTTTTAAACCTGTTGATTTGCTACTTTTTTAAGAAGTGTTTCACTAGTAAACGATCTCTGAGGTACACCAAAGCGGCATCTAATCAAATATATTTTAGCTTTGAAGTATTAGATTTCAGATCCCGCTGAAAAAGCGGGATTAGCCTGCCTGCCGGACGGGCAGGAGTTCAACTAGCTATTTTGAATTCGTCCTTTGGACTTTTCAAAACAGTGTTACGTTAAAACATAAAGAGATCCCGCTGAAAAAGCGGGATTAGCCTGCCTGCCGGCATAGGCAGGTTCAACTAGCTATTTTGAATTCGTCCTTTGGACTTTTCAAAACAGCGTTTCACTAATAAAAAAGAGCGCTCGACTAAAGCGCTCTTTTAAAAACAACCTAACCAAATAAGTGAAAAGTATAAACTAATCAATTATTAATCTTTATGCGACACGTTTCTTATAGGTGTATTGCTCAAAATTGTTGACTTTGATACGACCTCCTAAATCGTGCATTAAATTGTAAAGTCCGAAGAATGTTCTATTGATGTATAGGAAATGCTTGCTTCCGCGATTTCCGTTCATTTTACGAATCTCTTGGTCTTTACTATATTTTTCACTCAACGCTGCGATCTTATCAAAGAACGTAGTGTCTTTAAAATCAAATGTTTCTTTGTGAAATGGCTCTGTAAAGAGACTTAACATTTCATGAAATAGTTTCGAGAAAAATGCTTCCTGATCTGGTGTGTCATCTTCTCTTAAAATCTCTAATTCAAAAAGCTTTTGTTTAAATACTTCTGGATTATTGATGTTTTCTTTTTCAGCGAGTTCAAAGTAGGGCACATAAAAAGTATCTGGTACATGCTTTATACATCCAAAATCAATAGCAATTAATTGATGTTGGTCATCTACCAAAAAATTACCTGGATGCGGATCTGCATGTACTCTTTTGAGGCGATGCATTTGGAACATATAAAAATCCCATAATGCTTGGCTCAATTGATCTGCAGCTTCTTGATTTGTATTGTGGGAAACAAACTCACTTAAATGTTCTCCTTCCATCCAGTCCATGGTGAGAATACGCTCACTAGATAATTTTGGATAATACGTCGGGAACTTTAAGTTTGGAATGGATGCACAATCTGTGACCATCTCCATACTTTGAGCAAGCTCTAGTGTGTAATCGGTTTCTTCCAGTAATTTGTCTTCTACCTCTTTAAAGTACTTTTCTTTTCCTTTTCCTTGTAAATTAAACATTCTGGAAGCAATCGGTTTCACTAGAGCCAGATCACTACTGATACTATCTGCTACTCCAGGGTATTGGATTTTCACAGCAAGTTTTTTCCCATCCAGCATCGCCTTATGTACTTGGCCAATGCTAGCAGCATTTACACTTTGAGCTTCAAACGTATCAAATAAATCTTCTGGGTATTTACCCAAGTATCTTTTAAAAGTCTTACGAACTAGTGGCGCAGAAAGCGGTGGTACAGAAAACTGAGAGAGCGAAAACTTCTCAACATATGCCTTGGGCATAATGTTTTTTTCCATACTAAGCATCTGTGCTACTTTAAGCGCACTTCCTTTTAAACTTTTTAAGCCGTCGTAAATATCTTCGGCATTGTCTTCATTTAGTTTGTCTTTGGTGAGTGAAGGATTGACCACTTTCTCACCGTAGTATTTCACATAATTCACCCCCACTTTAGCACCCGTTTTTACGAGTTTGGATGCTCGTTGTAGTCTATTGGTAGGTATGTGGTCTATTGTTTTCATAGGCTTCATTCCCTTGAAAAAGGGAACCTCATTATTTAAATTCTATTTATTCCCTCGGAGGAGGGAATCTTTTGTTTTCACTCCATCTATTAATCAATGAAGTTTTATTTTATTTTAATCTCTCTTTTTACGCTTTCGCGAAAGCAAAATTCTCCTTCACTAAAAACTTCCCTAAGTCAATAATACTTTCAAGAGGTGTTGTTTCAAATACGTCAAAAATAGCCTTTACAGATTTTTCAATCGCCACATCTGTTTTTTCAAAACCTGGAGAATTATCATTCATCCAATATTTTAGGAGTAATAAAAATTGAACCCAAGCTCCTTCACTGAACAACTGAACTGGGTTTTTAGTAATCTTATAGGATTTGTTCTCGTTTCCTTCTTCAATCAGGCTTGTAGCAAACTGACGTACTTTTGTACGTAATTCTTTAAGTTGCGCCATGTTTTTAAGAGGTGCGCTGTGTTCTTGTAATACAAATAACACATAACTTCTATTCGCAGTTAAATTTCCAAACATGGTAAATAGGAAAGACAACATTTTGTCTTTGTTTGGATAATTTTCAAAATCTTTGTCTTTGTGTAACGTGGCTACGGTGCTGTCATACAATGCAACCCAAATATGTTTCTTTAAACCTTCAAAAGAACCGAAGAATTGATAAAAATCTGCTTCCGTGCATTTGATGTCTTTACAAAATTTATAAATTGTTGGAGGTGTTTTACCATGCTCTAATACATAGTCCATGTATTCAGATATAATATCTGTAGCAGTTAATTTTTTCTTAGTCGTTTTCTTTACGGTTGCCATATATTCTTTAATATTACTGTAAATATAGATAATGTTTACCATATTCACAGAATCGTTAAACAGAATATATTGTTAAAGTTGTTTCAAAATATATGAAAGGATGGTGTGACGGGTGAAGGGAGTGTTTTTTGAATGCCTAATTTGCTTAAAATCAGAATTATTCAAAGCTACCGATATGCCATAAAATACCTGATGGATCGTATAAGAAAAATTCTTTTCCCCAGTCCTTGTAATGTATATCTGAGATGCGAACGTTCTTGTAGGTTTTTTCGAGTTGCAGCGCTCTAATTTGTTTGAGATGGGCTTCTAAGTCTTTTACTTCTAGAAATAGCATCGTGTTGTTTACCCAATCTTTTACGTAGGCGTTTTGTAAATAAAATCCAAAATCACCTAGTTTAAAATAAGACATTGTGGGACCTAAATTTCGTTCTTCAAAACCAAGATCTAGGTAAAAGTTTCTAGAAAGTTCGTAATCTTTAGCGCCAATAAAAGCTCTGATGGAAGTAACGTCGTAGTCCATGGGTTGGTTTTAATTTTAAGAAGATTTAAGATACGTTATTTTCAGAGAAGCGTGTACGTTGTATATATTTTCCGCGAAAGCTTAGATATTTAATAGATAGTGATAATTTTAAAAAAGCTATTCAGCTCTTTCTACTTCACTTTCTAATTTTAGTACAGTATCTCCATCTTCTTGTTCTATAAAAAGAGCTTTGTCCTCATCAGATCCGTTTCTAGTAACTTCAGAACCCTTGATGGTCTTCGTAATTGATGTTGTGTACGTTTCTTTTACAGTACCTGTAGCGTGTCCGTTTCCCCATTTCCATGTAACTTCTGTTCCTTTTCGTATCATTTTTTGTTGATTTTATGATGTATAAATTTAAGAATATAAAATTACAATGAATAGATGGGATGGGTTTTACATAATTTTGGCAGATTGTTATTTTATTGACATCGCCAAAGGATTTAATGCCCGAGATAGTTTATTTTTAGGAAGGCCTACTCGCCATTTTGATTCCTAAGCCAATCACAATACCACTGGTTAAAAACATAATAAGACTATAAACGGCTGGTGCAATGGCGTAGTTTTCATTCAGCAAAATACCTGATGCAATGGCAATTGCCATCGTTCCGTTTTGAATTCCTGATTCTATCGCGATGGTGATGGATTGTACACTATTGAGTTTTGCAATTTTAGCTGTCGCGAAACCAATGCCCATCGTCATAAGATTTAATACCAACGTAGCGATTCCTGCTTGTTGTAAGTAGGGGATGAGATCTTCTTTTTTCTTTATGACCAAAGCAATAATGACCAAAAATAGTACGGCCGCCGAAGCAATTTTGACAGGCTTGTTCATTTTTTCTGCAAAAACAGGTTTTGAGCGTTTGATCATCATTCCAATGGAGACAGGAATAATGACAATGGCAAAGATTTGAATCAACGTTTGTAGTTTATCTATTTGAATCATTTCGTTGGCATTGAGAAACTGTCGCAACGCAAAGTCCACCACAAATGGAATCGTAAAAATCGTAATCAAGCTATTGGCAGCGGTAAGCGATACCGATAAGCTAGTGTCGCCTTTGGCAAGATGTGTAATCAAATTAGAGGTGGGGCCACCTGGACAGGCGGCAAGAATCATCACACCAATAGCAATATCTGTATCTACATCCATGATGGAGAGGAGTAAAAAAGCAATCAGTGGTAAGAGTATGATCTGATTGAGTAAACCGACAATAATCGCTTTAGGACGTTGGAATAAGCGTGTAAAATCTTGAATAGTCAGGGATAACCCCATCCCAAACATAATAATAATCAATGCGACAGCAAGAATAATCGTTCCAATATCCATAAAAGGTTGGTTTTAGTTAGGTAATTGTGAATCAGTGCTTTTAAGCACTTTCTAAAAGTAGGGAAAGATTTGGAGATATCATTAATCGATACTAGCTGTTGTTCTTTTCGCTTTAAGCGAAAAAATATACTACGCTCTTTTAAATTATCAAAAGTTCATCCAATTAATGAGAGATCTTCCACACTTTTTCCTCTCCATTTTCTGTGTACCGAATGGAGAAGGCATGTGTTTTGAGATTTGCGTCTAGCGTTGCAAATTCATCACCGTGAGTCCAAGTGATGTGTACACGATCCTGTGAAGTATTATGAAACGTCACGCTTCCTTGAAATGCTGGAGACGTATTTCGTAGGCGAAGCATCTCTAACTGTTTTTGTACGACTTCTTTTTCAAGCCCCGCTTTGATATCATCCATACTCAAATTGGTGCGGTTGATTTCTTTATGACCACCTTCGCCCGCAGCATCGGCGGCGGCATAATCATTGGTTCCTGCAAAAATATCCAAATACCAAATTTGCGGAATCCCAGGCATAAACAATTGAATTGCTCTTGCCAATAATAGTTTTTGTTCGCTCTCCCCCAACGCACTAAAATAAGTGGCATTTACTTGGTAATAGCCGATTTTTTGACCGTCAGCACCGTACAGGTTTTTGACACGACCGCCACGTTCTAAAATGAGCGCCATCATTTCTTCAATCTCGACATCTTCCAATAGCCCTTTTTGATACACGCCGTTGACTTCCTTCCCTTTTAGATCCATCACAGGAATCCCGTCGTGGCATCCCAGCATATTCACGGTTTGATAGCCTTTTTCGATGACCTCTTTTCCCCAAGCGAGAAGCGCTTTATGCGTTCCTTTTTCGATGGCGTGGATTAAAAGTCCAGGTAAGAAAAAGTCATAAATCGCATAGCCTTTTTGTGCTACTTCATCGTGTAAATGGAGTCCGTATTCGGCATGAATTTCAGGCAATAATACCAGATCGTTTTTTTGGGCAATCTCATTAATTCTTGCCAAATAGTCCCACGTTCCCGGTTTATTGAAAAAGTTGGTTTCGCCGACTTCCTTATGCAAATAGGCAAAGGCATCCAATCGTAAGATCTGACAGCCATAACTCCTCACTTTTGCCAATACTTCTTCGTAAAATTCCCATACCAACGGGGATTTGGCATTCACATCCATTTGCCCTAAATAACTCCGTTTGCTATTCACAATCGCTAAAATCGCGGCAGTATGTGCTTTATAATCGCCAAAATCAATAGATGTGAGGTCTTTTTTTTCGGCAATGGCGGTATTTACTTTTTTACAAATCGCTGTGGTAGCTTCGGTAGAAATTCCTGCGAGGCCTTTAAGATCTTCAGGGGCGATAGGGTGATAGCTTATTTTCTGATAAAACGTATTCCAATACGGCCGTTCTTTCCCGTCAGGGAATACCACATGTAAAATCGGCAAACCTGACTTTCGCATAAAGAGCTTGTCCAGGTATTCCTTTTTTGGAATCACCAATCCTTCATCATTGACCGTCCCATTGCCTTCCCAGAATTCATTCCAGTTGATAAAAAAATCTTTGTATTTGGAGTCATCACCGTGTGTGATCATATCCTTAAACTGCGGTGACGCCACTGATAGATGATTCAGGACAATATCAAACTTGAGCATGATGTTGAGCGCTTCTAGGGCTTCTAAATCTTTTGTAGACACCAACTCCTCATTGATATTATAATCTATGATTGAAAACCCACGATCCAAATCGCTATTAAAAAAAGTTGGCAGTACATAAAACAGCGAAAAAGTCTCTCTAAAGGCAGGCAATTGTAACATAGCCACCGTGTCTTTGAGGTGCGTTCCGATACTATCTGGGTAGGCATTTAGCATCACGCCATTATTGATTTTGCTCATGCTTTTGGGTTTGTTGGGTGTTTAGATGTTCAGGGTTTCAAGATACACAATTTGTAAAAGATGGGTGGGTGTTTGTGGAGTGTATTTATTTTCGCTCCTGCCTGACGGGCAGGCAAGTTTTCGGAAATTTCTAAAGTAAGGAGAGGAGGGAGGAATACGTATTTCTTGATGATAACAGATGCAAATTGAGTTTGTATGTACAACAGACTTATTTTGTTCGTTTTATCTTAGGTGGATATTGTCGCGTATCAAAAACATCGGCTATTTTTATGAAACCATTTTCTACATCTACAGAATAAATCAGCTTATAATTTTTGAAAACTAAATACCGATATTGATTTTTTCTTTGTTTTAATAACTCTTCTTCTTGTCCAATATGTGGTGTTTTTATCAATTTTTTTGGCTCGTTGATAATTCCTCTTACAATTTTTCTTGCAATTCTTGGACTTGCTTTCTTTTCATAATATGTATAGATTTCGTTAAGTTGAGTTTCAGCAAATGCTGACCAAATAATTTTCAATACCATTATTCATATTTGGCTAGAAGCTCTGAACTGCTTTTAAATCGACCATTTTGAAAATCAGACTCTGATGTATCAATTCGTTGATTCAAATCATCTTGTGACATTGGCTCAAAGGTTTGCTCGTCTGAAGCATTTTTTTCTTTTCTCAATATTTTTTCAAGACGAGAAATAGCTTCCTCACTTTGAAGTTTTAAAAATTCTTGTACAAATTTTATTTTTCGAGCTTCTAAATTCATGAGTATGTAGCTTTTTATCAAAGATACAAAATTATCGAAGTAGGTAATCAGCTACCGAACATATTAGTGTTCAAAGACGTAATGATCTCTTTTCTTTCGGAAAGTGATGCAATAGTTCATCAACGGAGGATAGTTTTGTATGTAATTATTTTAATTCTTCTTCCACGGCATGCTTAAAGTCCACCAGCAGTTCAGCAATTTTCATGTTCTTTATTTCATTAGTTGTTAATCCCATTGAACTCGATTCAATTTTACTCAATTGAGATGCTATTTTCTTCAAGTCTTCTTCGAGAACATATGTAAGAATTGTCATTGTGTAAGAACTATATTCACCTCTTGCTGCTGGTATGTCAGATACTCCAATAGGATCCCAGACATAGAATAAGACTTCGTCAATTCTTCGTTCTAATTCTCTAAGTTTTTGCTTATCCATCTTATCCCTAAATCAATTTGTATTCTTCAATTGCGTCTATCCAAATATGATCTTTATTGATTTCTATGATTTCTTTAACTAGTTTAAATATTGTCTTTTGATTCAAATGTTCACTTTCCATTTCTTTGATAAATTTCTCCGAATCTGTTTTATTTAAACTCAATCCTTTATCATCAAGATTACAGCATCCATAGCGATCAAATGAAATTCTTACAAGTGAAATATGATTTTCTATTGTACGATTGAAATCGATGAATATAGAACCGTCTAAGCATCCTAAATAGTAGTCGGCCTTTCTTGTTAAAGGCATACTTGTTTTAAAAAATTCAAAATCTTCGTTCATTTTATGATGTTCAATATGAGTAGTTGTTACCAAACTAGGTGTCAAGTAGTTTTTTCATTTATTCTCGTCGTTGATATTTAACATTCCCACCCACAATCGTATAGATAACATTCGTGTTTAGAATCTCTTTCGGGTCAATCGTCAATAGATCCTGATCTAGGATGGTAAAGTCGGCATACTTTCCGACTTCAATAGATCCTAGGATATCCTCTTGAAAAGCCCCGTAGGCGGCCCATATCGTGAATCCTTTGATGGCTTCTTCAATCGTTACTTTTTGTTCTGGAAACCAACCATTTTCAGGCAGTCCCTGCACATCTTGTCGGGTAACGAGCGCATAGATCCCCAATAGCGGATTGGTGGATTCCACCGGAAAATCAGAACCACAAGGCATGATGAGTCCCGCATCGATAAAAGAGCGCCATGCATACGCGCCTTCAGCGCGTTTTTCGCCAATACGATCCACGACAAAGTGCTTGTCAGACGTGCAGTGTGTTGGTTGTACTGAGGGCAGCACGTTCAATTTCTTAAACCGTTGAATATCTTCTGCCTCTACGACTTGTGCATGCTCTATGCGAAATCTGTGATCGTCTTTCGGGAATTTAGCCAGTGCTCCTTCATAAGCATCGAGACACCATCGGTTACCACGAATCCCAATCGCGTGTGTACACACTTGCATATCGGCTTGTAAGGCAGCCTCGGCGACTTCCACAATGTAGTCAGGAGGGATACGGAGTAAGCCTGTGTTATGCGGATCATCCTCATACGGGTCAAAAAAAGCAGCCCCTCTCGATCCTAAGGCACCGTCAAAATAGAGTTTTAAGCTTTTTAAACTAAATAGATCACCTCCCATTTCCTCAATGCGTATAGATTTAAAGTACTCGACCAAATCTTCACTGGCAAATTCTGGATTTTTTTGATCGCCTAACATCGCATACACTCGCATATCTAATATCGAATCTTGTACGAGTTCCTTAAAAGCATCCACCTGAAATAGAGAAATCCCTGCTTCATGCACGCCCGTCAATCCGTCTTTATTGGCGGCATCAACCGCTTGTTGGATGCGTTTTTTTTGTTCTTCCATACCCATTTCTGGGAAATGCTGTTTGACCAGATTCATAGCTCGATTAATCAATACGCCTGTAGGCGAACCATCTGGTTTACGAAGGATCGTACCCCCTTCTGGATTTTTAGTAGCTGCGGAGATCCCTGCGATGTCCATCGCTTTTTGGTTTACTAAGGCCGAATTCCCATCGACGCGTGACAAATACACAGGGTTGTTAGGAGAGACTTCACTCAATGCATCATGCCAAGGGAAACTGTTGTCTTCCCATGTGTTATGGTCCCATCGTCCTCCGATGATCCATTCACCCGCTGGCGTATTTTGAGCCGCTACGCGGACTTTTTTTACGATGTCTTCGTAACTTTTACTGTCACTGGTGTAGAGTTGCGATAATTGATTCCCCAAACTCACCAGATGACCATGCGCATCAATAAGCCCTGGAAGCACCAGCATATTCGTTGCGTCAATCCGCTGTGTATCTGCTCCTATAAATGCTTGGGCTTCTTCTTGTGATCCGACAAACACTATTTTTTTGTCTTTCACCGCCACGGCTTCTTGGATAGAAAATGTACTATCCACGGTTGCTACTTTTCCGTTCAAGATAATTAAGTCAGCAGTGGTGTGGGGTGGGGTACAAGACTGAAATAGGATGAATCCTAATACTTGTAATAAACTACAGAAAAAGGCTTTTTTCATGAATTGGCGGTTTTTTCAAAGATAGTCGCATCTAGTAAATTAATGTGAGTTCGATATAAATTTTCATTCTTTTTCTCCAGTATACGACAGAATGTAAGTTCTGGGCGAGACGAAGCGATGGCGATTTTCGTTAAAAATTTTTGAAGCCTTGGAAACGATAAAGCGTGAGCTTTGGGCGAGGAGAAGCGACGGAGGAAGCTCATTGTGGTTTTTCGCTTTAAGCGAAAAAATACCTAAGAAATCAACTAGTTATTTACGTCGAACTTACGTTATTTTAGGTCTCCCCTTAATTTTTCAGGATGTTGTCTCGTATCGAAAATTGTAATCAAATAGACTGTTTCAGCATCGAATCTATAGTATAATGTGATTTGTTTAGTAATAACACATTTATGCAATCCAACTTGTTTCTCAGATTCAGGAAAGATTTCGGGAGTGGATGTAATCAGATCAACAGATTTATCTAATTTTTTTATAAAATCGGTTTTTACTTTTTGCGACCAATTTTGGAGAAGGTAATCAAACAACTTTTCTAGTTTCTTTTCAGTTGTTTTAGAAATTTTAACCTTTCTCTTCATTTCTATCTATGGTTCACCATAAATGAATTGTAATCCGTTACTTTTCCTTCTTGGATTTCTGTTATTCCTTGAACGATTTCAGCTTGTTGCTCTGATGACAAATCATCCCAAAAATCAGTTGCTTTTTCTTTTTTAAAAATTTGCCTAATTGATTGAATAATTTCAGGGTTGTTAGTACTTAACAACAGTTTTGCTAATTCTATTTTCTCTGCTTGAATATTCATTACACATCTAATTACTTACAAAAATAGCGAATCTTTTTCATTCTTAGTTAAACCCGCATTATGCATTAGAAAATCTATTACAACTTAAACAAGCTTCAAAATATACCGTTACACTACATTTTTAAGTTTAACCATAACGATGCTATGCTAAAACTTAGAAAATACCATATTTTATTACTTCTTTAAGCCTCATTACGAAGTTCTAATGTATAATGCGGGTTCAGGTGCCAATTTTAAAGTCTGCTTTACCGCACGATTGAATCGTGTCGTTTTATACATTCTTTTTTCTTTGTATTGGTATGATGATATGCTACGATTTCCTTTCTTTTGGAACGTATGCAGTCGCCCACCAGAAATAGCTATACAAAAGGAGAGGGGAAAGTTGAGGTTTTTTGTGAATTTGATTCCTTAAACGAGTTTCATATGTATGTATCTGAGAATCAAATTATATTGTTTTTGCATCTAAAAGCGTGGCTAGTTCCTTCCCATAGTTTATAAATGCCATGGTTTCATCGGTACGAGCCAACTTAATCTTATCGAAAACAATGAGTGCTTCCCCATTACTTTCTATATGATAAATCTGATGATTTTCGAAAAAACGAATGATTTCATCTGTAAAAAATGACCGAATCTCAGATTCATTATTCCCCATCAGTAGGAATTTTTTAGAAAAATCGGGATACATCTCAAAATCAATGTCTTTATAGCCCGTAAATGCCATCACTCGGTCAAATATTTTTTCTAATACCGCCTCTTTTTCCATAGTAAAAACGGGTATTTTTTTATTCAATGTTAAGATCATGAGTGTGGTGTTAAACGTTTCCGCTGTAAATGTCTGCCCTTCATTGAAGGTAATATCTGCAATTTCCCAAGACACCTCCAACTCTTTATAGGTTCCTTTCAGGCAATTGTATTTGCGTTCGATAGGTCTCACTTCAAAAAAGTGGAATCTCTTTAGATATTCCGTATTCCAATTCACCTGACTTGTATATTGATAGTCTTTCTCAGTGGCTAAATTTCGTAATCGTTTTTGTCGTTGCGATAGTTTCGCGCCAGCGCCAGCAAAACTAATTTTTAACGCTCTATTATAGGTAGATGATGAAACATGTGAATCTAATCCTGTGATAAAAACCTTACCACCAGTAGCCCTTTGTGCTTTTAAGTATTCCACCAAGTAGTCCATATAGGTAATGCCGACCAACCGTGTTTCTGACAAATCAATATTGACATTAGCGCCAGCAGGAATTTGAGCCACTAATTTATCGATTTTGATAATGCCTAAAAAATTCGCAATTCCTCTGATCTTTAGATCAAAACTGTCATCTGATCGCTGTATCAATTTGGTACGCGATCTGTAAATCATTTTAAAAAATTCAGGGATGGACACGTTCGCTAATAGCATATGAATGACGAGCGCCAATAACAACCCACCCAATAACCCAACTAATAAATTCGTATAGAGGGTTAAAATCATGGTACCTATAAAAAATACTAACTGCTCCGTCCCTTGATTATACATTTGTTTAAAGACCGCTGGTGATGCCAATTTAAAACCAGTATAGACCAATAATATCGCAAACGCACATAGCGGGACTTGTCGCATGACGGGACTCAATACCACGATAAAAAGCAACAACAAAAGCCCTTGGTACATATTAGACCATTTGGTTTTCGCACCATTATGAATATTGACTGTACTTCGAATAATCACCGCAATAATGGGCAAACCTCCAATCAAACCAGCGACGAGGGTACTAAATCCAATCCCTGTCAAATCTTTATTCAAATCCGTCTTTCGTTTATAAGGATCAATTTTGTCCACGGCTTTGGCAATGGCTAAGGATTCAATACTCGTGATAATCAACATAGAAAATACAGTGGTCCAGAATTCAATCGTATTGATTTTACCAAAGTTGGGGTGCATGATGGAATCTGCAATCGAATCGGGAATATCCAGCAATAAATCTGGACCTACCTCGTAGGCTTTACCAAATACCGAAAGCGTATGTGGATCAAAGAAATTGAAAGCATAGACAAATGGAATAGAGAGCGCAATAACCCACATGGGAGCCGGTAACCAATGGAAAAACCGATTACTAATTTTGGATTGAAACAGTAATAAAAGCAATCCTGTTAACGCAATAACCACCACAAAAGGATTGGCTTGTGGTAGGTATAGAACCGCATCAATGAGGTTTTGTACAATGCTTGGGCTATCAGAATGGGTGCCCATGGCAACATGGATCTGTTTGGCAAATATGATAATGCCAATAGCCGCCAAAATACCGTGGATCACGGAGCTATGGAAAATATCGGCTAACCGACCCAATTTCAGGATCCCTAAGAGCATTTGAAGCGCCCCCGAAACCACCACAGCCGCCAACACATAATTAAAGGCTTGCCCTGTACCATCATCCATTAATACAATCCCTAAAAGGATCACCCCAATGACGCCTTTGGCAGGACCGTTGACAGATATGTGTCCCCCTCGATAAAAGGTGGTCACCACCCCACCCACAATGGCAGAAAAGATCCCTGCCATGGCAGGAGCTCCCGCAGCTAACGCAATCCCTAAGGAAAGCGGTAACGCAATAAGTGCCACACTCACGGCTGCTATGACATCACTTTGCCAATTTTCAATTAATCCCTGAAACCCTTTTTTTGGTGTACTTTCCATTCACGTAATGATCCAATAATTTATAATTAGGAGCCGAATTGACTAAAATAGTAAATATTTGGAGTTATTTGGGGTATCCCATGATTGTTGTTTGGTGAATTGGGAAATGAAATTGTTTTTTTAGTGTGAATGGGTGTAGGCTTCCCCCAATTAGAACTGTTTTGCTTACGCGAAAGTATATGAAGGGTTTCTAGATGTCGATGGTGGCTATTGGGAATGATGCGAGTTGGGAAGTGGTGGGAGAGGGGGCATGTTCCCATCTAACTTGGGGCACCAGTTACAAACTGGCGCCAGCGGAGTAAGTTTTTCCAATTATTCCTTTAGCTACAGCATGATTGTATTCTGTTATTTTTCTTATATTTATACTATTCCTGACTAGAATAGTTTTCATATTCATATATTTTACTATTATCAACTATCGTTTTTAAATAATCAATTCTTTCCCTAATCTGACCTGTGTTTACCTGAAATCTTTCTAATGCAAGGTTAAAATGAGTAAGACTATCATTATAATCATCTTCCAAAACAAATAAGTCACATAACTTATCTTTATAAGCTAATCCTTCAGAATGCATCTGTAATACTTTATGATAATTTTGTATGGCTGTTTCATATTGATAGTTGGACTCTAGAAAGTACATACTACTTTGACCTATTATTTCTCTTATATCATTATTTAATAGATCATCTAATTGTTTTGGAGTAGCATCATAATTTTTATATCTTAAATTTTTTTCATACAGCTTACACCAATCCCCAGACCACATATGTGCAGTAGCTAGATATGAGTATCCAATAATATACCCGGGCGAGTACATTTGAATAATCTTAATACTCTCTCTCAATGCAAAAAGAGCTTCTATCGTAAACTTTTCAATTTGTTTTTTTTGGTTTCCTTTAAAGATTATTTGATTAGAAAAAACACCTTTACCAACTAAATTAATTACTTTCTTATATTGTATTTCTGTATGATATTTTAATTCAAGTAATCTAATATACTTAGAGTGTACAGTGTCAGTTTCTTTTAATTTTATTCTTTTTTCAAGATCAAATCTATTTAATTTTAACTTAATGGTTTCAGTTAGGATGATAGCTTCTAGAGCATCACTGTTATTAGATACATTATTGTAGGTCAAAGTGTTTTCTACACTATTGTTATCACCGCTCAAATTGAAAATATCTCGATACTTTTTTATTTGTGCTCTATTAGAAATAGTATTATACCAAGAATTAGATCTTATGATAGATTCACATAATTTTTCAGATATTTTTTCAATTTCACTGTAATAAATAATTTTATCTAATCGAGAAAGAGAATCTGTAATTTCTTTGATGATAATTAGTATTTTTTTTTGACCAAATGTATAATTATAATTGTGATTTGATTTTTTATATAATTCGTTAGCTAGTGAATAAATAAATAAAACTTTTTTAAGTGAAAAGAGGTTTTCAGTCTTTAGTTCCAAAATGACGGTTTTATAGAAATTTTCTAAGTTTTCTTTTTCATCACTAGTTTTATTTATTCCATTACTAATATTTTTTTTTAAGATATCGTATGATTTTATGTCGCAAAAACTTAATGTGTTTTTAATGTTGCTGTTAAGAGAAGCCAAAATGGCATCTCCTATTTTACTAATAACATTTCCTAAATAATAAAACCTTCTAGTGTTTATCATATCAATAAATTCAGGAAGAAGATAACACGCGGCATATTGAAGAGGATTAAAATTACTTTTATCAGTAGTAATAATTTCATATTTTTTTAATGCTAAATCAATTCTGTATGATTGATAAATTGTTAATTCATTTAAGGCCTCCCAGTAATAACAAATAGATGTAAGAGAAGGATGGTAATCAGATTCCCTATCAACTTCTTGCGTTTTTTTTTCTTTATTGTATTGTAAATGTAATTGTCTAAATAGTTTTGGGAAATGAGTTTTTAAATAGAAAGAACTATCAAACATTCTTTTTGAGTTAGTGTCACTATAATATTTTTCATCTTGATAAAATTCAGATTCTTTAAAATCATCACCATTCTCTTCATTTTTATAAGAATTCCACACATTTGGACTAAAAAATCTTGTGAATTGACAGTTCTTATAAAACAAGATGCTACCAACATTTGAAAAGTAATCTGCCCATAACCAACCTTTTCTATAATCATCTTGTACTAAATATGATTTTTGCTTAGAATCTTGCAATAATTTATGATCATATTCTGGATGTAATATTTTTTTTAGTTCTTCTTTATTTTGATATAAGTTTGAGTAGGTTATTCCGTCCGTTCTTAATTTTTCAATAGCTGTTAGTTGAGCAACGAAAGGTAAAGTAACAAGATGCATATTTCGATGATCTTCTGACCTGTGATCAATCCCACCTATTTCAGGTTTAATCCTTGTTTCCTTTTTTTCTCTTCGCCTAAAATAAGGTAAAGTGATCTCTTCCTTATATGTTTCCAAATTACTGTTGACAATTTTCTTAAGATAGATTTCGCTATCTATCATTAAAGTTCTATACAATGATATAGCACTATCATAGGCTTCTATTTTTTCAAGAGTGAGTCCTATTTTTAATTTATTGCGTAACCATATTAGGTATTGATGTCGAGTGAGATAACGATTACCTATGGCGTTGGGAAGTCGCAGAGATTGAATAGATTCTGTGTAATATAAAATAGCTTCATCATATTCTTTATCGTAAAAATATAAATCCCCTAAAATGGTTTGTACAAAACTTAAAGAATGGATAAATTGATTATCTCCCTCTAGAGGTTGATAATTTTTGTATTTTTCTCTCAACTCAATGAGTTTCTTTTTATAGTGTCTCTTAACTAAAAGGGATTCATCTAATGTGAAATTAAAAGCAGCTGCCGCAAGATCAGAACGTTTAGTTAAGATGGCAAGTTCTTTTTTTACAATGCTATGAAATTTGAAATCATGTAAACCGCTGACTGATTCTTTAATATGGCTATTGGATAAATATTTTAAAATACTTTTAATATGATCCCTCAAGTAAGGTTCTTTATTTACCAAAACTACTTCGGGAATCAATTCTAAGTTTCGCCATGCAAACCCATAGGGATAAAATTTTATAATGTGATCAAAAATAAAAGGTGTAGAAAACAATAATTTATCTCCTATATTTGTTAAAAAACGACTATTTGTTATTAAATAGGGCCTTAATATATCATTGGTTAAATTGATTTCATATTGAGTGTTAAATCCAAATTTTATATACACACGCCTTCTATTTTTAAATTTTTCTATTGCTTCTTTATCTTCTTTATCTGGTCCTTTTTCTTGGAGAAGAACTATAGCACTCTCTTCAATTTCACCATAGTTTTTGGATACAATTAAGCTTTCTACTAATGAAGTTAGTTTTTTAGGTGATCCTGTTCCTCTATAAGTTAGATAAATGATATAATTTTGAAGTAAAGAGAATATTTTAAATTCTTTAAAATTAAGTTCTTCTTGTATATTTTTTGAAGATTTTGAATTTATATAAAAATGACCTAGATCCAAATTTATTTGAACTTGATTGAATAATTTTTTTAAATTATATCTACCGTCTTTCCCCCCCTCTATGGGATTATGTTTTATCAAATTAATAAGAAAAATTTCTGTCAAGCCAGAAATACCTTTTACAACCACTCCTGTAGGATTGTCTTTGTAGAAACTATCTACATATATTACATCATTAAAAATACTACTATAAAAAGAATCACGATCTGCAATGTCAGCCAAGTCAGCATCAAATAGTTCCCTTCCACCTATGAAGAAAAACTTAGCTTTTGCAGTACTTAAAAACCCTTTTAAATTTGCTAATAGTTTTGCAACAGCTTCTTGTCTTTTTCTATACTCTCTGGATCCTGGAATATTAATATTAGTATCCATTGCTGGATTAGAAAATTCTCTTTCATCTAGAAGTGAATTAGATTGGGGTTCTATTTTATCTAATTCATCTACAATAAAAATAAATTGGTCTTCTATAATTGATTGACTTTCGATAAAAACTTGTATTTCGTCAAAAATACTAATTAATTCATCTTCAGCTTCTTTTGCGGTTGAAGGAGAGTACATTACAGTATTATTATCTGTTGATTTACTATCTTGAATGCTAAAACCTGTTACACCTCTTATAAGACTAGGAATATAGTTTGATTCTGACCCTAACTCTTGTGACTGACTTACTGAGCCTTCCAGTCGTTTTCTTAATGAAAGTAATCGATACTTGATTTGGTGGTATTTGGAAATATTTCTTTTTTTACCAGTGCTGGTTAATTTAATCAAGAATAAAAATGGTTTGTAGATTGTTCTTTGGAATTGATGGTTGTTCAATTTTTCTTCTTCAGCTTCCCAATATTCTAAAATTTTATCGTTAATCCTTTTTAATACTTCTCGGTCACTTATAGTGTCTTGCGATAAGTTTATTTCAAAAGATTTATAACTACTTTTTTCTTTTCTACCTTCCTCTTCTTTTAATGTACGATTAAAACGATATCTATAGAGTGTATCGTATGAAAATAATACTGCAGAAATTATAAAGTATGTAGTAAGAAGTCCAGCGATCAAAGAAAAGTATTTACTAGAATTTGAAATTTTAATAGGAATTTTTGCTAGATTAAATTTAAAGCAATTAAAACCAAATTTATCTAGTCCACAAAACTCTGTAGGATAAACAAAATAAAGAGTAATTATTACTATTATAAATAAAAATGATGCTAGTTTAATAAAAGACCAAAAAGACACCCAGTTAGGTTTTTCCCATAAATAATTAAATTGATCATTTTTATTATTTTTAAGGTAATTACTTGTTTTCCAGACTACAAGGAGGAATACAATAGTGAAAATTGTTAAATGAGTTACAATATGTAGAAGAGTGTTAATTAATTGATATTCGTTCTTAAAAAGTTTGAAAGGGAAGTCAAAAAATAGATATATAACACAGTTACTTATTAAGTAAAACCAACCTAATCGTTTAAATAAGCCTAAAAAAGTTCTTTTTCTATATTGTTCATTCTTATCGTTTTGTAATTTTTCTTTCTTATCCTGATTAACTTCAGCGATCGCTTGTCTAAGAACACTGGTCTTTCCCATTCCCCTAAATCCAGTAATAAGATAGGTTCCATAACCTGATAAATCATTAGTTAAAAGCGTTCTAATCCTATCTTTTATTTTTTCCCTGCCTACGAAACGTTTATTCATTTCTGTGGCTTTTTCAACATTATATGGAGTATGAAAAAATTTATAGTTATCTAATTCAATATAGACATCTTTTATTTTGGCAGAGGAGTCATCTGAAGTAGTTTTTGACATATGTTCTTTTGAATTGGCTATTGATAAAAAAACTAATAACTGGTATGGTTTACTTTTAATTAGAATTTAAATATATTAAAAAATTAGTAAATACCTAGTAATCAGTAACATTTTGATTGTGTATTATAGTTTTCCTAGTATGTTAAGTCAGTACTCTAATCCCCCAATCTCCAAAATCCCACCCAATAATCGTTACGGTTTCCCGTAATCCTGTAAAATAAATTTTGAAGAACAACCCACACAAAACCAATTCAACTCCATAAATTTGGAATATTTCCAAATAAGATGCATTTTTTCGTTTGAAATCTAAAAAAACTCTCCTATCTTTACACAGTTCATTTAAAACGTACCAACGCAAGTGCTCACATCCTTATCTATAAAAAACTATGCCCTCATCGAAGAAGCGCAGCTTCAGCTCAATGAAGGCTTTACCGTGATTACAGGAGAAACAGGAGCGGGAAAATCCATTCTTCTCGGTGCGCTAGGACTCATCACAGGCAAACGGGCGGATAGCTCGAGTGCGGGAGATATGACCGCCAAATGCATCATAGAAGGCATTTTTGAAGTGTCGGGGTATCAGTTGCAGTCGTTTTTTAAGAAGCAGGATCTGGATTATGAAGATGCAACGATCATCCGTCGGGAGATTTTGCCGTCGGGGAAAAGTCGGGCGTTTATCAATGATACACCGGTCACGTTAGCGCAACTCGCTGCGCTCGGAGAGCGATTGGTCGATATTCATAGTCAGCATAAAACCCTAGATGTACTCGATAATGCGTATCAGTTTGAAGTCTTGGATACCTTTGCCAATGCGTTAGCGCTCAAAGAAAAATACAGCGAGCAGTACACGCTGTGGAAAGAGAAGTTGGTGCAACTCCAGCAGATTCAAGAAAAGAAACAACGTGCCCAATTAGAGTTTGATTACCAGTCTTTTTTATTTACAGAGCTAGACGAAGCCAAACTGATAGAAGGCGAATTTGAGCAACTCGAAACCGAACTCAAAACCCTCAGTCACGCGGAAGAAATTCAGGAAAATCTCGCAACGGCACAGCAAAAGTTAGCACAAGACGAGTTAGGCATTATGGATCAGCTGTCGGAAGCACGGTCGGCATTGTCTCGCATTAGTGGATTTGGAACGGAGTATGAGGCGTTGTATAACAGAATTCACAGCGTATTTATCGAGGTAGACGATCTGACCGAGGAACTTTCTGATCTAGCGAGCAACGTCGATGCAGACCCACTGACCCTCGAAAAAACCAATACGCGCATTCAGGTGCTCTACAATCTGATGAAAAAACACCAAGTGGATTCGGTTTCAGAATTGATTGCAATTCGGGAGCGCTTGGATAACGAACTCTACGAGGTACAAAACGTCGATGAGCAGATTGCAAAAATGGAGAAAGAGATCGCTTTCGCGAAAGCGGAAGCTCAAAAAATCGCTGTCCAATTACACGAAAAACGTGCGAAAGCCATTCCCAAATTAAAAGCCTCTATCGAAAAAATATTGGTGGAATTAGGGATGCCTAATGCCCACTTGCCGATCACAGTCACAAGCTTGAAAGAGCTTGCACCCAACGGACAGGACGGCTTGGAATTTTTGTTTTCAGCCAATAAAGGGATGGACGCAAAACCGTTAGGTAAAGGGGCTTCCGGAGGAGAACTTTCCCGAGTCATGCTCGCCATCAAAGCGGTATTGAGTCGACATAAAAAACTACCAACCCTGATTTTTGATGAAATTGATACCGGAGTGAGTGGGGAAGTGGCTGTCAAAATGGGCGCTATTCTCAAAGAAATGGGCAACACCATGCAACTCATAAGCATCACCCATTTACCACAAATTGCAGGGCAAGGAGCTTCGCATTTTAAAGTATTCAAAACCGACGAAGCCGAAAAAACCAAAACCAAGATCGTCCGTCTCTCTACAGACGACCGTATCGTGGAAATTGCTGCCATGCTAGGCGGCAACAGTCAGACGAGTGCTGCCTTAGAACACGCACGGAATTTATTGAATTAAAAATCACTTTTGGTTTCAACTTAGTGCCTTTGGTCGATGAACAACACAAAAACCAGGTAAAAACACCTGTTTTTTGGGTCAGGTACAAGCCGTGTATCTCTATTCTATAAAGGAATGTATTTTTGTGCCTATATGATTTGGAAGGGTCATCTAGAGCGTGTCAAAATGGGGATTTTGAATACCACGGGTAGATTCTAAAAATTCCTAGAGAGATTAAAATAGTGAGTGTTTTAATCATTCTCAAACAAATAAAATGATTCAAGTTGGAAGACCTGTAGTTTGCAAAAACTACAGGTCTTGTGTTTTATATCTTATAAGATTCTCTAATAACCGACGCGCATATTAAAAAATAAACGCCGATATTTGTTGTTCAAAACGAAATCAACTTTTAACCGATATTTAGACATGGGGTATAATTTACTGAAAGGAAAAAAAGGAATCATTTTTGGCGCATTAGACGAAAACTCAATTGCATGGAAAACAGCAGAACGTGTGCACGAAGAGGGTGGCACGTTTGTATTGACCAATGCACCGATTGCGATGCGTATGGGAACATTAAATAACCTAGCTGAAAAAACAGGTTCTGAAATCATCCCTGCCGATGCGACGTCTATTGAAGACCTTGAAAACCTAGTAGATAAAGCACAAGAAATTTTAGGCGGAAAAATCGATTTTGTATTACACTCTATCGGAATGTCTGTCAACGTTCGTAAAGGACGTCACTACACGGATCAAAATTATGCATGGACTGAAAAAGGATGGGATGTGAGTGCCGTTTCTTTTCATAAAACCATGCAGACCTTGTATAAAAAAGATGCCATGAACGAATGGGGAAGTATTGTTGGTTTGACCTATATGGCGGCACAACGCGTATTCCCAGATTACAATGATATGGCAGATAATAAGGCCTTTTTAGAGTCGATAGCGCGTAGTTTTGGATACCATTTTGGAAAAGAGAAAAACGTACGTGTCAATACCATTTCACAATCTCCTACGCCAACCACAGCGGGACAGGGTGTGAAAGGATTTGATGGTTTTATCGCTTTCGCGGAAAAAATGAGTCCGCTTGGAAATGCCACTGCAGACGATTGTGCCAATTATACGGTGACCTTATTTTCAGACTTGACCAAACGTGTGACCATGCAAAACCTTTACAATGATGGAGGATTCAGTAACACTGGCGTGAGTAACGAGGTGATGGATGCTTTTGTAAGAGATCAGGAATAAAGCCCCCTAGAAAGCCCCCTAGCCCCCGAAGGGGGAATTAATCCCCTAGCCCCAAAGGGGAACGCTTACTCATACTTTTAAAGGGGAACTCTTATTGTTTACCTCTTACATGAATGAAACTACAATCATAGTTCCTTCCCTCGCTGAGGGAAGGTGGCTATTTTGAGGTACGAAAAAATAGACGGAAGGGAGCTTGTTTGTAGATTGTAAGTCATATGATAGAACATCCTCCTTATTCCCCTGTTACTAAATAAGAAACTGTTAAGCAAAAATAGAGTAGTGTTCTAAAATAGAGTACTACTCTATTTTTTGTTCCCCCTAACCCCCGAAGGATTAACTCCTATTGTTTACTACTTACATGAATAAAACCACAATCATAGCTCCTTCCCTCAGCAGGCCTGTGCTGAGCCTGCCGAAGTAGAAGGTGGCTATTTTGAGGTACGAAAAAATAGACGGAAGGGAGCTTGTTTATATATTGTAGGTCCCATGATAGAACCCCCTCCTTATTTCCCTCATTACTGAAACAAGTTCAACACAGGCGCTAACCTTCTCCCAGAGGGAGAAGGAATTATTTCCCCTTTTGTTTTGTACTGCTTTTTGAGTTTATATTTTTATTCCCCCTTTGGGGGTTAGGGGGCTTTTTTCCCTTTGGGGGTTAGGGGGCCTTGGGGGCTTTTAGGGATTGCGTATCTTTGCGCTATGCAAGACCTATCGTATTCATTTATTATTCCTGTGTACAACCGTCCGGATGAGATCAAGGAGTTGTTGGATAGTTTTGTAGCACAGCACACAACGCTTCCTTTTGAGATTGTGATCATAGAGGATGGGTCGTCGTTACCAAGTGATACGGTGATTGCAGCATACACAGATCGGTTGCAGATTACATATCTATCTAAACCAAATTCTGGCCCTGGAGCTTCTCGAAATTATGGAATGGCAAGAGCCGCAGGGAATTACTTTATTATTTTGGATTCCGATTGCATTTTACCACCCGAATATGTACGTCTGATGGATAAAGCTTTGCAGGCTGATTATGTAGATTGTTTTGGAGGACCCGATGCGGCACATGCTTCCTTTTCTACCTTGCAGAAAGCCATTAATTATAGTATGACGTCTTTTTTAACAACAGGGGGTATCCGAGGAGGGAAGAAGCAAGTGAATGCGTTTCAGCCGCGGAGTTTTAATATGGGACTGTCCAAAAAAGCGTTTGAAGAGACAGGAGGTTTTGGAAAAATTCACCCTGGCGAAGATCCCGATTTGGTCTTACGATTATGGAAAAAAGGATTTAAAACACGATTACTTTCTGATGCGTATGTGTATCATAAACGACGTATCTCTTGGTCAAAATTTTATACACAAGTGAATAAATTTGGGATGGTACGCCCTATTTTGAATGTCTGGCATCCAGGTTCAGCAAAAGTTACCTATTGGTTTCCTACCGTATTTTTGATAGGGGTGTTGTTTAGTTTACTCATGGCTATGCTAGGCTGGTATGTGTTCTTGTATATGGTGATAGGTTATTTTTTGTTGATAGGCATGCATGCAACCATTACCACCAAAAGTATTTCTATAGGCGTGATGGCTGTGATTGCAACGGTAATACAATTTTATGGATACGGCATTGGTTTTTTAAAATCTACTGCGGCCATACGATGGTTTGGAAAGAAACCTCAGCAACGATTTCCTCATTTATTTTTTAAGTAATTTAAGCGTATGTCAATGTTTAAAAAAATAACACTCAGACGATCGCATGTGAGAGAGTTTTTGTTTTTTCTCTTACTTACTACAATTTTGGCAATTCTCAGTAAATTGTCAAAGGAGTATACCAAAATATACACATTACCTGTTACCGTCATAGACACTCCAATGGATAAGGTAGTGACTAGGATAGAGCCAGCGGTGTTGGAAGTGTCCACTCGACTTTCTGGATTTGCATTGGTCGCCAATCAATTTTCAGATTTTCAATTACCGATTCCTTTTAATCAATTAGAAAAAACAACAACTAAGCAGTATCAGTATATTCCAGAAGGGCATCCATTAATGATTTCCAATGCAATCTCGGGAGTCTTAGAAGTGACTGCTATAAGTCCTAAGCAAATTACGATACAAATAGATTCTTTAGCGAGTAAGGAAGTTCCTGTCATCACAGCACTTACGACACAGTTTAAAAAAGGCTATGGTCCCAAAGGAGCTGGCGTATTAAATCCATCAACGGTTCGCGTTGTAGGGCCTAAGGCATATATAGATAGTATTACAGCTGTCACAACAACGCCTAAAGACCTTACCGAAATCTCTCAAAACATTGAATTACAATTAACCATAGATTCGTTACCACTTCATAAAGAGGTTAAAGTCTCTTTATATGATATTGGGTATTCTCAAGAGGTTGTTAAGTTTACCGAGGGGGCATTTAGTATTCCCGTTAAACTAATCAATGCCAATGATACGGATGTAAAAATATTTCCCAAAACCGTAGATATTTACTTTACGGTTCCTATTGATGTATACGAGTCGATTACCTCAAGTGATTTTGAAGTGGTATGCGATTTTAATAAACACAATGAACAGGATGATTTTATCGCACTAGATATTAAGAAGTCACCTACAGAAGTGAAGAATATTCGTCTGGCCACTAAACAGATTAAGTACATCGTTGTTCACTAGTTTTGTTTAATCATTTATTTTTTTTACCCCTAAATGACTTAATATTTTATAAAAAAGTTAAACAAAATCTAATTTTATCATTAATTTTAGAAATTGAAAGCGCTAACTAAGTAAATAGTACTATGTACTTAGATTTTAATTTATTTATAGAATGATTGTAGGCCTAACTGGGGGAATTGGAAGTGGAAAAACAACGGTAGCCAACTTTTTTAAAAAGCTTGGGGTTCCTGTATACATTGCCGATGTTGAAGCAAAAAAACTGATGGAAAATTCTCCAAGTATACGTGTTGAAATTATCCAATTATTAGGTGAGAAAGCTTATGTTAAGAATGTCCCCGATAGAAAGTATATAGCCGATAAGGTTTTTAAAGACACATCCCTCTTGGAGGGTATAAATGCGATTATACATCCCAGAGTTGCCATACATTTTAAAAATTGGTATGAGCAACAAAAGAGTCCTTATGTGATAAAGGAGGCAGCCATTCTGTTTGAAAATGGAGGATACAAGCTATGTGATTTTATCATTTTAGTGAGAGCTCCCTTAAAACTACGTATTGAAAGAATTAAAAAGCGAGATAAAATCTCGGAAGAAGAGATTCAAAATCGCATCAAGGCACAATGGAGTGATGCTAAAAAAATGGCCCTGTCAGATGTCTCGATAGAAAACACGTTTCTTGACCAAACGAAAGAAAACGTATTGCGTATTCATAATCACTTACTACATAGAATTAGCCGTAATTGGTAAAAGCTGTTAACATTTGGTTAAAGGGAAAGCCGGCTATATGTTAAAATATTACTTTTGAGTGGTGAACAAAAAACTGTTTTATGCATTAATTACCCTTATGAGCCTATCATTGATAGGGATCATATTCGTACAAGGGTATTGGATTTTGGACAGTGTACGTGCTAAAAGAGAACAATTTTCTTTTAGTGCAAAAAGGGCTGTTATCAAAGTAGCCGAAAAAATACAAGAAAGGGAGTTTGAAGAATATTTTTATACAGTTGATAAATTAATTGACAGTATCGGAATCCCTGATGATCTTACCTTTGATGAATATTTTTTAATAAATGAAGACCCTATTACCAAGGATCTCTTTCTATACAGAAACGGAATATTACAACAGGATTTTAAATTATCTGCGCCTGCTTTTGACCGAGATATGGATAGCACAACGTATAAGCGCTATTTTAACCTGAGTTCAAGACAGATTATAAGTAGGGGGAATTCGATAGATGGAACCGTCTCTACAGGAGATAAAATTCAGGAATTTTCTAAAATTGATGATTTTAGTAGAATGAGTTATCAAAATCTAATTACAGATGTATTAGAGAAAACACCCATACACAAACGCGTTTCTGTAGAGGAAATCCAACGGGTGATGACTTTGGAGCTAGTAGAGAGAGATTTAGAAACAGATTTTGAATTTGGAATTTTTGATAATGACCTTTTAACCAAAGTCCGTTCAGAAAACTTTGAATTTGAAGGTTCCTCACAATTTTACCAAGCGCCGATTTTTGTGGACGAGAATGGGAAAACGGATTATTATTTGTACGCCGAATTTCCTGGAGAGAAAAAAATAGTCATCTCTTCTATTATAGGGATGATTGCATTATCAGTCATATTTACATTAATTATTGTTGTTGCGTATTCAAGTGCATTGCATCAATTAAATAAACAACGTCAAATCTCGCAGATAAAGACCGACTTTATTAATAATATGACGCATGAGTTTAAAACCCCTATTGCTACAATTAACCTAGCATTAGATTCGGTTAAAAACCCTAAGATATCTGGTGATCCTGAAAAGGTTGCTTATTATCACAAGATGATTCGTGAAGAGAACAAACGAATGCATGCACAAGTAGAAAACGTGTTACGAATCTCAAAATTAGAGAAAAATGAACTTGATATCCGTAAAGAAAGATATAAGTTGCACGATATTATAGAAGATGCAGTGCAGCATGTGGCACTCATTGTAGAAGATCGTAACGGATCAATAACAATGCATTTGGATGCTCAAAAATCATCCATATTGGCAAATGAATCACATTTTACCAATGTGATCGTTAATATGTTAGAGAATGCTGTGAAGTATTCTTCTGGACCACCTAAAATAGATGTCTATACAGAAAATGTAAAGAACTTTATTTTTGTAAAAATTCAAGATCAAGGCGATGGGATGTCTAAGGCAGCACAACGCAAAGTTTTTGAAAAATTTTATAGGGAACATTCAGGAAATATTCACAATGTCAAAGGACACGGTTTAGGCCTAGCCTATGCCAAACAAATTGTAGAAGACCATCAAGGAGAAATCTTTGTGGAAAGTGAGAAAGGAAAAGGAAGCACATTCATCATTAAATTACCACTAATATCATAATTATGGAAACTGAAAACAAAAAGATTTTACTCGTAGAAGATGATCCAAATTTTGGAACAGTCTTAAAGGATTATCTATCTATGAACGATTATGATGTCACTCATGCCAAAAATGGGATGGAGGGCTTCGAAAAATTTAAAAAAGACGATTTTGACCTTTGTATACTAGACGTCATGATGCCTTACAAAGATGGCTTCACCCTAGCCAAAGAAATTCGTGAGAAAAATGCCGATGTACCTATCATTTTCTTAACCGCAAAAGCGCTTAAAGAAGATGTATTAAAAGGATACAAAGTAGGGGCCGACGACTATCTCAATAAACCTTTTGATAGTGAAGTACTCTTAATGAAAATCAAAGCGATTATCCAACGTAAGAGTGTAGACTCTGTCGCAGATAGTAAGCAATTTGAATTTGTAATTGGAAATTTTCATCTGAATTCAAAACTTCGTTTTTTAACATATAAACAAGAAGAGCCTATCAAGCTTTCGCCAAAAGAAAACGAATTATTACGTATGTTGGCTTTACACGAGAATGATCTCATGCCTCGTGAATTGGCACTTACAAAAATATGGAGAGATGACAACTATTTTACATCCCGTAGTATGGATGTATACATCGCAAAACTCCGTAAATATCTCAAAAAAGACGATACTGTAGAAATTTTAAATATCCACGGAGAAGGATTTAGATTGGTTGTGAAGACCATGTAAATGTACAACGGTATTAGTGAAGAAAGAAAAAAACGTCCTGCGGTTAGCAGGACGTTTTTTTGTGCAAAAATTCAGCGATTTCTTCAAAGGGGGTTTGGTAATCAAACCAAGTGATGGAAGTATCTTTTCGGTACCATGTTAATTGCCTTTTGGCAAATCTACGCGTATTGGTTTTTATATTTTCAATAGCTTGTTCGAGAGAGACAGTTCCTTCAAAATAGTCAAAAAGTTCTCTGTATCCCACAGTTTGTAAGGCGTTTAACCGCTTTCGCGAAAGCAAACCCTGAACCTCTTCCACAAGTCCATGTTCGATCATTATATCTACACGCTTGTTGATACGGTCATAAATGATTTCCCGATCGGCAGAAAGTCCGATCTTAATGGTTTCAAAAGGGCGTTTTGGTTTGGGTTTATCTAAAAAAGAAGAGAAAGGTTTTCCAGAAGAAAGGCATACTTCCAAGGCCCGTGTCACCCGTTGATGATTTTGGATATCAACGCGCTCATAATAGACAGGATCTTTTTCTTTAAGAAGCCCTTGTAAAGCTTCGATTCCCTTGGAGGTAAATAACGTATTCAGCTTTTCTCTGACGCCTGGCGTCACATCAGGAAAATAATCTAAGCCCTTTATCACAGCATCTACATACATTCCTGAGCCGCCAACAAGGGTGATATACGGATGCTCTAGATGTAGTGTTTCTATGAGTTGGATTGCTTCTCTTTCAAAGTGTCCTACGCTATAGGTATCTTCTATAGAAATATGTTGAATACAGTGGTGTGTCGCTGCAGCAAGTTCATCAGGATCAGGAACGGCCGTGCCAACGCTCATTTCTTTATAAAACTGACGTGAGTCTGCAGAGATAATTTCTGTTTGGAAGTGTTGTGCAATTTTTATGGACAGCGCTGTTTTCCCTATGGCCGTAGGACCTACAACAGCAAAGAGATACTTAGTCATCATGTAAAGGGTAGCCACAGTTATCACAAAAGTTAGCATCATCATCATGCGTACTATGATTGCAATTTGAACAAGACTGTGTATTGGTGTGTATACGTTTATCAGGTGTATCTTTTAAAGCACTCTTCGTGTACTCGGCACTTACTATACCCGTGGGTACTGCTATAATGCCATACCCCATAATCATGATGATAGAGGCAAGAAACTGCCCTAAAGGAGTAATGGGCGCGATATCTCCATAGCCTACGGTGGTAAGAGTAACAATACACCAATAAATACTCACAGGAATATTTCTAAATCCACTTTCTTCTCCTTCTACGAGATACATAGCAGTTCCGGAAATGATGCAAATAATGAGTACTGTAAATAAGAAGACACTTATTTTGGTTTTACTATCTACAAGAGCTTTGGTAAGTTTATTAGATTCTCCTATATAACGCGTTACTTTTAAAATTCTAAAAATACGTAATAAACGCAAGGCTCTAACGGTAAGTAAGGCATGTGAACCCACTATAAAGAAGGATAAATACAATGGGATGGTAGATAGGAAATCAATAATCCCGTAAAAACTAAAAATATATTTTCTTGGTTTGTTTACGCTAACGATGCGTGCAAAATATTCAAAGGTAAAAAAGAGGGTAATGATCCACTCTCCCGCATAAAATATATCGTGGTATTTTGCATCTAGAGTACTTACACTTTCTAGCATGACAAGCACAATACTAGCCAGAATCAAAACCAAGAGAATCACATCAAAGAGCTTTCCATGTGGCGTATCTGCCTCATAGATAATTTCATGCATTTTGCGCTTCCAGCTTTTTCTTTGTTGCGTTTCCAAATAGTGTATTTTAAAAATATAAAAGTACTAAATCCTTAGGGATTCATAATGGTAGACAACGGAATGACTTTATATGATTTTTTAGTACGTAAGTAACTTTGTATAATATGTTGTGCATCTCTGTTATTATCCATTTTTGTAATAATTGATTTTAAGATGTCTATATTATTTAATTGGAAGTTTAGATTATAAAAACCAATCCCCTGGAAGATGCCATCTTCTATTAAAACAACAGAGCGCTCATCGACCTCGCGACCTTTGTCAACCACGAGCATGCTTTTATTTTCATAACTGTAGGTATTAATAAAGTTTTGCGCCCTTTGGTTATATAACTCGGGTGATTCTTGATTCATACAAGCGCCTTCACATTTTTTTATAGTGTACCCAAAACAGTTTCCTTTGGAATTTGTGAGGCCTGTTTTATTTTGACAAAGGGTATAAATTTCTGTAATACGGTCTAAATGTGCTTTTGCAGAAGCTATAGAGCTGTAGGTAGTAATGCTTTTTTTACGATCATCTGCTTTTTCTGTTTTAAAATTGATGTACCCATCTTCATCCATAAAATGGGTAAGCTGGATTTTAAATTTTGTTCTTCGTAAGGCTCTGTTAAAAATAGGCTTGTTGCGTTTAATTTCCTCATTTTCTTTGAGTAAGGCAATGAGTTCGCTTCCTGTTTCTTCATAGGAGACAGCCACCACATCTTCTTGAATCTTTTTGCTCTTGCGATTATCGCTTGTAAAATGTTGAGTAAGTCGTTTTTTTATATTTTTACTTTTTCCAATGTAGATAATGGTACCATTTACATTATGCATATAATACACACCACACACAGAGGGGACTTCTTCTATGATGTCCTTGAGTTTTTTGTCCATGTTTTTACGAGGAAAAGCCCGTATAGATTCTTGGATTATTTTTTTCTCCGTGTCTTTGGCAAGTAGCATTTTAAAAAGCTTAACGGTAGCGATGGCATCGCCACTCGCTCTATGTCTATCGGTCATAGGAATACCTAGTGCTCTTGTAAGTTTTCCTAAACTATAGCTTTTATGCCCTGGTAATAAATCTTGAGATAAGGCTACCGTACAGAGTGTTTTTCGCTCATAAGGGTATCCAAGTCTATCAAATTCTAAACTGAGGATACGGTAGTCAAATTGTGCGTTATGAGCAACAATAATACAGTCTTCGGTGATTTCTATAATGCGCTTTGCAACTTCGTAAAACTTAGGAGCGGTGCGTAACATCTGGTTGTTGATTCCAGTAAGATTGACTACAAAAGCCTGTATAGGGCGCTCAGGATTTACGAGGCTTATAAATTGGTCTACTACTTTATGTCCATCAAATCGATATATGGCAATCTCGGTAATACCCTCTTCATTGTATTTACCTCCTGTCGTCTCTATGTCTAAAATCGCGTACATTGTTAATTCCCAGAAATAAGGGAATTTTCCATCGTTTTAATATTAATAATCAAACATCTCTTGCGTGAGATGGTGTTCTATGTAAAAGAGTATAAGATACTACTATTTTGTGTATTTGGTCAATACGACTGTTAATTCTATGAATAATTTCGTTCGCCAAAAATAGCACTTCCTATACGTATCATGGTGCTCCCATTTTCAATAGCGAGTTCATAATCTTGTAATATTTTACGGAAATATGTGTATGAATGGTTTTAAAAATATACCATTCATCCACATAAACCACCATGCTCCATGGTTCAATTATAATTTCGTTCACCAAAAATAGCACTTCCTATACGTATCATGGTGCTCCCATTTTCAATAGCGAGTTCATAGTCTTGTAATATTTTACGGAAATATGTGTATGAATGGTTTTTAAAATATACCATTCATCCACATAAACCACCATGCTCCATGGTTCAATTATAATTTCGTTCACCAAAAATAGCACTTCCTATACGTATCATGGTGCTCCCATTTTCAATAGCGAGTTCATAGTCACCACTCATTCCCATGGAGAGGATGGTGAGGTTTTTGCTTTCGCGAAAGCGTATAAACAAACTTTCTAAGGTCTTAAACTCTGCATCTACTTGATTCATGTCATCTGTAAACGAGGCCATACCCATCAACCCAACAACGCGCACATTGGGATAGGCGTCAAGCTGAGAACCTTTGAGTAGTTCAGTCGCTTCAGGGATTGGCATTCCGTATTTGGAGTCTTCTTGTGCAATTTTCACCTGTAATAATACATCTACAGTACGGTCAACTCCTGACGCTTGTTTATTGATTTCCTTGAACAATTTAAGTCGGTCGGCACTGTGAATAAGACTCACGTACGGAATCATATACTTCACCTTATTAGTCTGTACATGACCTATCATATGCCATTGAATATCTTTAGGAAGTTGCTCCCATTTTTCGGACATTTCTTGGATTTTATTTTCACCAAAAACGCGTTGTCCGCAATCATAGGCTTCTTGAAGTGCGGAAATAGGTTTGGTTTTAGAGACTGCCACAAGGGTTACCGACGCTGGAATGCTTTTCTTGAATTGTATAATATTTTCTTTAATGCTCATGGTGGTGGTGTTTCAATAGGGCTTTAAAACTCATAAATGGTAATCCCACTTCGTAATTTAGGCTCGATGTAGGTGCTTTTAGGAGGCATGGTAAAACCATCATCTGCAATGGTTTTAATTTCATCCATCGTAAGTGGAACCATCCCAAAGCCAACAGCATACTCTCCTTTGTCAATCACATTTTTCACGTACATCATGTCTTTTTTTCCACCAGCATAGGCGATGCGATCATCATTACGTAGATCTGAGATTCCTAAAATAGGTTCGAGAATGGTTTTATATAAAATCTGAGTATCCAATGCCTCTAAGGTATTTTCAAAGTTATAATTACTCTTACGTAAATAGAGCGAGTAAAATTCACCATCTAAATACATAGAAAAATGATGTTTTTTACTGGGTTTATAGGTGGTAACTCCTCTGTTTTCTATTCTGAAATAGGTGTCTAAAGAAATCAAAAACTCCTCTTTAGATAATCCGTTAAGGTCTTTGACGAGCCTGTTAAACTCATAAATCTGTACGTGAGATTCAGGAATAAAATAACTCATAAAGTAATTGTAGGTTGCCTCTTCGTGATACGCTGGGTCATTTTTTTGATGCTCTTTTGCCAATAAATACGAGGATGAGGAACGATGGTGTCCATCTGCAATATACAATTGTGGCATCTGAGCAAAGGCTTCTTGAATGGTGGCAACACTCTTTGGATCATTGAGTACCCAGAGGTAATGTGTATCTCGCGTTGTAGATGTAAACTCGTATTCAGCACGTTCTTCTATCACTTTATTGATAATGGCGGTAATGGCATCATTATCTGGATAGGTGAGAAGCACAGCTTCTGCATTAAATCCTACAGTATCTAAATATTCTTTGAATAACTCTTCTCTATCTTCTAGGGTGTCTTCGTGCTTTTTGATACGATTATCTTCATAGTCAAAAATACTAGCCCCTCCGATGAGTCCGCAAAAGACGCGATCATCTCGGTCTATGATTTTGTAAATGTAAAAGGAAGGCTGCTCGTCTTGTATAAATATGTTATCTTCTTTGAACTCCTGATAGCGATTACGCACCAGTGTAAATGTTTTTTTACCAGTGATTTCTTTTTGGTACTTATATCCAGGATTTACGATATGTAAAAACGAATACGGATTTCTGTCCATTCTGAATTTACGTCCTTTTTTTGAGTAGGACTCATACGACCTAGCTGCTACGAGACTAACTTTGTCTCTGGTAGGGCGTACCGCACGAAATGGGATGATTTTTGGCATATACTTGCTTCGTATTTAAGAGACAATATTCTCTGTGATCACCTGCTCAAAAAAAGCACGGTCTTCATCTGTTTTAAACGCAGACTTCGGAATATAACTAAAATTATTTTGAGATACATACAAAAGGTATTCATGCTCGGTTTGTGACATTTTTACAAAGCTAGCAACACTTATTTTTGTTTCGTTATCTGCAATGTCTTTGAAGTATAAAAAGGAAGTGTCTACTGTTAATACACTTTCAATAAAATAACTAGCATTATTTTTTGCATAAACCCATCTATAGATTCGAAAAATACTTAACGGGATATACAGAAGTCCAAAAATAACAGCAAAACTGGCAAAAGCATTCTCAGAGAATTTTGGAATGTAAAAAATAAGGAGGCTTGCCATCAATACCACCATATACCATTTCGTTTTAAAAAATAAGGTCACCAGCAAATTGAAATATCTCTTTTGCTCTAGACGATATGGGTGGGTTGTGATCTGTTGCATTACTTGGTGGATTTTTTCTCTTTGTCAATCATCGCTAAGGTATCATTGATAAAGTCGGTTTTAGAAAGCACATAACTCCCTCTGTCATTCTTAAATTTTGATGCAGCAGCTATTTTCAGTGCTTCATAGGCTTTAGCTCTTGCCAGATGATTATTCAAATAATCTCTAAACTCGACTTGCCTCCACATATAATTGTCTTTTGTACACATGTGGATATGAAAAATTTGTTCTTTTTCTCCTTCCAGAGTATAACCTTTTCCAAAAGACATATAAGCATCAATACCCTCTCTTTCGGGTACTTTGAAATACGAATAGCCTAAGGCTTCAACGTTTTTGATAAGCTGTTCATCAAAAAGATGATGATGGGAAACCTCGATAATAATATCTATGTATGGTTTCGCTTTGATAGCAGGAATAGCCGTACTCCCAAAGTGCTCTATTCGTAAGATAATCGCTTTGCCAATACGATCTACAATACGTTTTTTTTCTTGTTTGTAAATTGTCTTCCACTCAGGATGATGGTCAACAAGGGCTATCGGAAAGAGCGTATTCCAATCTTCTTTAGTTAAATCATATACACTTTTTTTCACCGAATGATTGATTTGATACAGGGTATTCCTAGTATAGCAATTTCTTTTTGATTACCGTCTATTTCTACAGTAGTATCATCAATAATTTTAAAATGGTCTTCTTGACTCGTGCTTGGAATAAAGATCGTATTTGCTTTTACGTCTTTATCATTAAACGTTAATACGATCCAATGATCCCTTTTTGTCCAAGTACCTGAGAGTGTTGTCGTTTTTGGTATTTCTCCAGATGTTGGCTTGGACAAAGGAGCCTGATAATACACAAAAGTACCTTTCTTTTTTATCGTTACGTTAATATCTGTTATAGTATTAAGTGTATTTCTATATACTATAGCCATGTAATTTTCAGAAGAATCAGCGGCAGTTTCTGTAAGTGCTTCTTTGTTTGCCTGTACTTCTTTTGTATTGCCAGTTTTATCAGGTTGCTTTTCGTCTTTGCAAGAAAAAAAGAAAAGGGTCATAGTAACTACAAGTACCGTATATAGGCTGTTAGCTTTAAAATTCATGATTCCTAAAAATTTATGCAAACATCTTCGCTACGTTCTCTGCTTTGCGACTTTCTGAATAATCATAAAAACCTTCTCCAGACTTGACGCCTAATTTCCCAGCACGCACCATATTGACTAACAATGGGCAGGGGGCGTATTTTGGATTTTTAAACCCATCATGCATTACTTCAAGAATAGAAAGACATACATCTAGTCCTATAAAATCAGCGAGCTGTAAAGGTCCCATTGGATGTGCCATTCCGAGTTTCATCACCGTATCAATTTCATAAACCCCTGCCACACCATTATATAACGTCTCAATAGCTTCATTGATCATCGGCATTAAAATACGATTTGCCACAAAACCTGGGTAGTCATTGACCTCTACAGGTACTTTTCCTAAACTTTTAGAAAGCTCCATAATCGTTTCTGTCACGGCATCACTTGTAGTATACCCACGGATGATCTCCACCAATTTCATAATCGGCACTGGGTTCATAAAGTGCATCCCAATCACCAATTCAGGGCGATTGGTGACCGCTGCAATTTGCGTAATCGATATTGATGAAGTATTAGTAGCAAGAATGGTGTCGTCTCCAGTCGCTTCATCTAAATCTCTAAATATTTTAAGTTTGAGATCTACATTTTCTGTGGCTGCCTCCACCACAAGCCCCGCATATTCCACCCCTTCACTTAGATCTGTGAACGTTGTAATATTAGCAAGGGTTTCTTGCTTTTGATCTTCAGTGATGCGCTCTTTAGCAACCTGACGATCCAAATTTTTGGTGATCGTTGCCATTCCTCTATCAAGCGATGCTTGAGAAATATCAATCAGTTGTACTTTGTATCCACTTTGTGCAAAGGTGTGTGCAATCCCATTTCCCATGGTTCCTGCACCAATAACGGCTATGTTTTTCATATTATCTTCTTTTCATTTCTGTCCTTCGGCTATCGCTCAGGATAGACTCGGGCGGAAATCTCATGGTGTTATTTGTTATTTTCGCTCAACTTCTATTGAGTCAGAAATCTTATTTATTTTCTTATATGCTTTCGCGAAAGCAAAACCTGTTTTATTAATTATTTTTATATATCAATTCGGTTCCATGCCAAGGGCAATACTCCCAATTTCCATTCAGTTGTTCTTGATCTTCTGGGCAGATTTTCTTTTCTACCATAGACTGTAACGGCAAACGATAGATGAAATCGGTATCATTTACTTTAACTAAAAGCTTTCCTTTATTATAAGGAGAAATAGCTGTAGTGCCATCTTCAAGATCATTTCTAAAAACATAAAAAATCATTTGTTCTCCCAACTGTCCTACCATGTTTGCAAGCGTTGGGCGAAAAAGATTGATTAACTCTTTAATGTCATCTGGCGTCTCTTCTTCAGACAAAGGTGCTAAAATTTCATTCTTATCGATGATACTAATGACCGCATCTCTTCTTTTAAAACCACTAAACGGACTTATATCAGAATTTACGACAGAAAAAAGTGAGTATCCTTTTAATTGGTTTTCAATATCAAGGATGATATCTTCTCCAATATCAGGAGAGTCAGCGAGTGCAAATCTCCAATACTCACTAGGAATCCACCATACTTGTTTGATATTAGATTCTACCTTTTTCATGAGGATCAAATCTTTAACCATATCAACAACTTCTACTTTTTCTGCTTTCTGTTGTGCGTTGGCAGTCAGTATTGTTCCTATAAAAATGACGAGTGTACATAGTTGTTTTAACATCATTATCTTCTAAAAATTAGCAATGACCATTTTAGCGACACGCAACGCTTCGGTACCAGCTTCAAGTGAAACAATAGGTGTGGTGTTGTTTTTTATGGCTTTCGCGAAAGCGTCCAACTCATCAAGAATCGCATTATTAGCGGGGACGTCTGGGTTGTCAAAATAGATTTGCTTTTTAATACCTTCTGCATTTTGAAGAATCATCGCAAAATCATCAGGATTCTCAGGTGCATCTTTCATTTTTACTACTTCGACTTTTTTCTCTAAGAAATCCACAGAAATGTAGGCGTCTTTCTGAAAAAACCGCGCTTTACGCATGTTTTTAAGAGAGATACGGCTTGCCGTAAGGTTGGCGACACAACCATTTTCAAACTCGATACGAGCATTGGCAATATCTGGCGTTTCACTGATTACAGAAACGCCACTTGCCGATACATTCTTTACGGGACTTTGTACTACACTTAAAATCGCATCAATATCATGGATCATCAAATCCAACACTACAGGAACATCCGTCCCTCTAGGATTAAACTCGGCGAGACGGTGCGCCTCAATAAACATCGGTTTTTGAATCGAATCATTCACTGCCATAAATGCCGGGTTGAAACGCTCTACATGACCTACTTGACCTAATACTTTATGTTTTGCGGCAAGGGCTAATAATTCTTCAGCTTCCTCGACGGTATTTGTGATTGGTTTTTCTATAAAGAGATGCTTTCCAGCCGTAATGACTTTTTTTGCACACTCGTAGTGAAAGGTTGTCGGAGTGACAACATCTACCATATCACAGGCATCAATGAGTGCTTCCATGGTATCAAATGGGGTGTACCCAAATTGGTTAGCAATGGCTTTGCGAACTTCTGGAGAAGCGTCGTAAAAGCCAATAAGCTCATAATTTTCAGATTGTTGTAACAGGCGTAAGTGTATTTTGCCAAGGTGTCCTGCACCTAATACTCCAGCTTTAAGCATAGGGTTGATTTTTATACAAAAATAAGGTATTTAGGGGATTATATTTAAGAATCTCAAAGAGAAAAAAGATGTGCAGGAATCTGTTGTAGATTTTTCTGAAAGCTGTATTTTTATGCCAATGAAGGATACAACGCGCCATCAAGGAAAACGAAGACAACTCGTCGAAATCGTCAAGAAAAAGGGGATCGCCAATACTGCGGTTCTTAAGGCTATTGGTAACATACCACGTCATTTTTTTATGGATAGTAGTTTTGTAGATCATGCGTATCAAGACAAGGCCTTCCCCATTGCAGCAGATCAAACGATCTCGCAACCTTATACAGTCGCCTTTCAGACGGAATTGTTAGAGATAAAACGAGGAGATCAGGTATTGGAAATTGGTACGGGAAGTGGCTATCAAACGGCTGTTTTATGTGAGCTTGGCGCGAAAGTCTACTCGATAGAACGTCAACAAGAACTTTACAAGAAGACAAAACTTTTCTTATCTAAACTTGGCTACCGACCCAAATTTTTAAGTTTTGGCGATGGGTATAAAGGGCTACCTGAATATGCTCCCTATGATAGTATCATCGTAACCGCCGGAGCCCCCTATGTGCCTAAACCGTTATTGAGTCAGCTGAAAGTAGGTGGAAGACTTGTGATTCCTGTAGGCGATGATCCGCAGATTATGACGCTATATGTTCGCGTAGAAGCGACTAAATTTGAGAAAAAAGAGTTTGGAGAGTTTCGATTTGTACCTTTGCTAGAAGATAAGAACTAGGTTATGGAATTCTCTTCAAAACTTCTGGAAAATGCCGTGTATGAAATGTCACAATTGCCTGGCATAGGAAAGCGTACAGCGTTGAGGCTCGTATTGCATTTATTAAGACAACCAGAAACACAAACACATCACCTCGCAGAAGCATTGCTTACGATGAGAGATACCATTAAGTTCTGTGAGAAATGCCATAACATTTCTGATGTAGAATTATGTGAGATTTGTGCAAATCCAAATCGTGATGCCTCTTTAGTGTGTGTCGTAGAAGATGTAAGAGACGTCATGGCGATAGAAAGCACCAGCCAGTATAAAGGATTATATCACGTATTAGGCGGTAAGATTAGTCCGCTAGATGGTATAGGGCCACAGGAACTGAATATCTATTCGCTCGTAGAAAAAGTAAAAGAAGGCGAGGTAAAAGAAGTCATCTTTGCGCTAAGTTCCACCATGGAAGGTGATACCACCAATTTTTATATCTATAAACAAGTAGAAACATATAACGTACAGACCTCTACCATTGCACGTGGGATTTCTGTAGGGGATGAATTAGAATATGCAGATGAGGTTACGCTAGGACGTAGTATCTTACACCGTATTCCGTTTGAAAACTCTTTGTAAAAGCATTGCTGTTTGATTTTTTTTATTGATTTTTGATATACTTAGTTATACCTTTTTTTTATATGAAGTATTTTATTTTATTTTTAGCGACACTATTCTTCTTTTCTTGCTCAACTGATAATCAATCTAATGATGAAATAGATTTGGTAGAAATCATGGATCAGACAGATGAGGAAGAAGATACGTCCTGTAATGGAGGAGTATTTGTAGGCAATGTTATTTTAGAAACTCAACAAGAAATAGAGGAGTTTGGAAATTTGTGTTATACTTCAATTAGTGGAGATCTTTTTATTGGATTCGAAAATTTACCAGCAAATTTTGATATTATTGATCTTTCACCTCTTAGTAATTTAACGACTATTTCTGGGGAATTAAAAATTGATAGTTTAGGTTTAGAAATAGAAAATCTTTTTGGTTTACACAATATTATAGAAATAGGAGGGGATTTAACTATACATGGTTCTAGCTTGCTTTCATTAGATGGTTTGGAAGGAATTAATTCAGTTGGCGATATAATATCCATAATTGGTAATGATAATATAACTTCAATTTTACCTCTTCAAAATATTTACTTAGAGGATAAAACTCTTATACAGGTTGGTGTTAATGATAACTTACAGGATTTGAAAGGTCTAGAAGGGTTAGTTAATGCACCATTTACTAATTTGGTCGTTTTTGGTAATCAATCATTGGTTTCTCTAGAAGGGCTTAATAACTTAACTGAAATTGGTATACTCACTCTGAGTAATAATTATAATATAGAGTCCCTCTTGGGATTAAGTAATTTAGAAGAAATTTCTTCGCTTGGTATCAATGACAATAATAGTTTAAGCTCTTTAGATGGACTGCAAAACCTTCATACTGCTTCGTCTATTAGTTTTGTTAGATGTAATGGGCTAATCACTACGGAAGGTTTACAGAATCTTACAAATACTTCAGGTATTAATATAGCGAATAATGACAGTTTAACTGAAATTGTAGGATTTGAAAGTATAGAAGAAGTTTATGGAATTACAGTTTCATATAATCCTGTATTAAGTTCTTTAAGTGGCTTTCAAAATATTAATATAGCTGATAGGATAATTATATCAAGTAATGATATTTTACTTGACATTAATGATTTTGGAAATTTATCATCAATAACCAGTAGATTAGATATTCTTAATAATAGTAATTTAGTTTCAATAGAAGGTTTGTCTAATTTAGTTACAGATAATAACTCTTCAGTTTTTATAAGTGTGAATCCAAATCTTGAAAGTCTAAATGGGTTACAAAATATGGGGATTGTAAAAACTTTAGGCATACGTGATAATCAAAGTCTTACTTCATTAGCACCTTTGGCAAATCTCTCGCAAATTGATGTTTTAAGAATAAAGGATAATGAAAATTTGATATCCTTAGAAGGGCTTAGTGGAATTTCTAGCTTAAATGAGCTAGAAATAATAAGCAATTTTAATCTACTTACACTGGAAGGATTAAATAATTTACAAGAGGTAAGTTCTCTGTATAAAATAATTAACAACCATCTTTTAGCTGATTTTTGCACTGTGAGTAATGTCTTTTCTAATGAATTTCAAGCTATTTATGAAGTGTCTGCTAATGCATTTAACCCATCAATAAATGATATGCAAAATGGAAATTGTAATATGTAAAACATCATTGAATCCTCATTAAAAAATTAACTAATATATAAGGTACTTGAAACAACTTTCTGTCGTCATTGTAAATTATAACGTACGTCACTTTTTGGAGCTTTGCTTACATAGTGTGCAAGCAGCAACGACGATGATTGATGCAGAAATTATTGTGGTAGACAATGCGTCTGCCGATGATAGTTGTGAGATGGTGAAGATGCTATTTCCAGAGGTTATTCTGATTGATAATACAGATAATGTCGGTTTTTCTGCCGCCAATAATCAAGGCGTAGCGATTGCAAAAGGGGACTATGTGTGTATTCTCAATCCCGATACCTGTGTGACAGAAGAGACCTTTACAAAGCTCTTAGCCTTTGCAAACATGACTCCAAAAATGGGGGCTGTGGGTACACGACTCATCGATGGGACTGGGCGATTTCTACCGGAAAGTAAGCGTAATTTACCCACACCTAAAGTGGCCTTTCAAAAGATATTTGGGAGCGGCACTTCGTATTATGTAGATCATCTTAGTCAGACAGCTGTCGGGCCTGTCACAGTTCTTGTGGGGGCTTTTCTATTTTTAAAACGAAGTGTTTACCAGGAAGTGGGTGGTTTTGATGAGCAGTATTTTATGTACGGCGAGGACATTGATCTTTCCTATACGATTGCAAAAGCGGGATATCAGAACTATTATTTCGGTGAGACCACGGTCCTTCATTATAAAGGCGAAAGCACCGCCAAAGATGCGACTTACCGCAAACGATTTTATGGGGCGATGCGTATTTTTTATCAAAAGCACTTTAATAGTAATCCTTTAGAAGCCCTTTTGGTGAGGTTGGGGTTGTGGCTGGCTACGCTTTCGCGAAAGCGTATACAAGAGAGTCAACAAACACCTCCAATAGCCTATGCTATCATCACAGAAAATGACATCCTAGGCCAACACCTTTCTGAGGCGTTACAAACAGAGGTTCAAAAAGTACAACGTATAGAATTGCTAAAAGAAGGCACCGAAGTTTTTCTGGATGTAACCTACTTATCATACACAGGTTGTATTCAATTGATCTCAGATTATACAGATAAAGCGTTTACGTATAAGCTTATTCCTAAAAATACTACCTTTGCAATTGGAAGTAATAGTAAGGAAGGAAGGGGAGAAGTGCTTCAATTTTAAAGTAAGAATATTATGAATTTGACAAAATAAATTCGTTAAAAATAGTATTTTTGCACAAACAATAACAAAAACACCTTTTAAATAAGAAAATGGCAAGATTTGAAGTTAAACTACCAAAAATGGGAGAGAGTGTTGCAGAAGCAACATTAACCTCATGGCTTAAAGAAGTAGGGGATACTATTGAAGCAGATGAAGCGGTACTAGAAATCGCTACCGATAAGGTGGATAGTGAAGTCCCAAGCGAAGTAGATGGTGTTCTTGTCGAAAAACTTTTTGAAATAGATGATGTTGTCCAAGTGGGACAAACCATCGCGATTATAGAAACAGAAGGTGATGCGGTAGCTGATGCAGCTCCAGCCGCAGCTGTTGAAACCCCAACTGTTGCACCAGCCGTAGCTGCTGTTGAAAAAACAGTTACTGCTGCAAAAGATAGCGTGGCTACTCCTGTCGTGAGCTCAGAGGATCGTTTTTATTCGCCATTAGTGAAGAATATGGCAAAAGAGGAAGGCATTTCACAAGCGGAATTGGATGGAATTGCTGGTACTGGAAAAGATGGGCGTGTGACTAAAAATGATATGCTTGCATATATTGAATCACGCGGAACTCAAAAACAAGCGCCTGCAACGGTAGCACCACAAAAAACAGTAGTTCCTGCGGCAAAAGCAACAGCAAGTCCTGTGAGTGTGAATGGAGAAGATGAGATTATAGAAATGTCGCGTATGGGGAAACTTATCGCACATCATATGGTAGCATCTGTACAAACCAGTGCACACGTGCAGTCATTTATAGAAGCCGATGTAACCAATATCTGGAACTGGCGTAAGAAAGTAAAAGATAGTTTTGAAAAAAGAGAAGGGGAGAAATTGACGTTTACACCCATTTTTATGGAGGCAGTTGCCAAAGCGATCCGTGATTTCCCAATGATCAATATTTCAGTAGATGGAGATCGTATTATCAAACGTAAAAATATCAACTTGGGAATGGCTGCAGCACTTCCTGATGGTAACCTCATTGTTCCAGTGATCAAAAATGCAGATCAGTTGAATCTAGTAGGAATGACCAAAGCGGTCAATGATCTAGCCAGTCGTTCTCGTGGTGGAAAATTAAAACCAGACGATACACAAGGCGGAACATATACTGTTACCAACGTAGGTACGTTTGGAAGCATCATGGGAACTCCAATTATCAATCAGCCGCAAGTAGCGATTCTTGCGCTGGGAGCGATACGTAAAGTACCTGCGGTGATCGAAACTCCTGACGGCGACTTTATCGGAATCCGTATGAAGATGTTCTTATCACACTCCTATGATCACCGTGTCGTAAATGGTGCCTTAGGAGGACAGTTTGTAAAACGTGTTGCGGAGTATCTAGAAGCATGGGATGTAAATACAGAGATTTAAAATATATACCTATACCATACAAAAAGCCTCATTTCAATTAGAAATGAGGCTTTTTTAGTACATATTATTTTGTGTTACTCCATCTCCTTCAATTTCTCCATGAGTTGCTCATAGGTTTCTATATCTACAAAAATCTTTCCGCCTAAATTAACAATAGGAGTTGTGAGTGTCGCTAATGGAGTCGTAGAGTTTTTGAACGTCTTTTCTAGGTATTCCTGCATCTTAGGTTGCTCACTTAGCGCTTCTGTTTTAAAAAGATAGATGCTTTCTTCCAGACTAGCAATGAGGCTATCACAGCTTGTACAAGAATCTGTGAGATAAATAAGGATGGGACGTTTGGCTTCGATTTTCACGAGCTCAAAAGGTCTTTTTAAGGCTCTTTTTGAAAGGCTATCATTCACCACAATCTCATACGTATACTTAGGAGTTTTGCCGCGTTCAATAATCAAACTCTTAATATTGACTTTAGAAGTGGCAGGAATCCGTGTGAGTCTTGGTTTTGCTTTGCTTTGCCTAAAACCAGTGCCTGTCACGGTAATCATGACATCAAGGTCTTTTTCATTTTCGTTTACCGCATACAATAGTAGTCGGTTTGCTTTTTGTTCATCAATAATTTTAATGGGTCTGTCCTGCGCTTTTGAGATAAAAGTAACAAGGACTAATAGAAGGAGTGGTAGCTTTTTAAACATGTTATGTAGGATTAATGTGTTTATACTGTAAAAGTAAGGTATTATACGCTTTCGCGAAAGCGAACAAAAAATAACAAAAAATAACTTAAAAAGGAATTTCTGAGGTGGGGTATGTAAGATCTTCAAAGGTTTTTGTCCAAACACCATCCACGCGTTTTTCTCCATACTCATTAAACAGTCCTTCTGGAGTCCGTTGGAAAATAAGGCGATAGTCATCCCCTAGCATACAAATGAGTTTCCCGTCTACGATTTGCCCTGTAAAAGGTCGAACCCCCGTACGTCTGAAAGCATAATAGTAATATTGTTTTTCTTCTGCATTGTAATAAATGAGGGTATGTAGGCTTAATATGGGTTTGCCATCTTGAATGGATCGGTGTTTTAACACCAGCAGTTCGCCGTCTAAGTCATAGCGAACTTTGGAGAGCACCTCGTAGGGTTTGTTTTGCTCTTTAGGATATAGCGTTCCTGTTCCCTTCCAATCGCCAATCATAAAGGACAATTTGGCAAGTGCTTTTTGTTCTTCGCTTTGCGCGAAAGTGGTTTGTGTCATATAGCAAAAGCTTAGGAGTAGAAGGACTGTGAGGTAGTTTGCTGTTTTCATTTTAGTCTTTTATAAGATTGGTTAGGTGCTTTAAGTACCTATATTTAGGAAACAAATCATAGATAGGAAATTTCAGCAGAGTTTTATAAATCATGAACAAACAATTAATTATATTTTTTTTGTGCCATTCTTTATTGATGTTTTGGTTCATTTTCCATTACGTGAAATGTTAGACTTGGCTTTTGTCCGTCATATAAGATTAAATTTGTCGAGTCTTTAACTCCTCCAAAACTCTTGTTCAATTCGGCTCTTTTTAAAGAGTCAGCTGGTTTTTTGTATTCGTATGATAAGAAAACCCATGTGTCCTTATCAAATACCAAGTTTTCAATTTGTTTTAAGTTTGTATGTACTACTTCAAAAATAATTTTGTGTTTCCCTTTAGTCAGATTTCTATTCTCAATATATTGTAGGTCGGGTGCAATATTTGAATATTTCACATTTTTTTCGAAAATTGTATCATTATCAATTATTAATCGCAAGAGTATTTCTGATTGGTCTCGACTTCCGTTTGAGATATAAAAAAAGCCATCAATTTTTGATTCACAACCAAAAAGTGAAATCAATAGTATAAATATTAATAGGTTTTTCTTTTTCAAATCACAAAAAATAGTTCATATCCTCACTTTACCGTCTCCCAGTCAAAATTCTGGATAAAATGCTCCATGTTGATAATATCAAAATACATGGTTTCTTTGTGCATAATCACGGGAAGCTTGATGACTTCATAGCCAGAAACCGAATCTTTCAAGTGGGACCACATCAGATCAAAAACCGCATTGTTCTTTTTGATGTCTAATGCCCGATGTTTGATTCGTTCTCGATCCAAATATTTTGTAAGATAGGTACATTTCTCACAGTCATCCTCCACAAAAAGGGTGAACTGGTCAGGATTGACGGGCAACAGATGCACACGTTCTTTTTGGTCTGCGCCTTTTCGTTTTTTGATGGTTTGTAATTGCTCTTCAAACGTAAATACTTTGGTGTAGGTTGGGGTGGCGCCCTTTAAGGGTATCAGAATAATCATGACCACTTTGCTATGAGGCGGTATTTTTTTGATGATTGGGCGATCTGCACTGCGTCTAAAACCTTCACCTTTTACCATTAGGAAAGCCTCTTGTTCGACGTCTGTATTGTTTTGCGCGTACAACGTCCATCGTTTGGGTTGCTTATCTTCTATGAGTTCGACAGCAGGGGTTTGTGTGGGTATAAAGAAAGTAGCTAAAACAAAAAGGATAGGGAATATAAACTTCATAAAAAATGTACTTCACATATAAAGCCACAAGATACATATTCTTACATTTTTAAACTATATCGGGAGGAAGATCGACTTTCAAATTGTATTTTTGTGGCTCAATAAAAATATATGAAGCTTAACATAAGTAGACCTATTTGTTTTTTTGATTTGGAAACGACTGGCATTAATGTCGCCAAAGACCGAATCGTAGAAATTTCCATATTAAAAGTATTTCCAGACGGAAGAGAAGAAGAATATACCCAGCGTATCAATCCTACAATACCTATTCCTGCAGAGACAACGGCTGTGCATGGGATCACTGATGCTGATGTGGCTGATGCTCCTACATTTGCACAAAAGGCCAGTGAGATTCATAATCTCATTAAAGATTCTGACCTAGCAGGGTTTAATTCGAATCGTTTTGATATCCCTCTATTAGCTGAAGAGCTACTGCGATGTGATATCGATTTTGATATGAAAAATAGAAATGCCATTGACGTACAAAACATTTTTCATAAAATGGAACAACGTACCCTGGTGGCTGCTTATAAATTTTATTGCGACAAAGATTTAACCAATGCACACAGTGCCGCTGCAGATACCAAAGCGACCTACGAGGTGCTAAAATCACAACTAGCACGTTATGACGATTTAGACAACGATATGAAATCGCTAGCAGATTTTAGTTCGCGTAAAAAATTGGCAGATTTTGCAGGATTTATTGGGTATAATGACAATGGGGATGAAATCTTTGCTTTTGGAAAACACAAAGGTAAATTAGTAGAAACGGTATTGGAGCAAGAACCTGGATATTATGGATGGATTCAAAATGCAGATTTCCCTCTTTACACGAAGAAGGTGTTAACAGCAATTAAGCTAAGAAGTTTAAATACTAAATTGTAATTATTTTTAGTTTACAAATGAGATATTTAATTACCTTATTATTTCTTGCTACATCAAGTTTATTTTCTCAAGAAATAACTATAAGAGGTGTTGTAGTTGATAAAGAAACAAATAAGCAAATACCTTACGTTAATTTAAGTATTTTAGACAAAGAAGGTGGAACATCGTCTAATGAAGATGGATTGTATACTTTAAAAGTTTTAAGAGATGTATTGGACAGTGATCTATCTATAACTAGTTTGGGATATAGAGATACAATTATATCAATTAAAAAGATGGTCAGTATTGATACTGTTTTCTTAACTCCTAAAACGGAATGGTTAAATGAGGTTTTAGTGTCTACTGCTCCAAAGAATCTAGAAGAATTGATTGTGAATCCATTATTTAAGAAAAAATCAAAAGGCGGATTCAGAGGTGGTAAAAGCCCATATATAGTTGCTATGTTCTTTCCTCATAAGGAAATATATGATTCGTTTAATCATCTTAAAAATGTGAACTTCCAATTATACAGACATGAAGAATCAAGTGCTAGAGTTAGAATATATAGAAGAGGAACAGATGGATTACCATCTGAAGATGTACTAAAAGAAAGTGTGATCGTAGACATAAAAAAGGGACAACGAGATGTAACGGTTGATGTTTCTGAATATGACATACAAATTCCAAGAGAAGGTTTTTATATAGCTTTTGAATGGTTGTATATTCCAAAAAACGAATATGTAGAAGTTTATAAAAGTAAAAATGGATTAGGCAAAAAAGGGAAACGTGAAGAACTGCTTTTTGCCCCCTCCTTAGGAACAATTATGAAGAATAAAGGAACTTTTGAAGCAGCCGAGTTTTACAAAGGTGCATGGAGGTTTTTAGGAGAAATGGATGATAAAAATCCAAAAACAGGAGCGCCAGCGATAGGTTTTACGCTATCAAACTAAAAAAATAAATAATTTATAACCATTATGAAACTCATCTGTATTGGACGTAATTACGCAAAGCATATTGAAGAATTGGCCAACGAAAAGCCAGAACATCCTGTTGTTTTTTTAAAACCTGACTCTGCAATTCTCTTAAAAAAACATCCATTTGTAATTCCAGAATTTTCAAAAGATGTGCATCATGAAGTTGAAATTCTAGTCAAAATCAAGAAGATAGGGAAATACATAGATAAAAAATTTGCGCACACCTATTATGATGAGATTGGGCTAGGAATCGACTTTACCGCCCGTGATTTACAATCAGACCTCAAAGCCAAAGGACTTCCTTGGGAAAAGGCTAAAGCCTTTGACGGCGCTGCTGTTATAGGCGATTGGTTGCCTAAAAGTGACTTTGAAAATGTAGATGCTATCGACTTTTCGTTGCAAAAAAATGGTACCGTTGTCCAGGATGGAAATACCGCACAAATGCTTTGGAAAATTGACGAATTAATAAGTTATGTCTCTCAATACTTTACTCTTAAAATTGGAGATATTATATTTACAGGCACGCCAGCTGGAGTTGGTCCCGTTGCCATAAATGATAAATTAAAAGGATTTATTGGAGACAAAGAGATGTTTTCTATCCACGTGAAATAGTGATGACAAGAAATTATAACCTAGAGAAAGTAAGAGAAATTGCTGGAGGCGATGATAGTTTTGTAACTGTAATTGTTGAAACATTTCTACAAGAGATTCCGCCAGATATGGAGTCTATGCAAACAGCCATAGCAAATGATAACCACAAGATGGCCTACCAATTTGCGCACAAAATGAAACCGAACTTAGACATGTTTGGAATCGATTTATTAAAGCAAATTGCCGCTATGGAGAAATGGTCAGATTCCAATAAACCTACGGCTGCTATTCAAGATCAGCTAGATCAAATTATCACAACCCTTACTATTGTGATCGCAGAACTGAAAGAAGATTTTAACTTCTAGTTTTTATGAAAGCACATATTATTACAATAGGCGATGAGATTCTCATCGGTCAAATTGTAGATACGAATTCAGCTTATATTTCTAAGGCGCTCAATGCTATTGGAGTCTCTGTGTACCAAATAAGCTCAATTCAAGATGATAAGGATCATATTCTTGAAAGTTTTGCTTTCGCGAAAGCGGACTCAGATATCATCATTATCACAGGAGGGCTGGGTCCTACCAAAGATGATGTAACTAAAAGTACCTTTTGCGCCTTTTTTGATGATGAATTGGTCTTTAATCAAGAGGTGTTTGATCATGTGAGCTACCTTTTTAAGAAGTACGTCAAGCAACCTTTATTAGCCTCCAATAAAACACAAGCGCTTGTCCCTTCTAAAGCTACGATTCTCACCAATCGTTTTGGTACGGCACCAGGGATGTGGATGGAGCAGGATGGTAAAATATTTGTTTCGATGCCTGGGGTTCCTTACGAGATGAAGGCACTTATGGAAGAATCTGTGCTGCCTCGACTTAAAGAAAGATTTGAACTTCCGTATATCTTACACAAAACACTCCTCACTTTTGGAATGGGGGAGAGTGCCATTGCAGATCGTATAGAGAGTTTTGAAGACGAATTACCTAAGAGCATCAAACTTGCCTATTTACCCTCTTTAGGGCGCGTTCGCATCCGATTGTCAACAACAGGTTCCGTAAAAGAAGAAGTTGATGCTGCGATGGCTGTACAATTAGAAAAGTTGGAAGCACTTCTGGAAGACATTTTTGTAGGCTATGAAGAAAATGGATCTCTAGAAGAACTTATTGGTAAAGCGCTTGTTGCTCGCGGGAAAACCCTTGCGATTGCAGAAAGTTGTACTGGTGGAAGTATTGTGCAACGATTCACCTCAAATCCAGGTGCTTCAGGCTATTTAGTAGGAAGTACGGTGACCTATGCTACACGATCCAAAGTAGACGTTTTAGGCGTTGATAGTGCACTCATAGAAAAGCATTCTGTGGTCAGTGCCGAAGTTGCTGAAGCGATGGCTGTGCAGGTTAAAAAATTATATAACTCTGATTACGCCATTGCCACTACCGGAAACGCAGGACCCACAAAAGGAGATTCTGATGCTGCCGTTGGAACTGTTTATATCGGAATTGCCACTCCAGAAGGGAGTACAGCGCATCATTTTATGATGGGAAACCATAGAGAAAGAGTGATTGGAAAGACTGTGAATAAGGCATTGGAGCTATTAAATGAAGAAATTTTAAAAAACTAGCATTTTGTTTTGGTGTAGCTAGAGTTTTTATGTAAATTTGCACCCTGTTTTGAAATAACAAGAAAAGCTAATTAAGATGTCAAGAGTTTGTGAGCTTACAGGAAAAAGAGCAATGGTAGGAAACAACGTTTCTCACGCCATGAATAAGACGAAGCGTAAATTTAACGTGAATCTTGTAAAAAAACGTTTTTACCTTCCTGAAGAAGATAAGTGGATTACACTAAAAGTGTCAACATCTGCTTTAAAAAATATTAACAAGAAAGGAATTTCTGCAGTGCTTAAAGAAGCGCGTGCAAAAGGGTTCTTAACTAAATAATCCCATTAAAGAGTAACAGCAATGGCCAAGAAAGGGAACAGAGTACAGGTAATCTTAGAGTGCACAGAGCACAAAGCGACTGGTGAACCAGGAACTTCAAGATATATCACAACCAAGAACAAAAAGAATACGCCGGATCGTATGGAGTTAAAGAAATTTAACCCAGTATTGAAGCGTATGACAGTACATAAAGAAATTAAATAAGGTAAGACATGGCAAAGAAATCAGTAGCATCGTTACAGACAGGATCTAAGCGTTTAACAAAAGCGATCAAGATGGTAAAATCTCCAAAAACTGGAGCTTATACATTTGTTGAGTCTGTTATGGCACCAGATAGAGTAAACGATTTCTTAGCTAAGAAATAAGTTTTACTCGTACACAATATTCAAAACCCGTCTTCGTAAGAAGATGGGTTTTTTTGTTTTTAAATAATTTTAGAACAAGCGATTTTCTTAATCTAGTAAATACCAAGTTGTATTGATGCACTTCTGTATATTTGTGAGGTTATGTGAAGAAATAATGAAACCAACATTAAAATACATAGAATTAAAAAGTGGATTTGGAGATAGTGGTCCTGCATGGATTGGTCATGTAGAATTTTCTAAATCAGGAAGAACTGTTTACTTCAACGGAAAAGCTTTTAAAAATATGAATGCAATGGGAGTCGATGGAGGCAATCATTATGATATCGAAACCAGAGATGAATATTGGATTTCAGGAATTAAGAAAAATGGAACTGATCGACATTGGGCTGGTGGCGGAAAAATTATGATTGATAGAAATGTTGTTGGCCAATATTTAGAGATGGTACACTTTACTACATTAGATAAGAACCGATTTGAATTGGTTTATGTAATGCCAACCGACAAACAAAAGTTTATAGCGATAGAAAATAGAAAAATCTGAAAAGGATTATTACCCTAATCCCTCGTCCACTCCACACTATCACCAATCTCTATGATCCACTCTTCAGCGAGTCCCCCATTAATTTCTAGGACATATTTAGCAGGAACTTGAGATGATAAAGAGGTAAGATCCATAGGCTTCGCATTCTCTGCAAAAGACACTACTTTTTTATTACTATCTATAAAAATAAGATCCAAAGGGATCAAGGTGTTTTTCATATAGAAATTCTGCACATACTCCGCATCTTGTATAAATAACATACCTTGAAGCGGCTTCATACTCGTACGATGCATGAGTCCTGTCTCACGCTCATAATCGTCTTCGGCAAATTCGACGTCTATGGTTTTAATGAGACTGCCATCAGCCTTTCTCAATGTCAAGGTACCTTCTTTTGTAAATTCAAAGATAGTCTCTGTAATTTCTTTTCCTCCTTTGGTTTCTTTACAGCTATAAACACTCATCGTTATCAGCAATGCAAGTGTTATTCTTAAGAGTGTCTTCATGGCTTATGCTTCTTTTTTGGTCAGTGCGGTATAAACAAGATAGGTTCCAATGAGAATAAACGGAATGCTTAAAACCTGCCCCGTATTTAAGCCTAAAATCCAATCTTCACGACCATCAACTTGCTCCCTTTTAAAGTTCTCCACAATCAATCGTACACCCATTAACAACAGTAAGAACGTACCAAATAACAATCCAATTTTTTCAGAAGCTTTTGTTTTCCAGTATAAATAGAAGATAATCAAAAACACGATCGCATAGCCAACAGCTTCCATGAGTTGTCCAGGATATCGATAGGGGATATCAGCTATGATATCTGCAAATTGAGGATCTTCGGTAAGTGCTTGGTAGGCTTTTTTAGCATTGCGAATCTTAGTGATCGACATGGCACGACCTTCACTAATCTCATCCTGTACAAATTGGATTCCTATAGCGCTATCTGTTTCTTTCCCCACCATTTCTGAATTGAAGAAATTCCCTCCTCTTACAAACATAGCCCCTAGTGATACAGGAATGGCTACACGATCTAAGAGCCAAAGCACTGATTTTTTTAATACTTTCTTGTTGTAGCGATACATTCCATACATCCCTACAATCACAGCCCCGTGACTTGCGAGTCCTCTAAAGCCTGTAAATTCAAATTCAGGAACAAACTTGAACGGAAGAAATACGGATAATGGATCTTGCCATAATAATTCGGTTTGATAAAAGAGAACATGCCCTAAACGTGCTCCTATGAGAATAGAAACCACAGCGTATATAAAAAGAGAATCTAACTTTTCTTGAGGAACTTCTTCACGGATATACACTTTCTTCATTAAGTAGTAGCCTAAAGAAAACGCGACTACAAACATCAGGCTGTAAAAGTGAATGGTCAAAAAACCGAGATCTATTCCCGTAAGCGGATTCCAAGTAAATTTAAGTGCAATCATAGTGGTTGTTAACGTATCGTTGTGGTATGCGTAAAGATAACAAAGTCCATTTTTCTATCCCTATTCTTTGCTACTTTTTACTATTTTTTAGCATCTTCTTTTGGTGGTACGGGATCATAGCCTTGTCCGCCCCAAGGATGGCAGGATAAAATTCGCTTTATAGATAGTCTGCCTCCTTTGATGAGTCCGTGGATTTGTAGGGCTTCTTTAGTATAATGTGAGCAGGTAGGGGAGTATCTACACGTAGAAGGTGTCCATGAAGAAATCAATTTCTGGTACAGCCAAATAATGCCTAAAAAGGGAGCAATCGCTATCTTTTTTAGAGATGCCATTAGTTTACCGTAAACGTAGTGCCCTCACGACCATCTTTCAGCTGAATCCCCAAGGCTAATAATTCATCACGTATTTTGTCACTGGTGGCAAAGTCTTTATTCTCGCGTGCTTCTTTACGTAATTTGATCAATAATTCTACGGCACCGTTGAGTTTGGTGTCGTCCGCTTTCGCGAAAGCGTCCCCATCTTCAAGACCCAATACATCAAACACAAAGTCATTCATAGTCTTTGTAAGCAGTTTCAAATCGTCTGCGGTAATGGTGGCTTTTCCGTCCTTAATCAGATGAATTTGCTTCACAGCTTCAAAAAGTTGGGCGATTAATATCGGGCTATTAAAATCGTCGTTCATCGCATCGTAGCAGGATTGTCTCCATGCTGCTACGTCCATACTACTTGAAGCATCAGTAGACAATGACTTTAGGATTTTAAGCGATTCCATCAGGCGATTAAAGCCTTTTTCACTCGCAATCAACGCGTCATTACTAAAGTCAAGAATACTTCTGTAATTGGCTTGTAATACAAAGAAACGCGCGGCACTTGGTGCAAATCCTTTGGTTAAATGCGGACTATCCCCCGTAAATATTTCACCAGGATTGATGCTATTTCCGGTGCTTTTTGCCATTTTCTGTCCGTTAAGGGTTAGCATATTAGCATGCATCCAGTAGCGAACAGGCACGGTGCCCATCGCAGCTTCATTTTGCGCAATCTCACACTCATGATGGGGGAATTTTAAATCCATACCCCCTCCGTGTATATCAAACTGCTCCCCAAGATACTTGGTGCTCATGGCAGTACATTCCAGATGCCATCCTGGAAAGCCATCTCCCCACGGACTCGGCCAACGCATGATATGCTCAGGACCTGCTTTTTTCCAAAGGGCAAAGTCTTGTGGGTTTTCTTTTTCATCCTGTGCATTGAGTGCACGGGTATTAGCGATCATATCTTCTAACTTACGACCGCTCAATTTGCCGTACTCATGATCTTTATTGAAAGTAACGACATCAAAATAGACAGAGCCATTTTTCTCATACGCATACCCATTATCAATGATTTTTTTAATGATCTCGATTTGCTCAATGATATGCCCCGTTGCCGTTGGCTCTATACTAGGGGGTAAAAAATTAAAGGCGTTTAAGATATTATGGAAGTCAACGGTGTACTGTTGTACCACCTCCATTGGTTCTATTTTTTCTAAGCGTGCTTTTTTGGCAATTTTATCTTCCCCTTGATCGCCATCATCAGTAAGGTGACCCGCATCGGTGATATTACGGACATAGCGGACTTTGTATCCTAAATGCTTTAAGTATCTAAAAATCATGTCAAAGCTCATGAAGGTACGTACATTTCCTAGGTGTACGTTACTATATACGGTAGGACCACAAACATACATCCCAATATGTCCTTCGAGAAGGGGAATAAAATCTTCTTTCTTTCCTGTAAGAGAGTTGTATATTTTTAAGGATTGTTCTTTATATAGTGCCATTCGTTGGGCTTTTAAATAGTTGTCAACTTTATAGATAACGAAGATAGTACGCTTTGTGTCAAAATCAAAAGCATATTACTTTGTTTGTCAATTTTCTGTACAATCTGTGGTTATTTTATGACGTGATCTATGAGTAATACTAGTTAAAAGTCATAAGATCATATCCTTGGTAAAAGGACTGACTAATATAGCTTATGAATACAAGGTTTTTTTGTAATGCATGTGTTTACAGCATTTTATATAAACAGCTTGTATGATAAGCTATTTTTTTGAATTATGATTATGAGATTTTAGCGTGAATTCTGTGTTAGATATCATAAAAACACTGGCATTGAGTGTGTTATGTTGGTAATTGTTAATAGTCAATAAAAAATAATTAAAACACAGTGATCATGCTTTATTGCTGATAATTAGCTGTTTATAGTGACGTCTGAATTCCTGAAAACAGATATAGATTTCTTGTAGTTACTGTAATTTCATGACATATTTGCTAAAGAGTTATTGATGTAAAAGTTAGTATTTAAGAATGTTACAATACTCTGATCAGGTATTTTATGAAGGCGGAATCCGAAAAGCCTAAGATAGTGTAGGAAAAAAATAATAATTATATCATGAAAAAAATAGTAACACTAGTACTCATAAGCGCATTTATTTTTGCGTGTAGTAAAGACGATATGGTTGAAGAGGTGCAACAAGACACCGATTCATTAACCCAAACTGAGGCAAGAAATGCAGAAGCTGAATCACCTGCAGAGATTTTAGATTTTGCTTCTTTTGATGAATTAGAAAATTTTATCAGAGAACTTCAAGATTCTGATACAGATTTATTAGATGAAGCTATTAGCAGGTCTGCAGAAACAGGGTATCAATCATTGCTTTATATCTACGATGCAGATTTAGCTACTTTAGATGAAAAAGGAATTGATATGGAGAAAGTTCCTGTTGTGCACTCCTATGATGATATGCTACACCTTTTATTAAATCAGAATGGAGAAATAAAAGTAGCTAATCAAATTTTTAGAATTGACGGTGAGTTTGTATTTCAATATGAACAAGGAGCTAGCGATCAAATTTCAAGTTTCTTAGACAATTATAATACAGGTGAGATTCGTTTAGAAAAAGGAGAATCACAACAAATTAGTGAAGAGTTACTAGTGTATCGTCATAATAATGATGAGGATATTACAGGAGATTTAGATAAGGAAGCAACAGAAAATCAAAAAGGTGTGACGGCTTATGACTATTTTTCTGGAGGACAATACCGTATGAGGTCTAGGCAATTTAATGGGTTTTGGTTATTTTATAGTAATGTAGGCTTTTCTACCAAAGTTCAGAAAAGAAAACGTTATTGGTTCTTTGGATGGCGTTATTATTGGGGAACCGTGAAGAAGTATAACCGTTTAAATTATAATGTTGTATATACAGCACATGGTACGTGGGCAATTACTTATACAGCAGAAGCACAGGGTGCTAAAGATTGTTTTTGTAACATAGCAAGAAGGACAATAGATTGGTCAGTAGGAGTTCCTGTGGCACCTTATTATTATAGTGTAGACTCTGGCCAAAGTAACCATTGGGCACATGAATTTAGTGTTACCCCTAATACTGTAAATAGGACGTTTAATTATTAACAAAACACCTTATTTTATAAAAAAAGATCGTCTAGTGATAGGCGATCTTTTTTTAGTGAAACGCTGTTTTGTAAAGTCTGAAAGACGCATACAAAATAGGTAGTTAAACTAATCCCGCTGAAAAGCGGGATCTACGGTTTAATATCTTTTATTATGCTGAGTACGTTTTCGTACTTTGGCTAGGCTTAGCATAGACTTCTACTTCTCTAAGTTCGTCGAAGCGGACTAAAAATCAGTATCTAATTTGATATAGTCTAGAAACTCCCTACGGGTTTCTTTTTCTTTAAATTTTCCTCCAAACTCACTGGTCACGGTGCTACTTTCTATATCACGAATCCCGCGGCTATTGACGCATAAATGTTTTGCATCTATCACACAGGCAACATCTTGAGTTCCCATAGCTTGCTGAAGTTCTTGCACGATTTGCATCGTAAGGCGTTCCTGTACTTGTGGACGTTTTGCATAATAATCGACAATACGATTCATTTTAGAAAGTCCAACAACGGTCCCATTAGAAATGTAGGCTACGTGTGCTCTCCCAACGATAGGTAATAAATGGTGCTCACAGGTAGAGTAGACCACAATGTTTTTTTCGACAAGCATTTCGCCATACTTGTAGTTATTATCAAACGTAGATGCTTTCGGCTTTCGGTCTGGATGTAAACCTCCAAAAATCTCGTTAACAAACATCTTTGCGACACGTGAGGGCGTTCCTTTGAGACTATCATCTGTCATGTCAAGCCCTAGGGTTTCCATGATATGTGCCACATCTTTTTTGATACTCGCTATTTTTTCGATATCACTCAGTTCAAAGGCATCCTCTCTAAGAGGCGTAACTGCACTTGAGCCTACGTGGTCATTACCCATAGCTTCGATTTGCTCTTGGTAACGTTCTTTGTTTTTTTCTATTTCTGTTTTCATTAGCAGGTCATTTCTTTCCAAAGATCATTAGTATATGAGCCCTGTGAGAAATTGTTTAATGTTATCCATCATTTGTCGAAACAAATGAAATGGGTTTGCAAAGATAATTAATATAGTTATTATAGCTAATTATTTTATAGTAGCAAGATGATGGGCTACAGAATCTCTATAACTCCTGCTTATAGGGATGGAAGTACGCCCTATGGTGATTTGCTCATTTGTAAAACTATCTATTTTTGAAATGTTTACAATAAATGATCGATGTGTACGAATAAATTGTTGAACGGGAAGCTTCTCCAGAATTGTATTAGTTGTTTCCCTAGTGACTAAAGTCTCTTTTGCGGTATGTAATTTTATGTAATCTCCGCAGCTTTCGGTAAATAGTAATTCGTCAAAGGCAATTTTAACCATTTTACGATCGCATCTAAAAAATGTAAAATCGTAGGTTGCCTCTTCTTTTGCAGGTGTGGATTGCTCTTCTATAAACTTATGGACTGCCTTCATAAGACGTTCAAGAGAAATGGGTTTCAATAAATAGTCTACAGCCTGAAGATCAAATCCATCTACGGCATATTCTCTGTAAGCAGTAGTAAAAATCACTTTACTTTTCCCTTGGATCGCATTAGCAAACATCAATCCAGTTACTTCAGGCATATTAATGTCTAAAAATACAAGATCTATTTGTTGTTCACTTAATACAGAAAAAGCTTCTGATGCATTTTTACAAGAGGCCACGACAGTGATGGAGTCTATTTTACTGAGATGTGTCGCAAGAATTTCACGGGCGGTAGGTTCGTCGTCTACAAGTATGGCAGTATAGGTTTTGGTCATAGCTATAGTTGAATCTCTAATTGGACTTTATAATGATGTTCCTCTTTTGTTTGTGACAGTGTATATTGATTTGGATACAGACTTTCTAGGCGTTTTCGTGTGTTTTCAAGTCCAATTCCATGGCTTTCTGAAGAATTACTAGCTGCCTGTAGGGTATTTTGAATACTAAAAAGTAAGTGAGTTTTTGTGGTAGAGAGCTGCATCTCAATATCTAAAAATCCATGGATAGGTGTTCCGTGTTTAAAGGCATTTTCTACAAACGCGATAAATAACATGGGAGGGATTTGTATTTCTTTCTGAATATCTTTTGTAAACTGGATACGCAATGTATCCCTAAAACGCACACGCTCTAATCCAATATAGGCTTCTATATGTTTAACTTCTTCGGTTAATGGGACTAAAGGTTTTTCTATTTGATTTAAAATATAGTCCAATAAGTTAGAAAGTTTAAGGATCAGATCTGGGGTTTCTTTTGATCCTTTAAGCGCAAAACCATAGACCGTATTCAAGGTGTTAAATAAAAAGTGTGGGTGTATTTGCTGTTTCAAGAGATAAAGTTCTTTTTGTTTCAGCATTAATTTTCCTTCTAATAGCTTATTCTCAAGCTCTTTATTTCTGTTGGAGGTTTTGTGATTATGCCGTAATAGCTGTACAAAACATAGCACACTCACCACGAGATACACAAGGATAAGCACAAAGACTACATTACGTGTAAGTAAAGGCATGTTTCTTATTGAAAAATCAGAAAGAAATACCAAGTTTACGAATGTAATGATAAGAATGAGGTAGACAGAACAGATAAGTGTATAAAATAAATACAAACTAAACTGAACATATTTTTTGGCGATCAAATATTTAGGAATGAGTAGATATGATATAAAATAAGTAATCGCTGCGGTAACGGGTAATAAGCTTGTAGAAAACCAAAAAACAAAATCTTCATTTTGAGACCCGTAGCTAAAGAAGTAGGTGTAAAATAACCACACACCTATCCATAAAGCGAGGTGTAATGGGATGAATCTTACTTCTTTTATAACCGATTTCAACATCTTACAAAGGTGTATAAAATCTTTCAACTATACCGTTTTTTGAGACAGATTACTAGTTTCGACCCTTAAATAACACCTTGAGTTCCTTATTTACCGTTTACGCCTTATATTTGGTTAAAGTAGGTATTAAAATTGAGATTGGTCGTTATTACGCTTTCGCGAAAGCATATACAGCTACATTTACCACATAATAATTTTAAAAAATAGAAAATATGTTATTAGTTGGTTTTATTCAGGAAGGCGGTCCATTATTTATGATTCCTCTTGTTCTTTTGATGGTGGTCATTGTTGTCTTATTTGTAATGGGTTTGATTGGAAAAAAAAGGGCACAGCACGCCAATCAATTGATTGGTCACCTCAGTCTTTTTGCCATGATGTGGGGTTTTTTAGGGTCTACCATCGGACTTATTGCTGCGTTTGATGCCATAGAAGGTATAGGTAAAGTGTCACAGCCCATGTTTGCCGGCGGACTTAAAGTAGCTTTATTAACAACCGTTTTTGGACTGATTACTTTTTTAATTGGAAGAGTAGCGATGTTGGTATTAACTATAAAATCTCAAAGGATATCTATTCTAGAAACCGAAGCCTAGAGAAAGCGATATACGTATAAATCACAAAGCCCTTTTCAACTGAAAAGGGCTTTGTGATTTTAATGATTTTTATCGTTAGTGTACGATTAAAATTTATATACATCTATAGCGTTATATAGTGTCTAGTTGTCAAGAAATTAAGTCTTGCGTCTTATCTTCTAACTGCGAAGCGGTCTTATACCTTAGTCGGACACGACTAATTTTTTAATCAAATATTTTTTTCTTTCGGAGCTCAAAGTTTTGCCCAAGATATACTTTACGCACCATTTCATCGGCGGCGAGTTCTTCTGGAACTCCATGCTTTAAGATGCTTCCTTCAAACATCAAATAGGTTCGATCTGTGATAGCTAGGGTTTCTTGTACATTGTGATCGGTGATAAGAATTCCGATGTTTTTGTCTTTAAGCTGTGCGACAATACGCTGAATGTCTTCTACAGCTACTGGATCCACCCCTGCAAAAGGTTCGTCTAATAATATAAAATTCGGTGATGTCGCTAAGGCTCGTGCAATCTCTGTACGACGGCGTTCTCCCCCAGATAATAAATCCCCTCTACTTTTACGGATGTGCCCTAAGCTAAACTCTTCAATCAGTTCTTCCATTTTGTGGAGTTGTTCTTTTTTTGAAAGCTTGGTCAGTTGCAATACACTTAGGATATTGTCTTCAATACTCAGTTTTCTAAACACAGAAGCTTCCTGCGCAAGATACCCGATACCATTTTGAGCACGTTTGTACATAGGGTATTTGGTGATATCTTGATCTTCTAGGTAGATAGTTCCTCCGTTAGGTTTCACCAAACCAACGATCATATAAAAAGAAGTCGTCTTCCCGGCACCATTAGGTCCTAGAAGCCCTACAATTTCTCCCTGATTTACTTCTACAGAAATCCCTTTAACGACCTTTCGGCCTTTATAAGATTTCATTAGATTCTCTGCGCGTAATTTCATCTACTTTAAAAATTTTATTTCATTAGAAATGAAACAAATAAAACATTCATGCTTATGTCAACCACTACGCTCCTGCATATCATCAGGCAGGTTCGCATTAAAAGTTAATTCATTGAGGTATTTAAGCAACTAATTAAATTTGTGTACGCTCATTTCATAGTTGTTAAAGATACAGGTTTCAGAGGATTTGTAATGACAACCTAGGTAACTTTAGGAGTCTATTAACGCTAGTCGTTTAAATATTTTGGGTTTCTAATTCGTGCCAAAACTCTCTCGCTCTACGTAGATGAGGGATTACGATTGTGCCTCCTACGAGGGTGGCAATACTCATGGTCTCCATCATTTCTTCAGTAGTAACGCCTTCTTTGTAGGCTGTTTCCAGATGGTATTTAATACAATCGTCACAACGCAACACTGCAGAGGCGACTAGGCCTAAGAGTTCTTTGGTTTTTACATCCAATGCACCTGCCGTGTAGGTATTGGTGTCTAGATTATAAATACGTTTGATAACTTTATTGTTATCACCAAGTATCATCTCGTTCATACGGGTACGATACGCATTGAATTCTTCTATTTTCTGGCTCATAATATTTACTTTCATCCCCGTGAACCTCCCTGTGGTAGGCAGGGATGGGGATCTCATTATATTAAGTTTATCTTTAATTCTACCCTAGTTTTTTAATGTATCACTCAACATAAATTCTGCTAGGGATCTTATTTTTTTTATACTTACAGTGAATTCAGTACACTCTTCGTATTTCTTCTTTCGACTTTCACAGTTCAGTTACGCCATTTGTTTCTTTAATCTCTTTTCTTCTCGTTTTAAAACAATACGACTTATGATAATACTTACTTCGTATAAAATTAAGATAGGTACTGCTACAATGACTTGCGTCGAAATATCTGGAGGGGTAATAATCGCCGAGAGAATCAACACAATAACCAGCGCATATTTGCGATTTTTTCTCAGAAACTGTGGTGTGACTAACCCAATTTTTGTCAAGAAGTACATGATAATTGGGAGTTCAAAGATGATACCTGCCGCCAATACAGAGGCTCTCATTAAACCTACATACGAATCAATATCAAATTCATTCTGAATAGTTTCTGCAACTTTAAATCCAGATAAGAAATTTATAGATAAAGGTGCAATCACATAGTAACCGAAAAAGGCACCCATAAAGAATAATAAAGAAGCGATAATGATAAAACCTTTGGAGCTCTTACGCTCATTATCATATAATCCAGGGGAAATAAATTTCCAAAATTCATATAATATATAAGGGAAGCCCACAACGATACCTGTAGTAATAGAGGTCCAGATGGCTGTATTAAATTGTGCACCTACTTTACGACTTTGGATAATAAAATCTAAATCTCCCTCTCCAATACATCCTTTCTCCATACCCACTAGATTGGATATTCTACAAAGGATATCATAGGAAACAAATTCAGGATAGGAAGGGCCTAAAATGATAACTTCGAATAAAAAATCTATAAAAATAAAAGCCACAGTAGCTATAATCACAACAGCCAGTGTAGATCGTATCAAATGCCAACGTAATTCCTCTAGGTGATCTAGGAAAGACATCTCAGCTTGTGGGGTCTTGGTTTTTTTTGCAGCCATTATATAATTCCTTCTTTTATTAAATCGTGTATGTGTACGACACCACTATATTTTCCTTGATCTGTTGCTAGCAACTGACTAATCCCATTTTCTTCCAACATGCGCTTGGCAGTGACAGCCATCTCATCAGTAGCGACTGTTTTTGGGGACGCGCTCATAATATCTTGTGCGGTCAGTCCTTGGAAGGTATCATTTTTAGAGAGCATTCTTCGTAAATCTCCGTCGGTTATAATACCTATAATTTTTTCATCCTTAATTACGGCAGTGACACCTAGTCGCTTGGCAGATATTTCTACAATGACTTCCTTGATACTTGCTTCAGGAGCGACTTGAGGTTTCTCATTCATTTGGGTAATATCACTCACCCGTAAGTAGAGTTTTTTTCCAAGAGCACCCCCAGGGTGGTATTTTGCAAAATCTTTATCAGAAAACCCTCTTAAGTCTAGTAATGCGACAGCCACTGCATCACCAATCACCAATTGAGCCGTTGTACTTGTGGTAGGGGCAAGATTATTAGGACAGGCTTCTACTTCTACATAGGCATGCAATACATAGTCGGCTTGAGTTCCTAAAAAGGAATCTCTGTTGGACGTAATCGCAATGAGTGGATTCTTTGTTTTTTTGATAAGAGGCACCAATACTTTAATTTCTGGTGTATTTCCACTTTTAGAAATACAGATCACCGTATCGTCTTGTAATATGGTTCCTAAATCTCCGTGAATGGCATCGGCGGCGTGCATAAATATAGCAGGAGTACCTGTACTATTTAAGGTGGCAACAATTTTCTGTGCGATAATGGCACTTTTGCCTATACCTGTAATAATCACACGCCCTAACGACTCATAAATCACAGAAACCGCTTGAGCAAATTCTTCGTCTATTAATGTTTCAAGATGAGCAATAGCTTTCTGCTCTATAGCTATGGTTTTCTGTGCGCTAGCAATGATCTGCTTTGTTATATTTAACATTTAGTTTTTAATGAGTTTGTATACCGTAGGGAAATCACTATATTTATGTAATACAAAGGTATGCAAAAATGCAGAAGAATACATGAATACTGAGCAATTAGACTTACACGCAGCACTTAAAAAATATTTTGGTTTCTCACAGTTTAAGGGACTTCAAGAAGAAGTTATTAAAAGCATCGTTGGGGGTGAACACACATTTGTGATCATGCCCACGGGAGGTGGGAAATCACTTTGTTATCAGCTACCAGCTTTACTACATGAAGGTACCGCGATTGTGGTTTCTCCATTGATCGCCTTAATGAAGAATCAAGTAGATGCATTACGAGGGATCTCCCAAGAAAATGGAATCGCCCATGTTTTAAACTCCTCATTAACAAAAGGAGAAATTAAAACAGTGAAGGAGGATATTTCGCGAGGAGTAACCAAACTTTTATATGTGGCTCCAGAGTCGTTAACCAAAGAAGAGAATGTAGAGTTTTTACGATCAGTTCCGATCTCTTTTCTAGCAATCGATGAAGCTCATTGTATTTCTGAGTGGGGACACGATTTTAGACCAGAATACCGAAATCTTCGAAGTATTCTTAAAAGAATTGGCGATAATATTCCTATTATAGCGGTGACTGCAACAGCCACTCCTAAAGTACAGGAAGATATTCTTAAAAATTTAGGGGTTACCAATGCAAACACATTCAAAGCGTCTTTTAATAGACCTAATTTGTATTATGAAATACGTCCTAAAACTAAGGATGTCGATGCCGATATCATTCGATTTGTAAAACAGAACGAGGGAAAAAGTGGCATTATTTATTGTCTTTCGCGAAAGCGTGTAGAAGAACTTGCACAAACCTTACAGGTAAATGGACTAAAAGCAGTGCCTTATCATGCGGGACTCGACGCAAAAACACGAGTAAAACATCAGGATATGTTTTTAATGGAAGATACTGATGTCGTCGTTGCTACCATTGCTTTTGGAATGGGAATTGACAAACCTGACGTGCGTTTTGTGATTCATCATGATATCCCCAAAAGTATTGAAAGTTATTATCAAGAAACGGGTCGTGCAGGTCGTGATGGAGGAGAGGGACATTGTTTGGCATTCTATTCATATAAGGATATAGAAAAGCTTGAAAAGTTTATGAGCGGAAAACCTGTGGCAGAGCAGGAGATAGGACAGGCACTGCTTCAAGAAGTGGTGGCCTATGCAGAGACGAGTATGTCACGGCGTAAATTTATCTTGCATTACTTTGGGGAGGCCTTTGACAATGAGACAGGAGAAGGGGGAATGCTTGATGATAATATGCGGTATCCTAAGAAAAAACACGAAGCAAAAGATGCATTGGTTAAAATACTCAAAGTCATACGAGATACCAATCAAATATATAAGAGTAAGGAATTAGTCTTTACCATGCTAGGGAAAGAAAATGCGATTATTACGTCTCACAAGACACATTTGCAGCCGTTTTTTGGTTGTGGCAATGAGCGTGAGAAAACCTACTGGCATGCCTTACTACGTCAGGCGCTTGTAGCAGGATATATCTCAAAAGATATTGAAACCTACGGCGTGATTAAAATTACAAAGAAAGGACTTGACTATATTGATGCTCCAGTTTCGTTTATGATGACAGATGATCATACGTATGACGAAAATACCAATAATCAAATTGTAGCTGCTGCCAAATCTGGTGGTGCAGATAAGAAGCTGGTGGCCATGCTTAAAGACCTTCGGAAAAAGGTGTCTAAGAAACTGAATGTACCTCCTTATATTGTTTTTCAAGATCCGTCTATCGATGATATGGCGATTAAATATCCTATGACTATTGAGGAACTTTCTTCTGTGCATGGTGTAGGAGACGGCAAAGCAAAAAAGTACGGAAAAGACTTTATAACGCTTATCAATCAGTATGTAAAAGACAATGATATTTTACGCCCTGATGATCTTATTGTAAAAAGTACGGGTGCTAATAGCGGACTCAAATTATATATTATTCAAAACGTAGATCGTAAGTTACCTCTTGATGATATTGCTGCAGCCAAAGGGAAATCTATGACAGATTTTATCAAGGAAATGGAAGCGATTGTATACAGTGGGACAAAATTGAATATCTCCTATTGGATTGATGATTTACTGGATGAAGACCAGCAAGAAGAACTTCATGAGTATTTTATGGAGTCTGAAACCGATGGAATTGAAGCAGCACTCGAAGAGTTTGATGGCGAATATGATGATGAAGAATTACGTTTATATCGGATCAAATTTATTAGTGAAGTAGCAAATTAATACCCTAGTCTTTTGTAAGAAAGATTGTTGAGGTTGCGGACTTTCAATAATACGCTTTCGCGAAAGCATATAAAAAATCAGCCGAGTATGTAAAATGCTCGGCTGATTTTATAAGCAATGTGTTATGCGGTTACTTTACTAATTTTCTTGTTAAGAAAAACCCCGTTAAAAGCCCCGTTCCTGCCATTAGGAAGATCACCCCTGGATATAAGGCATCTTTATACCCTACCGCCTCTTCAAGCATTAATGCGACTAAAATTCCAAGACCAATTCCCATCAATAATAAAGCAAGATTTAAGATGAGTACTTTCCAAATAGGTGCCGTTTCTCTAGTTTGTTTAAAGATGCCTGCATCCATTCCTTTTTCGATAAGTGCTAGACGTTCTTTGTTACGTGTTGAATAATGTAAGTACGCAATCCCGAAGATAGCGGCAAAAATACAGATGAATATGATAATTTCTCCTCCCATAATTGTTGATTTTTTAATTGATTATTACTTATTGATTTGTCCATAGGACGGGAGGATTTTAGAAACGGTTACAGAATAGGGTGTTTTTTTTATTTGCGCGAAAAAAAATAGTCTAGGAGTCGAGGTGTTTATGAGTTTATGAGTTTATGAGTTTATGAGTTTATGAGTTTATGAGTTTATGAGTTTTAAAAAAGATATATAAGATACGAAGAATAAGATTCCTTTGAAGGAGGGAATTGAGGAGGTATTAGTTTTAAATATTCATTACAGATTGTTTAAAATTTAAAATTGTTTATAGTGAATTTCTTAACAATAGATTTAATTAGGCAGGGCTCGTCCTAAAGACATAAGCAAAAAGTATTGCGAAAATCAGATAGATAGCTGTAAGAACAATAACAACTCCTGTATGTGTTTGAATACTAGAAATAACTTTAATCAAAGCAATAGCGCCAACTCCAAAGTGCATTAAGTTTCCTATAGCAATAGGTCTATTGTAAATTCCTCCAATGAGCGTTCCTTTTGCCATCCAATTTAAAATACCAAAACCCAAGTACAACGCACTTAATATATTCAAGAAGAGTATCGTAATGATATTAGCTTCAATATTTAAATAGTTTGCTATTTCATTTGGTAAAAAAGAAAGAAGTATTCCACTAATTGCCAAAAATATAGCACTTGTGGTCATTAATAATTTTGTATTCATAATTGATTAGTAGTTTATATTTAAACATTGTTACATATTGATTAGTAATAGATAATATATGCCTCTAGCGCAACGATCTATATTCTATAAAGTTTTGATTACATAATTTCACACCTTCCTAGCCGCTTACTTTGATAAACTCAGCACAACGCCTTCTTGGGAGGTAATAATAGTCAAGAAGCACAGCGGTCTAAATTCTTTTTCACTAACTTTTATCACAAATACTGTAACCATATCTCCTGTAAAGCAGTCTTACCCATATCATGACCCATCAAGACGATCACATTTTTATAACCAAAACACTGGAAGGTGAGGTAAATGCCTTTGCCGTGCTAGTCGATCGGTATAAACATATGGTCTATACACTGAGCTTCCGGATGATGAAAACCACCGAAGATGCCGAAGAAATTGCACAAGATGTATTTCTAAAAGCATTTCAAAAATTGAATACGTATAAAGGAAATTCTAAGTTCAGTACGTGGTTATATAGTATTACGTATCATAGGTGTCTGGATATGCTTTCGCGAAAGCGGAAACAGATTACCCACTATGCTTCTGAGATACAGGAAGAGATCACAGAGGAGAAAACCGCCAGTATTCTTGAGGCTATCGAAGCAGACGAATTAAAAGGACAGTTGGAACATTGTATCCAGCAATTGCGGGAAGAAGAGGCGTTTTTGGTGACTTTGTATTATCTTGAAGAGCAAACACTAGAAGAGATTGCTGAGCTCACGGGAATGACAAAAAATAATGTAAAAGTGAAGATTTTTCGGAGTCGAAAGAAATTATATACGATTATGGCATCACAATTACCTAAAGATATAGTAGCGCGTTATGAAAGAAACTAAGGAACAACAATTAGACAAGGTCATCTCTGAAGCGATGCAAAAAACAGCGGTAAAATCCCCTTCTGCCGATTTTACTCAAACACTTATGTCTAAAATTCAGGCGACGCAAGTTTCTCAAACCACGATAGTATATCAACCACTTATCTCACGAAGGGTATGGGCACTTCTAGCGACTATTTTTGTGCTTTTAATTGGATATGTAAGCTTCAGCAACATAGGCTTTACAACAGTTTCAGGTGTTTTGAAGCATTCTTTTGATACAGTAGGAAGCTGGAATATACCTACTTGGAATTTGCCTAGTTTGGAGGTTTCTTTAGCTACAAGTAGTCCCTTTGTGTATGGAGCCTTAATCCTTGTTAGTTTTTTATTGATAGAGATTGTCATCTTAAAACGAAAGTATTCGTGATCTCATAAACGTTCTAGTAATAGGAAATTTGTAAGCGCGTCGATTTATCTAATATTTTCTTCCCATCAACAACAATATAGGATGTAATCTCGGTAGGGTTGTGATACATGTCATAGCTATATTCATACACGAGATCTCTGTGGATTGAAGTGTTATTATAAGTATTGTAATCATCTCTGTCAACAACTATAACTTTATTATAGTCCTCACCGTAGGAAATGTTATAAAATTCTTTATTCTTTTGAGAATCTGTTTTTAGGTAAGTTAGGATACGATTCTTTGTATCGTACGTAGTATTGATTGTTATTTCTAGATATGTACCTTCTATCATTTTATTCTTCTCAAACTTCCATTTTTCTGGACCTTTTTTTAAGTTTTCACGAGTGGGTACATACTGATTAGAAATCATCTTCATACGTTCAAAACGTCCTTTAGCATCATAGGAGTATCTATAATTATAGGTATCTACATAATCATCCCCTTCTATAAACTTATATTGAGTTAATGCTTTTATCTGTCCTTTTTCAGTATACGTTGCTTTATCATATGCATAGATCTCTAAGTCTGCATATAAAATAGATTGTTCAACATCTCCATTATCTGAAAACGCTATATCGATAAAAATTTCAGAGCTATAGTGTGTACGTGTGAGTAATTGATCATTTTTATACGTATAAACAATACTATCTGTAATCATTCCATAGGTATCGTACGCCATATATTGTGTGAGTTTTCCTTTTTGATAGCGATAGGTTTCAAAGTCATCTTCTTTGATAATGGTGTCATGTTGAATCGCTGGTTGTAATGCTTTGTTCAAATACGCAATCGTAGTATTATCGTACCGATCATTAGTAATATATTCTGTGATTTCTTTAGCTCTGTTTAAACGATAAAAATAGTTGGTCATATATTCTTCTTCATTATCAGGAGATATATGTAGTGTATGCGTCCGATTTACATCTCTAACAGCCCCTTTTAAATATACAGGATTCAGTATTTTATCTTCTTCCAGAAGTTTGTAGAAGTCATTTTGTGGGTTAGGAAATTTTGGAAAATTCCTTGTTTGAGCATTGCTGTAGATACTACAAAAGAGACATAGGACTGCGTATACGTATTTATACATGGAATGATGGCTAAGTTTGTATAGTAGTACTAACGTTAAAATCGATGAATTATGATACGGGGTGTAAACAAAAAAAAGCGCCCACCCTTCCCCTAGGCAAGCACTTTTATCATGTCATTTTAAAAAATTAACTAACCTTTTAATTTGAAATCGCAATATCTGTAAATGATTTGAAATAAGATTACGGGTTTCCGTAAAGAGGGTGTTTTTTATTCATAAAAATCTTACCCACTACGAGTAGATCTTTTTAATCCGAATATGTCTTTTCCTTAACCTTGAGAGGAGAACATATTCTCAAATGGTTAGAATATTTAAAATTTTACAGTTTTTAAAAAGTCTCTACAACAGGTTCAATGGGAGTTGGAAGATATAATACCATAAGGCACATCAGGAAATCTACCATCTTTAAGAGAATACGTCTCAGGATGATCAGGCTTACAGATTGTTAGATTTTAATAATAGTGTAGATAATATGCTAAACGAAGATTATCAAGATGTTTTTGGTTTTATATAAAGAGAAACAAACATGAAGCTTGAAGTAACCCTTAACTGTTTTATAATACCTTGTAGATTTAAGCATGTTCTATTTGTTTATTACAATAGATAGAATACAACTAAAAAGCACGTATCATAATAGGGATACGTGCTTTTAGTTTGATGTGTATTTATTTCTTTTTAAAGATCAGATTAAATAAGAACAAAATAATGATAGCTCCTATCGCTCCTGTAAGTATTGCTCCAATCCAACCAGCGCCAAGATTAACCCCGATTTTTCCTAATACCCAAGTACCAACAAAACTACCGACAATCCCGATGATAATGTTACCAATAATACCTAACCCGCTGCCTTTGTATATTTTACTGCCAAGCCAACCAGCTAATGCTCCAATAATAAGTGTTGCGATTAATCCCATGTTTTTGATTTTTTAGTTGTTATACCAGTTATTAATTGAATTTACTGGAAAAGAAAACGATGATTTTTTTCTTTATATGAGAAAGAAAACTAAAGCATAGCCTAAGCTACGGTTTCTTTTTTCTTGTGAAATAGAAAAGAAAAAAGGGTGTTTTATTACTGTAAATTCAATTGGTAAATGGTATTAATATACAACCAATGTAATAGATTTTTTTGAAACTTTTATTTAATTTTACCTTTTTTAAGATACCTACTCGTACCTGAATTGTTTTATATAACCCCATCAATTTCGAGTATACATACAGAAATTAGGTGTTATGTATTGCCAGGAAATGAATGGTATTATACCAGTTTTGTATAACAATATCAGCCTAGATATGGTTTTATAGCGATTTCTTAACATAAAAAAGCACATGTCACAGAATAATACCAGTTATTAATTGAATTTACTGGAAAAGAAAAGGATGATTTTTTTCTTTATATGAGAAAGAAAACTAAAGCATAGCCTAAGCTACGGTTTCTTTTTTCTTGTGAAATAGAAAGGAAAAAAGGGTATTTTATTACAGTAAATTTAATTGGTAAATGGTATAACATGCGCTTTTTACTGTATCGCTTCAAAACTAGTTTAAAGAGCTAATTATTTGTGTGGCACTATGTAGTGTTTTATGCACGGGACATTTATCTGCTATTTGCAGGATACGTGCTTTTTGTTTTTCATCTAGTCCCTCTGCGGTCAGTTTAATGACTCGTGTAAACGTATCAATTTTTGCGGTAGGATCATCTTCACATGCTTCACAATCTTTTGGATAGGATTTTGAGTAGCTTGTGTGCACCTCTACGTTGTCTATTTTCCAACCCTTACGTCGTACATACATTTGTATGGTCATCGCTGTACATGCCGAAAGTCCCGCAGCAACAAGTTCATAGGGAGTGGGGCCATAATCATTACCACCCACACTTGCAGGCTCATCAGCTTTTAGGTAATGATTTCCTAGTTTAAGCTGCGTGGTATATCCATCTTCATCATCAAGGCTAGCAGCCACTTGGTGCGTAGTGTTTATCGTTTCTATTTCGGGTTCTGGTAGGTAACGAGCTGCCCATCCTGCTACAATTTTACCAACGTAGGATGCATTTTTCTTATCAATTAATAAGTGTTCAGAGCCGTCTAAAGTTACAAAACTTTTAGGGTGATGTGCCGCATGATAGATTTCTTCTGCATTTTTTATAGAAACAGTGGCATCTTGTGGGGAGTGTAAAATCAATAATGCTTTGTTTAAGTGACGCGCTGCTTCGACACAAGAACTAGTTTCGAGATCGTCTATAAATTGTTTTTTAAATGTAAAATCACGTCCTGCAAGCACTACATTAGCCTCTCCATTTTCTTTAATAACTTCTAGCTGATGCCCTAACTGTTTTTGTACATGCTTCGGATTACTGGGAGCGCCTATGGTTGCTACGGCTTGGATACTCTCAATTTTGCCTCCCGCAAAAATCGCAGCAGCACCTCCTAATGAATGCCCAACAATAAGCGTGGGGGCTTTAAATTCCTTCGTAAGGAAATCGGCTGCGCTGATGAGGTCTGTGACGTTACTAGAAAAATTAGTATCTGCAAAATCACCGTCACTATCTCCCAATCCCATAAAATCAAATCGTAAGACGCCAAATCCTTCTGATGCTAGCGCCCGACTTACATTACGTACCGCACTAAAATCTTTACTACACGTAAAACAATGCGCAAAAATGGCAAAATTATGAGGGTCTTGATTGGCTGGAAAATCCAACCGTGCAGACAAAGCTTTTCCTTCGGCATTGGTAAACGATAATTTACGAGATTTCATACAATGTTTTTTAATTACACGTTAGGTCGGAAACTCTTTTGAGACCTAACCTTTATAAGTTGTCAAGGTACAAATAATCTTATTTTTTATCAGGCTGTCTTTTCGCTTTAAGCGAAAAAATAGAAAATGAAACTCTAAAATTTCTCGCTTACATCGTATGTTTATGGCTTCTTAAAGCAGATTACCAGCATCTAATACATAATCCCAGTTTAATAGTGTATCTTTCATCAAGTATTATGGATATAGTACTGTTTGTTATCTCTTCACACGACCTTAGTAAATAGATAAGAGCCTCTTTTAAAGTTTTTAATCCATAAAACGCTAGCAAGCAATGTAATGCCTGATTGTTAGAATACTATTCATTCAATTTTTTATGTTACCTGCGGTTATCAGAAGTCATTAGACTGTAAATCGTTTTAGTGCAAGTGCATGTGCTATTTAAAAAAAACACATGCGGTATAGAACAATACAAAGAAGATAGGGCAGTAGTGGCTTTTCCGTATGTGGGCGTGACCCAGATGCTGAAACAAGTTCAGCATCTGGGTCGGGCTTTTCGCTACAATTCCTCGCATATCTCCCTATTACATCGGGAGAATGCTGTGGGATTTTCACTACAATCCCTCACGCAAAACCCAAGATAACCCATAACACAGAAGGTATAAGCCCTCTCAACAAACAAAAAATATGAGTACAGAAATAGAAATTAACAGACCAGCACCCATTACCGTTTCACAAGGAGTCTCTACATTTGAAAAAGGGGATGATGTAAAAGAGGCAATCAACACCCTAGAAGCAGGTAACTATATCATTATTAAAGATGTTTACAGTACTGGTTTAGTGTTGCTCAAAGCATTAAAAACATACTTGGATAAAAAAATAGCGAACGAATCTTTTCAAGAACAACGTGCCTATCGGGCAGCGTATCATCAATTATCCAATCGTATCCTCCTTGAAATTGAGGATCATAAAGTGACGGTAAAAAAAGCACCAGCGATTGGTTGGTTAGAAAAATTATATCCAGAAATGGGAAAATTTGTATTGTCTTTTCCGCAAGTACAAGGACTTAATAGTTCGTGGCAATGGTACACCCAGGGTATTTCTGTTCCTGCATTACGCAATAAAGTCCATCCGTATTATGGCACCTATTTTCCCACACGTTTTGATCATGTAACTCTTTTTGATAATTGGTTAAAACGCTATGAAGGACTCAAAAAAACAGCGATAGATGTTGGCGTAGGGAGTGGGATTCTTACATTTCAACTTCTTAAATACGGATTCCAAAAAGTATATGGCACTGATAGTAATCCTAATGCCATTGTGGGATTGACAGCATTTATGGGAGATACGGTACTCTCCCGTAAAATAGAACTTGACTACGCGCCACTTTTCGGTAAGTTTGATGCACCTACCGAACTGATTATTTTCAATCCGCCTTGGCTGCCAGAAACCAATGAAAACGATCATCACGACGAAGCCATGTATTATAACGAACACCTGTTTCCAGACTTTTTCGCGGAAGCAAAAAAACACTTACTCCCCGACGGGCAATTAGTGATTTTGTTCTCTAATCTCGCACAGATTACTCATTTTAAAACAGCACATCCTATAGAAAAAGAACTCTCTCTAGGAGAGCGTTTTCGGTTAGAACGTTGCTTTAAAAAACGGGTTAAAGAAGCCTCTACCCATACCAAACGTGATCAGTATTGGAGAGGTTCTGAAGAAGTAGAACTTTGGGTGTTGATGCATAAAGTGAGTTTGTGAGTCGATGAGTTAAGGAGTTGATTAGTCTTACGTCTTATAGCGTAGCGGTCTTATGTCCAGAAGCGTAGCGGTCTATTTTCAAAAAGTCGATGTGTCGAGGAGTTGAGGAGTTGAGGAGTCGACAAGTCGAGAAGAATATAATTTCGATACACTTCCGCAGAAAAAGGTGAAAGCACTCAATCACCTAAGATCTGTTTTTAGACAGCATTAAAGCGAGGAGACTGAGTGATTTTATATCAGCACAGCGTGATGATTTAAAATTGTATCGAAGTCACCGGGATTTAAAAGTTGAGGAGTCTTACCTCTAGAAGTGCAGCGGTCTTACCTCTAGAAGTGCAGCGATCTATTCCTCAAATTCATGCACAGCAACAGCGATTTTAGAGTCAGCGGTGCCATAGTAGAGAAACCAGCGGTTTTTAAAAGCAACTAAACCTTCTACAAAACATACCTCATTGACTTCTCCGATTTTCTCGTAGTCTTTATCAGGGTAGATAAAATAGGAAGGTGTTCTCTCTAGTAGTTTGTTTGGCTGGTCTTTATCAAATAAGGCTTGTCCAGCTGCATAGGTAAATTTTGGTAAGGCAGCGTCATTAAAATTGGCAGCATTACTCGCATTATAAATTAATAAAATGCCTTCTTCTTTATAAATAGCAAACGGACCTGGCTCTACCAATCGGCTATCAAAATACCCGCTTCTAGGATGCAACACAGAAATCATTTTCTGATTTTCTTCATTCACTGCTACTTCCCAATGAATTAAATCGTCTGAGGTCGCGATAAACAGATGCGTATCTCCAAAATACATCCAGTATTTCCCATCAATCTTTTTGGCGATGTTTTTGTTTCCGATAACGTCTACAACAATCGCTCCCGATTTTGACCAAAGATCTTTATAACGATCTTGGCTAAGTACGAGTCCGTGTTTTGTCCAATTGATTAAATCTTTAGAGGAAGCGATCGCTAGGCGAGCTGTTTTTCCATCGTAAGCGGTGTAGGTCATGATGTAGGTGCCATCTTCACTTTCGATGATTCTTGGATCTTCCACACCGTCAAAATAGCAGCTTTTGCAATCCTCAACAAGCGACTCGCCGTTGAGTTTTCTATAATTCCATTCATAGGGTTTCATCGCATCTTCATCCGGATAAAAAACAGGTGTTTCTTCTTTTGTAAAATGAAGTCCGTCGTCACTGATCGCAAGCCCAATCCGTGAAGTTCCCATAGAATCTTGAGCTCTGTAAAATAAATATACCTGATCGTCTTTCACAATCGCCGACGGGTTGAGGACATTTCGTTCTTCCCAATTGCGTTCCTGTTTTGTAATCGGACATTCAAATTGTAAGCTGGTTGTAGGTTTTAAAATAGGGTTGATACTATCTACCTTAGTAAACTTAGTAAATGCCCAATGATCAGTATCTTTTTGTAATTCAGCGGTTTCTGTAACTGTCTTTTGGCAGCTACAAAGCAGGAGGGTTGTTAAAATAATTGAGCATAACGGTTTTAAAAAGGATGTATAAGTCTGCATCGTATGTGTTGAGTTTTAGGTGGATTCAAGGGAAAGATACGGTTATTAAAATTTAGAGGTTATTTTGGTTTCGAAATCGTATTTTTGAACACCATCTATCCGTATGTCGACACCACAAGAAATACACCATGCTCCCCTCCAAAATCGAATCATTCAACTGGATATCCTGAGAGGGTTTGCGTTGCTAGGGATATTTGTGGTGAATATAGAGATCATGAATTGTGTGTTTATGAATCAAGATGCTTTTTCACAGCAGTGGACATCTTCTCTAGATCGTCTGATGGTACGTATTCAACAACTCTTTTTTTACGGAAAGTTCTTTCCTATATTTTCGTTGCTTTTTGGGATAGGAATCAGTATTCAATGGATGAGCTTAAAGCGAAAAGGTATATCGATTGCCTTCTTTTATCGTAGGATGGGTGCTTTGTTTCTGTTTGGGGTCGCGCATATTCTCTTTTTGTGGTCGGGTGATGTTATACACATCTATGCACTTATGGGGTTAGGTACACTCCTTTTTGTACAATGGACTCCCAAGCAATTATTGATCCTGGCACTCATTGTATTTCTATTTCCTTTTTATGGGTTGTTGTTTGAATGGATTGTTTCAGGTATTGGATATCAAGCGGAACGTTATTTGGAAGCCTACACATCTGAGTCTATAGTAACGACCATCAGAGAGGGTACGTATTTTGAAGGCATGCAATTACGCATACAGGAGTATAAAAGTAATGTGAATGTCTTATTGGTATCTCTGATGCCTATTGCTTTTACCATGTTTATCCTCGGACTCACCATAGGGAAGAAGGGATGGTTACATGATATCCCTACATGGATTTGTCGTATTAAAAAACCCATCCTATGGATGGCCGTACTTTCTAATCTTTATAGACTCTTCTTTCTGTTCTTTTTATGGGAAACGGATATTTGGTCAGCACCGATTTGGCGATCAATTTTTATCTATGCCATGCATCTTTGTGACACGTTGATGGCGTTGTTTATGGTTTGGTTAGTGGCGTATGGATATCAGTATTCGTTTTGGAAGAAGCTTTTATCGCCTTTACAATATGCAGGGCGTATGGCACTGACTAATTATTTATTACAAAGCTTGATAGGACTTTTTATATTCTCTTCTTTAGGATTAGGGTGGTATCAAACTCTATCTCCATCCCAAACGATGGGACTCGCTATAATGGTGTTTACGGCACAAGTATTCTTCAGCAAGATTTGGCTTCATTTTTTCAAGTATGGCCCTTTGGAGTGGGTGTGGCGGTGTATTTCGTATGGAAAGGTGCTGGCGATTAAGAAGAGTTAAATAATTCAGAATCGCCACGTTTCTAGACACATCGTTTTACCACTCATCATTTTTTAGTCTCGATTCGTGGTTCCTTTGATTCCTGTTTTGTTTTCGCGAAAGCGAGAACCATTTATTTTATTTTAAAACTATTTTTTATAGTGTCAAAACCCTCGGCGTTTTCTTTTCTGTCTTCAACAGCTTCTTGTTTGAGAATTACAACAGAATTAGTTGGACTACTAAATGCATATATCATTCCCTCATGCTTCATCCCCATTGTTTTGAAATTAAACTGTGAAGATCGAGACGAAACCGTATTATATTGACTGTCTACTATCTCATCAAAACTGAAATCGTTTAGAACGGGATTATCTTGTAATTGTTCAATATTCATCAGTATAGATTCGTCTAAATCAATTAACTCCTCGTATGAAACTATGGTTATAAGTCCGCTGGCGTCAAGTCCTTTTTTTTCTACTGATAGATAAAAAATACCTTCTTCTATTGCTTCACCATCTGTAATATTCCAATCTTCAGGATATGTAAAACTAAAAACAGTATTCTCAAATCTTTTTTCAGAAACTTCTTTGTTATTTATTTCTACTTTATTGTTTTCATTTTCCTTACAACTGATTGTTATTAAGAAAAATAAAAGTGACAAAATTAAAAGTTGCTTTTTCATGTTTTTTTAGGTGTATAGAATTAAGGGAAGAAACTACATCGAAACTACATCTTTATAGATTGATATTCCTCTATGATTTACTAAACTTCATTTTAATTATCTAAAGGAAATGTAATTCCAACGGCAAAAGCTCCAGTAGCTTGTTCGACAGATGGATGAAAATAATAAGCGAATCCTAAATCAACATTATTATTTTTTCCCAACTCTAGTCCAAATGAAAAAGGCACGTGAAAAATAATACCGCTTTTGTCAATGTTATCAAATGCTGTTAATGTTTCAAATTTCCCAATAGAAGTTCCTATTCCAATTTCAATGTACGGAGCCACCCATGGAATTGGTGCGCGCACTCTTGCTTTTCCACCCAATAAAAAGGCCTTTGTTTCTGCTTTTTCATCGGTTGGGTTATCATTTAAATCTTTTCCGTCTGAATTTGTCAAAATAAAGCCTGCATAGGGTCTAAATTCAACCCAAGAAGTCGCTTTTAATACCAATTCTGCTTGTGCAAAAAAACCACTATCAGCTATTTCGTCAACACTGTTGAATGGTACACTAACTCCGTATCCAATTTGAGCATTTATAGACTTTTCTTTTATAAACTGTGCTTGAATTAAATTTGAAGATAGAATGACGATTAATACGATTAGTGTTTTTTGCATGTAGTGTTTTTTTTAAATGTTATGTGGCTAAAGTGCTCTGCAGATTAAGGGTACAATGTTACTATATCTTCTTTAGTCAACCTAGGATATTTCTATATTATTTCAATAGCTATCGGACTATAAGATTCATGACTTGCAATACATCCCTTTTTTATTAAAATTTAGTCTTAATTCGTGATTTCCTAAAGTCGTGTTTTCTTTTATCAGGCTTAGTCCAACTTCTACATCATTATGCTCTTCGAAATCTTAAAAAGAATCAAAACTTCCCTGCTTTACTGTTGTCCTAGACGTTCTTTAAACTGTGTAATAATCGACTCAGGATTCCAATCCTCTTCTTCTGTCTTTCCGTGACCTAGCGAGCTAAAATCAACTAACGCTCCTTTTTCAAAAAAGTAGTCACAGCTCCATATAATGGTGTCATTTCCAAAAATAGACAGTTTTGTCTCACGGGCAAAAATGAGGGTATCTCTTTTTGTAAAATACAATTCCTGATACTTATCAGGAGTCTCATAAAACCCCGCTTTATAGATTTTAAAATACGTACCAGGATCACATACATCTGTGAACTCGCATATTTGAAAGGTTTCATGAGTTGTTTTTACTTCTGAAATAGAAAAGTCATCTTCAAAATCACATAATCTCAATTGATTGTGAACCTCTGTAATGACTTCCTTTCGGAATGTTTCTCCTCTTCCAAAATCTTCTTGTGCGTTCACCATTAAAGTAGGGGATAATAGAAATACAAGTAAGATCTTGTTCGTCATGTTTGGTAGAGAATTGTCTGCAAAAGTATATAAGTATAACGTTTTAAAAGTGAGGATATTTTTAGATCTTTTTTAATGCACTCTCTATTTTCGCTTTAAGCGAAAAAACATATACCAAATCAGAAAAATATCTCTAGATAAACACTAAAATCAAGGTAAGTATGATACCCGCTGCCGCGAAATACATCCCTTTTTTGAAGACCGGCATTTTTGGCGTATACATCCAGAAGGCAGAGAGTACAAAAAAGAGGAGGGAAGCGCCAAAAAAGATATTTAGAAAGTATAAAGGACTGTTTGTTGTTGCTTTATGTATTCGCTCCATTTTTTCTAAAACAAAGGGAAGTTCCAATTTTTTTATGCGAACAATTCCTGTTTTCTGATTGTAATTTCCATTTTTGAAATACAAAATATCTCCTTCTGTCTTTTCTACTTTACCGCTCTTACGAATCTTAGGAATTAACTCAGCAGCTGTTAAGTTTGGTTCTAGCTGACGCTCTGTAATCACTTCGTTTTTTAAGAAATCTGTTTCTCTGTAAACCATGATAATACCACTCACAGCGTATACTGCCATGATTCCAGCCAAGAAATATCCTAAGTATCTGTGAATAATTCTCATTTGAAATGGGAAGGGGGCTTTCTGTTTAGCCATAGGTGCACCTAAATTTTTAAAATGGGAAATCTAAAGAAAATCAAATTATAAATCCTCAATCTAAAATCTTCAATTCTATCAACAATTTTCAGGATTCAAACTTCCAGCATCTAGAATCTAGTATCTGAAAATTAACAATCAAGAATTATTAATCTACATTTTCCTTCTTCTTTCTTAAATCCGTTTTGACAAAGAATCCGATTTGAAAACGGTCAAAGGTGTCTACCCTAAAGTCATTTTTTAAGTACCCGATTTGCGTACTGAGATTTTTAGAGAAGTTATAGCCCACAGCACCAAACAAACGGTTTTGTCCAAAAAACTCATTTTGTAAGTTGATGAATATTTCATCATACGCTGTGAGAAACCATTTGTCATTCAGCGGATACGTCACCCTTAAAAAATAACGGGCACGGTGCTGGGTATCATTTCCCGAAAGGGGATTGTCTATAAAACGTTGTTCTAAACGATACCGATGTGAGAACTTAAATTTCCCTACAGAGTTTTTAAGTAAAAATTGTTGGTAGATACGGTGTTCTGTGGTGTTTTGCTCTCCATCAGGTTCTTCAAACGTAGGGTCTGTGGTGATATAGGCATACCCAAAAGTTGCCATGGCATTATCTGAAATGTTGTAGTTGACTCCTGTACGGAGTAATAACTGATTAAAATTATCGGCAAATTCGTAGTTACGGTATTGAACCTCTGCGTGAATACTCACTTTTTCAGATACTTGGTTGGTGGTAAATAGCATATACCATGCGCCTAGATTACTTTCTCCATTGTTTTGCGCAGATAGAGGATAAGAGGTAATAGCGATAAATAGGAGTGCCAATGTTATTTTTTTCATAAATGTGATGTAATTTTAGTAGGCATTTTCGTTTGCCATTAAAGATCGGTTTTTTCTAGTTTATTGGTGTCACCTTTCAAATATTGATCTAAAAATTCTTTTACTTTTTTTGTAGCTTCTATTTGATTTTCTTTTTTGACAAACCCATGACCTTCATCCTCAAAAAGGACATATTCAACTGGCACACCATTTTTACGTACCCCTGCTACAATTTCATCACTTTCTACTTGTAATACTCTTGGGTCTTGTGCGCCTTGTAATACCAGTAATGGTTTTGTTACTTTATCTGTGTGAAATAAAGGTGAAATTTGCTTTAGTCGAATTGAGTCTGCCGTATTTGGATCACCCATTTCATCATATAGTGCATCTTTAAAAGATGCCCACCACGGCGGAATACTTTTTAGCGTGCGTACCCAGTTGGTTACACCAAAATAATTGACACCGACTTTAAATTCTTCGGGTGTAGCGGTAAGTGCTGCCATGGTCATAAAACCACCATAAGAACCTCCCATGATACCTATTTTATCTGCATCAATCACCTCTTGTTGAGCCAACCAATCTTTGCCTGCGATACAATCCTTCAGATCTTTGTCCCCATGATTTTGGTTGTCCATTTGATAAAATGTTTTTCCATAGCCACTACTGCCTCGGTTATTAACCGCTAGTATTGCATATCCATGGTTGACTAAGTATTGTGTGCGAGAACTAAAATTAAGCCTTGATTGCCCTCCTGGTCCTCCATGAACAAGTACAAGCGCTGGAACTTTGTTGTTAGCACTAGCTTGCTTAGGTTGGTAGTAAATAGCAGGAATTTCAACTCCATCAAACGACTTGAATCGAACGACTTTACCTTCTACGAGATCATCTGCATTGATGTCTTTATTGAGAACATCCGTTAATTGATAGTATTTTTTTGTATTCATGTCATACGAATACATATTGGTTGGTTTTGCAGAGTTTCCTACAGTTAGTAATGCCATTGTTTCGTCTCTAGAAAAACTAGCACTGCTAACAGATTGCCCGTCTATTTCAGGGAAATCTATGGTTTTACCTGTAGCCACTTCTGTAACTTTCATCACTGTTTTGGCATCTTCATTCGTGAAGAAAATAGTATAGGTTCCATTTTGTGTAAAGTAGTAACTATATACAGGCCATTCATTATTCGTTACACGTTTTATGTTACCTGTCGCGATATCATAGCTCGCTACATATGAATTTTCTGCTCCCGCATCTGTAGAGAAATATAACGTTTTTCCATCTGGAGAGAAGTCTAAATGACCGTTACTACTCTGTGTAGCATTTACTTTCTTTTGCTCATTGGTTTCTGTATTTACAATGTATAAATCGCTGTCATTGGTATTAATCGCTTCAGAGAGCGTAATGTATTTACCATCATCACTCATGGCGTTAAAATCACGAGTGTTTTCTACTTTATAAATCATCTTAGATGTATAATCTTCAATATTCATTTCGTAATGATCCAAAAACTGAGGATCGCGTTCATTGCTCCCATAAAAGAAACTTTTTCCGTCTTTTGCCCAACCTCTAAAAGAGGTTCTTACGCCCTCCAAGGGTGTTAATGCCTTAATCCCATTTTCATCTTTTACAAACAGCTTAAAGATTTCATCACCATTTCCATCCATTCTAAATAGGATACGATCATCTTTAGGGAAGTAAGAGATCCCGTAAACAGAACTACTGTCACTCTGAGTGATTGGTGTGAGTTCACCTCCTTTACTAGGTGTGCTATACATGTTATTAATCCCAGAACGGTTACTAGTTATGAGTACCTTGGATTTATCACTAGAAAACCCGTTGGCTCTAGCACTTTCGTTATCCATAAATTGCTCAATGGTATAGTGCTCAATACTTTTAGATGCAGCTATAGCTTCGTTCTTTTCTTCTTTACAAGAATAGAAAGAAATCATGCATGCACTTACGATAAAAAGGAGTGCTTTGTTCATGTGATTAGGTTGTTAGTTGTTAAATTGACTATGACTAAATCATATTAAAATGTCTGTTTAAATGCCGTCGATAACTCAATCAAAAAAAAGATTCTTACAAGTTTCGATGGCATCTAAACAGACAAAATGTATGAGGTATTATCTAGCTGTTTTATACTATTAGTACCTCTGTCATGTTGAGCTTTTCGAAGCATTGGTGATACTAATGGTCTTCAACAAGCTCAGACTGACAAATTAATTCATTTCAAAACTTTTAATTTCTTTAAATGGTTTTATATCCAACGCTTCTAATTTAGATTGGAATGGTGTCCACTCTTCTGTAAAGAAGGTGTTGGTGGTATCAAGAGCAGATTTCAACTGATCTTTGGCTTGCTGAATCAATCTCTTTTCTGTCGCTGTTACTCCATTAGGACGACTTCCAGCATATCCACGAGCAAGACCAATGCGACGCATGACGGTCATTTCTGGATTGCGCGTAATTCCTTGCCGTTTGTCCACTTTTCCTAAATATAACGCAATGACTTCATCAATACGTTTCACCATCTCTCCAATCTCTTTTAGATCTCCTTTATGTGCATCATCTTTGTCTAGTTTTTTCAGCATTTTTTTATAATCCTCGGCGATGGTCTTACTTTCTACCAATTGTTTCACAGCATCGGCGGCAGTTTGTGTAAGTCCTTGGAGTGTTTTTCCTGTCTCATACGTATCATTAATTGCTTTTTGAGAAACTTCAATTCTAGGATCAGATTCGACAGTAATCGAAGACGTACTCGTTTGATCTCCGTAACTCATCACAAGTTTATAGGTTCCAGGTTTTACAGAAACGCCTCCTGGCTCATTTCTACGCTTACGTACACTACGGGAGGGTCTATCCCCGCCAGCTTCATCCATAAACCATCGGGTTTTGTGAATTCCTGTACTGTCTGGTGTTTTCCATTTTAAATGACGTATTTCTCGCTCACCATCATAAATTTTAAGATGCACAGAATCCCACGTTACTTTTTTTACTTCCGAATCGTCAGAGGTCTCATCATCTTCATCCTCATCTTTTTTTCCTTTAGTATCCGCGGAGGCGGATATCTCATTCTTTTTCACATAATAAGAAATATAAGCCCCGCGACCTCTATTTTCAGCATTGTAAAGGGCATCGCCTCCAAAACGACTTCCTGTCGGTTGTTGGTAGGCAGCTTGATACGCCGTAGGAGGTTGGAAAAGTTGTAGCTTTCGCGAAAGCGTATTTTTATCCTTTGCAATCGCACGCAGGGGTCTGATGTCATCAAGTACCCAGGCTGCGCGTCCAAAAGTTCCAATCACTAAATCATGCTCTCTTGGGTGGATCACCAAATCCTTTACAGAAGTTGTTGGGAATCCTTTGGTCCATTTTTCCCAATTAGCCCCTGCATTTAATGATACATAAAGTCCATCATCAGTTCCTAAAAACAGTAAGTTAGGTTCTTCTAAATCTTCCAAAATACACAAGGCGTAACTCTGTACATCATTCCCATCTACAATACGCTCCCATGTTTTCCCATAGTTGCGCGTGCGGTAGGCGTAAGGTGTATAATTAAAACGACGATAATCATTAGCGACAAGAAGTGCTTCTCCTTGTTTTTTGTTACTTGCTTTGATTTGTGTAATCCAACTTCCAGCGGGAAGCCCTTTCAGGTTTGCCGAAACATCGGTATAGTTCTTACCGCCGTCGGTGGTATAATGCACGCGGCCATCATCAGTACCTACCCAGAACATATCACGCTCCATAGGAGAAGGCTCGATCACCAGAATAGTGGTATGATTCTCAGCTCCCGTCGCATCCATAGAAAGTCCTCCAGATTCTGATTGTTTCTGTTTTTCAGGATCATTAGTTGTTAAATCTGGGGAAATCACTTCCCATGTCAACCCTTTGTCTGTCGATTTATGTACAAACTGACTACCAAAGTAAACAGTATTACTATCAAAAGGATCAATATTAATAGCCGAGTTCCAGTTAAAACGTAGATAAACATCTGGATCTGGGTGCGTAGGTTTTACCCCATAATTGTTTCCTGTTTGCCAGTCATAACGACTTACTGATCCTTGCTGACTCATGGTCCATCCATATCGGCTATCATCAGGGTCTGGTACCACATCAAAGCCATCACCAAACGAAATTTCTTGCCAATAACTATTGCGAATCCCTTGTGCTCTCCAAACATAGGCAGGACCTCTCCAGCTTCCATTATCTTGCATCCCTCCGTATACATTATACGGATATTCATTATCTACATTGATATGATAAAACTGCGCTACAGGTAAATTTCCAATAAAACGCCATGTTTTTCCACCATCTTTGGTAATATTCATTCCTCCATCATTTCCATCTATCATAAACTGACCGTTGTCTGGATGAATCCACCAAGCGTGGTGATCTGGGTGCACACCGTTATCTACGCCATACGCACCCATGAGTTGTGAGAAATTTTTCCCACCATCTTCAGATACATTAACGTAGGTGAATACAGAAAACACCCTATTTTCATTATCTGGATCTACGTGGATATCTGAATAGTAAAAAGGTCTGTTTCCGATGTCCTCTTTATCATTAATTTTTTTCCAGTTGAACCCACCGTCTTCCGATCGATAAAGCGCATTTTTTTTAGCTTCAATTAATGCATATACGATATTTGGTTTGTTAGGCGCAATAGAAATTCCGATACGTCCTAATTCTCCTTTTGGAAGTCCGTCTTTATCAGATAATTTCTTCCATGTTTTTCCACCATCATGTGTCATGTGTAATCCAGAACCTTCACCTCCTGATGTAAAAAACCAAGGCTCACGTTTATGTTCCCACATGGCTACGATCAGTTTATTCGGATTGGTAGGATCCATTACCATATCGGCGACTCCTGTTTTGTTATTGGCAAATAATATTTTGTTCCATGTTTCTCCCCCGTCGGTTGTTTTAAAAACGCCTCGTTCTGGATGTTCTCCCCATGGCGACCCTATAGCGCCTACATATACAATGTCGGGATTGGTAGGATCCACAATGACACGATGGATATGTCTTGTTTTTTCAAGCCCCATCGATTTCCACGTTTTTCCGCCATCAAGTGATTTATAGATTCCATATCCCCCATTTAAGGAGTTACGAGGGTTCCCTTCTCCCGTTCCGACCCAGACCACGCTAGGATTCGATTGTTGGATAGCAACCGCTCCGATAGAAGCTGTCAATTCGTTATCAAAAATGGGATCCCATTTAATACCGCCAGATGTCGATTTCCATAACCCACCAGAGGCTGTACCCACGTACATAATATCTGGTTGATCATTAACAACATCAATAGCCGTGACACGACCTGACATACCGCCAGGACCAATGTTACGAGGTTCCATGTCTTGAAGAATAGACATGTCGAGTTTCTGTGCGCTTGCGATGGTACAAAGGCACAAAAGAAGAAGTGAGTAAAAATGTTTCATTTGGTTAATTTAATAAAGTGTATAAGGTGTTCGTTTTTGCACGATAGGTTAGGATCGTGGCTACTTCTGGTATTGAACGGACTAAGTTAAGGAAATGTGAAAGCCTAAAATCTTAAAGTGATGTTAAGTTCGCTTTCGCGAAAGCTAAAAAACAACCTATTTTTATGTATAGTCAGGTTTTACACCTTATAATTTTAGTCTAGCTATCATTGAGACAGGTTTCTAGCTCTCAAAAATAAAATATATATCAAAAGTCTAAATACATAACAGTGATGCTGTGACTATATCCGTTCTCTGTTTTTTTAAGAATAAAGAAGAAATTAACGAACATTTGGCAGTTTGTTTATCTTTTTGATAATATCTTTGAACAAAATAATAAACCAATAAAATATTTATATGAAAAAATTAGTAATAGTACTCGTATGTGTATCTGTAAGTTTTTTATCATTTACAGGTAAAGACAAGAAGGAAGTAACTACAACACAAGATCAAAACATCGTTCAAGTAGCTGCTGGTAACGAAAATTTCTCAACACTCGTAGCTGCTGTAAAAGCGGGAGGTCTTGTAGACGTATTATCAGGAACCAATGAGTTCACGGTATTTGCTCCAACAAATGCAGCATTTGATAAATTACCAGAAGGAACTGTAGCCTCTCTTTTATTACCAGAAAACAAAGACGCACTAACTGACATCTTAATGTACCACGTGGTAGCAGGAGAATACAAAGCTGCTGCTGTTGTAAAAGCCATTAAGGATAATGGAGGTAAATTTTCGGTAAATACTGTGAAAGGTGAAAAAATCACGTTAATGATGGACGGAGCAAATGTTGTCATTAAAGATGCCAAAGGCGGAAAATCAGTCATCATCATGACAGATGTAGATGCTTCAAACGGAGTGATACATGCCGTAGAAAGCGTTTTAATGCCAAAAGAATAATCAAGTACACACCTTAGATTTTACAACAATTTTATATTAACTAAAAACCATTTATTTTGAAAAGAACAATAGTAATGATGCTAGCGGCTGGATTAATTGTAGCTTCTTGCGGAGAAAAAAAAGAGACTAAAGCAACTGAACCTGTTACAACTGAGACAAACGTAGAAACTGAAACTACAGAAGTAACTGAGGTAGAAACGCCAAACATTGTAGGGGTTGCCGTAGGAAATGAAAATTTTTCTACACTAGTTGCCGCTGTAAAAGCAGCTGAGTTAGTAGATACATTAAGTGGTGATGGACCATTTACAGTATTTGCACCTACCAACGATGCTTTTGGGAAATTACCAGAAGGAACAATAGATACATTATTAAAACCAGAGAGCAAAGCGACTCTTACAGGTATTTTAACATACCATGTAGTTGCTGGAAAATTTATGGCAGCAGATGTTGTAGAAGCGATCAAAGCAAATAATGGATCATTTACAGCTGACACAGTACAAGGAGAAAAAATCACATTAATGTTGGACGGTGAAAACGTGGTGATCAAAGATGCCAAAGGAGGAACATCTGTTATCATAATGACCGACGTAGCAGCTTCTAATGGAGTAATTCATGCTATAGACACTGTTATAATGCCTAAATAATAAATAGCATACCTTATTTAAAAAATGCCTCCTTGCGAGGCATTTTTTTGTGAATACGTTTTAATAAATATACATGCGTATTTAGCATACTTCTTCTAAAACAGTTGTTTTCATAGGGTTTAGAAAATAATGAGCACTACGATTATTTTGTTTGATATATTTTACTTATCTTTAAACAAAATAAAAAATGTTATGAAAAAGATACTGTTACTTCTTGCTTGCTTATCGTTATCTTTTTTATCATTCACCATAAAAGATAATGAAGAACTAATCATTCATCAAGATAAAAATCTTGTCGAAGTTGCTTTAGAAAACGGAAGTTTTTCTACGCTTCTCTCAGCTGTAAAGGCAGCAGAACTCGAATGGATTTTATTAGGAGAAAACCAATTTACAGTGTTTGCACCTTCTAATGCTGCTTTTGATAACCTACAGAACGGTACCCTAGATTCCCTTTCAAAATTAGAGAATAAAGATGCATTAGCAGATCTTTTAATGTACCACGTGATCGCAGGAAAATATAAAGCTTCAGATATTATAAAAGCAATAAAAGATAATGACGGAGTCTTTGCTGTAGACACGATAAAAGGTGAAAAAATTACCTTAACGATGGATAATGGTAATGTGGTTATTGAAGATGCAAAAGGTGGAGAGTCTGTTATTATCATGACAGATGTAGACGCCTCTAATGGCGTAATACATGCCATAGACCATGTTTTAATGCCAAAATAATAGAATTCCCCCCTTTTTTTATGATTATTGACGAAGATGATGCCTCCTTGTGAGGCATTGTTTTTTTCTCACCCTCACCTTTTCAAAGAAGGAGAAGAAATTTACAGATAAGTATTCCCCTTTGGGGATCAAGGGGCTTCTAGGCGCTTATTACTCTTAAAGGCATGTTAAGTTCGCTTTCGCGAAAGCGTCATTTTAACAAATAATCGTATTTTTATAGTGCATGAAAAAAGATGAAAAACGCAAAGGGTTTGTCTTCAAACCCTACGAAGCAGAAAGTCAGTCGCTGTTTGAAAAACTATTGGATATTTTCCAAGAGCTGATCACACATACTTCAGGTGATTTTGATGAAGCGATGGACTGGTTAAAGCAACTAGATGAGGAGTATACGTTGACCAACGAAGATTATACACTGGATGATTTTGTAGAAGAACTCAAAGAAAAAGGCTACATCCGTGATGAGGTTCGTCCCGACGGATCGCAAAGTGCGGCGATTACCGAAAAAACTGAGCGCGCGATACGTCAGCGGGCATTGGATCAGATTTTTGGAAAACTCAAAAAAAGTACTCAAGGAAATCACCGTTCTAAAATGAGCGGACAAGGGGATGAGCATACAGGGGATTACCGTGGGTATCGTTTTGGCGATGCCTTGGAGCGCATTTCGATGACCGAAAGCTTACGAAATGCACAAATCAATAATGGAATGGGAGATTTTAGCTTACGCGAAAGTGATCTCGTCGTTGAAGAAACCCATTTTAAAGCACAGATGAGTACGGTGTTGATGATTGATATTTCCCATAGTATGATTCTGTATGGCGAAGATCGTATTACACCCGCCAAAAAAGTAGCCATGGCACTTGCGCAACTCATCACCACGCGGTATCCAAAAGATACGTTGGATATTATTGTGTTTGGCAACGATGCCTGGCCGATTAAAATCAAGGATTTACCCTATTTACAAGTCGGTCCCTATCATACCAACACCGTGGCAGGGCTTGAACTCGCTATGGATATCCTACGTCGTAAACGAAATACCAACAAACAAATTTTTATGATTACCGACGGGAAACCGAGTTGTTTACGTCTCAAAGATGGCAGGTATTATAAAAACCCAAATGGATTAGATGCCCATATTGTGAGTAAATGTTATACGATGGCGCGTCAAGCGCGAAAATTACACATCCCGATCACCACGTTCATGATCGCGAGTGATCCGTATTTGCAACAATTTGTCGATGCCTTTACCGAAGCCAATCAAGGAAAAGCCTTTTACACCGGCTTACAAGGCCTCGGTGAAATGATCTTCCAGGATTATGAAACCAATCGGAAGAAACGGATTAAATAAAGTAGAAAGTAGAAAAACGAAAGTTGAAACCGAGTAGGGTGTGGTTGTTTTAAAAAATGAATACATTTTTTTGATTCATTTTTTTAAACTTTCCGTTCTACCTTTGATTGATTATGAAACCAATCGGAAGAAACGGATAAAGTAAAGTAGAAAGTAGAAAAGCGAAAGTTGAAACCGAGTAGGGTGTGGTTGTTTTAAAAAATGAATACATTTTTTTGATTCATTTTTTTAAACTTTCCGTTTCCATCCCTTCGAAGTAAAGGATTGAGGGAAGTAGAAGCGTAAATGAAAATAAAACAAAGGACATTGAGTGATTTGATTTCGCCGAAAGGCAGGAAGCAAATAGTATCGAAATGACCGACTAGAGAAGAATAAAGCATAAATAGCGTACTACTCTAAAATAGAGCAATACGCTATTTTAAGATGATTAAGTTAATAAGAATGAGATTCCCGTCCCTGCCTACCGCAGGGAGGTTCACGGGAGTATAAATGAAAATAAGATTCCCGTCAGAGTCTATCCTGAGCGATAGTCGAAGGACGGAAATTAAAAGAAACATATGAAAAACATACAAACACTGGGTGAATTAAAAGCATCCAACTGGACATCACGAAGTATTAAAGAAGAGCTTCGCGAGCATTTAATTGATAAATTACAAAAGAAAGAGCCAACCTTTACGGGGATTCACGGGTATGAATACACAGTAATTCCTGAATTGGAACGCGCAATTTTGTCACGCCACAACATTAATTTGTTAGGTTTACGCGGTCAAGCAAAAACGCGTTTGGCTAGGCAGATGGTCAATTTACTCGATGAGTGGATGCCGATTGTAGCAGGTTCTGAAATTAATGACGATCCGTTGCAGCCCATTTCTCGTTATGCTACAGAATTAATCGCTGACAAAGGGGATGATACGCCTATTGATTGGGTACACCGTTCGGAGCGTTTTGCAGAGAAATTAGCCACTCCCGATGTCACCGTAGCGGATATCATTGGGGATGTGGATCCGATCAAAGCTGCCAATCTCAAACTGAGCTATGCGGATGATCGTGTGATTCATTACGGGATGATTCCACGAGCGAATCGAAGTATTTTTGTAATCAACGAATTACCCGATTTACAGGCTCGGATTCAGGTGGCGTTATTTAATATCTTACAAGAGGGCGATATCCAGATTCGCGGATTCAAACTACGCTTACCCTTGGATATGCAATTTGTCTTCACGGCAAACCCTGAAGATTATACCAACCGCGGAAGTATTGTGACACCATTGAAAGATCGTATTGGTTCACAAATCTTAACGCACTACCCAGAAGATATTGCCACAGCAAGAGCAATTACCGAGCAAGAAGCCCGTCTCGATGAACGTCAGAAAGACAAAGTACATGTACCCGATTTGGTACGGGATTTATTGGAAGAAATTAGTTTTGCCGCTCGTGATAGTGAGTTTATTGATGAGAAAAGTGGGGTTAGTGCACGTATGAGTATTACGGCATTTGAGAATTTAATGAGTACCGCAGAGCGTCGTATGCTCATTAGTGGGGAGTCACATACTGCGATTCGTTTTGGAGATTTGATGGGCATTATCCCAGCGATTACAGGAAAAGTAGAGTTAGTGTATGAAGGAGAGCAGGAGGGAGCTGCGTATGTGGCAAAAGAACTGATCGGGGATGCGACCAAAAATCTGTTTTTAATGCATTTCCCGAAAATAGAAAAACTGACCAAAGACACTGATGAAGATCCGTATGAGGAGGTATTGGCTTGGTTTTTTGAGCAAAGTGGTTTTGTCCTCGAAGACGACCTCTCTGATGCTGAGTATAAACAAAAACTAGATAGCATCACTCCATTGACAGCCTTAATCAACAAGCACCTTCCTGATACCACTCCTGAAGATTCGTATTTTATGAAAGAATTCGTTTTGTGGGGACTCGTAGAGTTTAAAAAACTGAGTAAATACGAACTTTCTAATGGAATGCGATTTAATGATTTGTATGGGAGTTATATTTCTGGGTTGTCGTAAGGTTTCTTGATGTCAAGTGGGTGGTTGTTCTGTGTTCTTTGTACATTTTTTCTGACAAAGAATACAGAACTTTCCGTTTCCGTTATCTAGGTTTAAAAAACTGAGTAAATACGAACTTTCTAATGGAATGCGATTTAATGATTTGTACGGCAGTTACATTTCTGGGTTGTCGTAAGGTTAACACTTTACAAATAGCACTAAATAAAAAAGCTAGCATCTCAGATGCTGGCTTTTATGGCTTATATGGATAACACGCTAATTTATCTTGTTCAACTTAGTTTGAGCATACAGGTATAAATTATTTTTACTTTTCTCTTTTAAATGTTATGGAGTTTTCCGAATCAAATTCGGTTGGTCGGGTATCATTATACCCTATGGCAAACTTCATGGTATCTTTATCAATAAAATGGGCAATACAAAGTAATGATTTTTGTTCTCCGCTTTCCAATTTTGTCAATATCAAATCCACTTCTATGGGATCTGTTTCACTATTAATTTCATAGGTCATTCTCCCTTTTTTTCTTTCATACAAGAATTCTTTCCCTCCAAAAATTTGACCCTTCACTTCGAAGTAGGCATACCCTTCTGAATCAAAATTTATGCGTCCAATTTCATTTTCATCTTCTCCAACCCACGTACCAATGAAGTTGGCATCATCTGTTTCGATGGTTAGCGATAAAAAAGGGATAGAGAGGAGGAGTATTAGTATTCTTTTCATAATGTTTGTTTCAAATGTTTACGGTTTTGTGAAGAAAATAGTATGCAAAAAGATACTACATTTTGATTAGATATAGATATCGGGGTTATAAATTGTATTTGTGAATGGTTTATTGAGAAATTGTTCTTTGGGTTACAATGCTCTAGTTCGGAGCACTAGTTACAAACTGGTGTCAACGCTGGGCACATTATTTTCGATTAGTCATCATTGATTACTTTATCCATTCTCCAATTGGCAACTTTTAGTATTCTCATCATCCTATCGGCTAGTTCAGGATTATAGGAGCATCTAGATTCATGAAATCCAATCCAATCTGGAAAATATTTTTGAGCCATTTTAAAAATTTGTTTATCAAAATTATCTGATCCCATAATACCCATACTGTTTATTGGCCCCAGCACTAATTTCGTCCGATGATGAAGTACATATCTAAATGCATTTGCCAAGTCGCGTTGCATTCCCCACAACCCTTCATCTTCCCAGATGAATCCACCAGACATCAACTCATATTCCATTTTTGGATGTATACGATCTGATTTTGTGGGTAGCGTATTCTTATGGACAATGAATAACCTCCAAAACCATATTTTTAGAATGAATTTTTTCATTGGTTGAAATTCTTTTTACGAGTGTTATTTTTAGATGGAAGTATGTGAAAAGATACTAAAATTGATTCTGTTATGGCATTAGTGGTTATGATATGTGTTTGTGGATGACTTAGGATGGGATTATGTTTGGAGTTATCATACTCAGGGGTGGGGCACGAGTTATAAACTGGGGTCAGCCCTTAGTTTAGCATTGTTATTCACAATCGATTTTATAAAAGACTCAGGATCGCTGCGCTACAGGATTCACGACTCAGGACTTGTTAAAAGAATCACTAACTAAAAGTGGTCAATGCTATTCAGGCATGGACAACTAGAAAATCAAAAATCCAAAATCTCCAATCGTTCTTTTTTCATTTTGATATTCAGAATCCAGAGTTATGAGTTTAAATAGGTATATCGACAGACTTGCACATCTTTCTCGAACCTGCCTCGCCGGCAGGCAGGAGCGGAAAATTATAATCTCTTATACTTTTGCCTAGTATGTTAGAGGCGCTAAATGATATGTTTTAGTAGGATTTCTTTAAGTATTTTATAATCAATCCTAGCTGTCCTAAATGGTAGAGGTCATGTTGTAACATCCCATTTAAAAGAAAACGATAAGGGTAGGTGCCTTTGAAATCGGTATCATAATATTCCTTTGTGAGAAAGCTATCGTTTTCTTGATGGAGAAGTGCGATGAGTTCGCTGAGAGAATGATCATAGGCTTCTTTTATGGAAGCCCAACCTTGTCGTTCTAGTATAGTATTTGGCAACCAGTTTTCTTCACAATCATCTGTTTTGCTTCCTTTTCCTGTTTTAATTTTCAGAATGGCTTCTTTCCTCCATAGGGTAAGGTGCGAAATGATTTCGGCAATGCTATGCATATCGTCCATGGGTCTTTTAAAAACCAAATCAGAATCAATACTTTTGAGTTTGCGTTGATACGTACTTCCCACCCACGGACTCCCATGCTGGATGTTTTCGAGTTCTTCTATGAGGTGGTTGATGATAGCATTCATATAAAGATGTATAGGGTGTTTGTGATGAAGGTCATTATTTACGCTTCGTGGCTCTTTCCAAGCGATCGTTTATAGAGGTGCCCAATCCTGTGTCAGGAAACTTTTCAGCGACAATCATATCTAAATATAAGGTGTCTAGTTGGTGTAGGGTGGTATACAATTTTGCAGCGGCTTCTTTTAAATTGCCACTTTCAGATAAAATCTCAAGATGGGTTACGTTTGGCGCTGTAAGTCCGTTGGAGAATCGGATGACGCCTATTTTTTTGGTGGGATGCTCTTTTATAAAATCGGCGACATCATCCACCAAGTACAATTTGGTATTGGGCGCATAGTGTCTTGATAACATCCCTGGCGCATTAGGGGCGACTTCTTTTTTGTTTTTAAGCGTAACGTCACCTATCACTTCGATAATTTCCTCTATAGATATCGATCCTAGACGGTAAATCACAGGTTTGTTATCTTCAAAACCTACAATGGTTGATTCGATGCCATTTTGACAAGGTCCACCTTCAAGCACCATGGCAATAGCATCTTTAAAATAATTCTCAACGTGTTGAGCAGTTGTAGGGCTAATGCTCCCAAAAGGATTGGCACTGGGTGCTGCCAGCGGGAAGGGTAGGTTTTTTAACAACTCTAAGGTCACGGGATGATTCGGAATTCTGACTGCAACGGTGTCTTTTCCAGCGGTGATGAGATCTGGGACCGTTGCTTTTTTCTTTAAAAGTAGGGTTAATGAACCTGGCCAAAAAGCCTCAGCGAGTTTTCGTGCTTTTTCTGGAAATTCAGCGGCGAGTGCTTCAGCGCTTTCAATGGAAGCCACGTGTGCAATCAACGGATTAAATAACGGTCGTTGCTTGACCGAAAAGATCTTACGAATGGCCTTTTCGCTGTATATATTTCCAGCCAACCCATAAACTGTTTCGGTGGGAATGGCAACGACGTCTTCATTAGTTAAGATGTCAATAGCTTTTGTAATATCCTTAGAAATGATGCTCATTATGTTTTATTCGCTTTCGCGAAATTACTAAAAGAAAACGACCCGATACAATTCGTTCTAGGTTTTTGGAAGCGTTAAGCTATCTTTAAAAACTAACACGTGATAAAGCAGAAGTATTTTATTTACAACTGCAACTAGACTGTTAGCAATCCACCTTATTTATTTGACAGGTTTATATTTCATTTCGATTTCTGGTTCGATGAAGTAAGCAAATATAATAGCACTACTTTGAAAGGGTTGTGTTAACATATATTGACGGGGCACGGTTAAAGAAGATTCATTTCTATGCAACCAAATATCTCCCCAAACATGTACTTTGGTATCTAAAACAAACTTCTCATACACTTCTGTATTTACCTGTGATAAATCAACTTCTTTACCTGGAAATCGTTTAGGAATAGCGTCTAGATGTTGTTGAGATGCAATAGCTTCTCTTGTATTAAAAACAGTTCCAAAGTCATCTTCCTTGGGCGCTGTGTCTTCGGTAGCGAGTGTAACAAGAGAAACGTTAAGGATTACATTTTCAGGAATCAATACCACATCTTGATTGAATTGCGGGAGTAAATTAAACAGTATAGGCACATAACATTCTCGGTACAATACTGCATCAAGGGTTTCACTAAACAAAATGTCAAACGAATCGGCTTCAGGTACTTTAAAGGTCACAGCATCGGCAGTATAGAAGTTTTGAAGATAGGCAGACAATTCAAGGGCATCCATTAATTTTTTCGCGGAAGCGACCGCATTACTATTAATTTCCAGCAGTGAAAACTGGACTTCTTCGGGTTGAAATAAAGGCGCTACCAGTGTTATAAAGGGGGCATAAGGACCGCAGCCAGCATAAAAAATACGGATCAATTCTCCAGGTTTTTCTTTTTGTTTCTCTTTAATGACCGTGATCATGGCTCTTAAAAACTGGGTCGTTCGCTTGTAATCGAATAAGCATTGTGCGGCAAAATTTAAGCCTAATGCCTTCCCTTTGGCTGTAGGAATAGCCGCTAGATGTTCAATTTTAGAGTCGTATCCGGTAATGTTGGTGATTTCCTTAAAATGCGAATGGATTTTGTTGATACTTTTTTCAGCGTCAACTTGGCTGATGGAGTTTTCATATACCGAAGATGTAAATGTTCGGATGAGCTCTCGTGTGTTTTGGTCTGTCATTATATGTATCCCTTTTTAGTGCTTTTAAATGGTGTTTGTTAGATGGTTTGTGAGCGAATTTAGGAAACAAATTACACATATAGAATTCATACGCTATCGAATTAAAGGTATGCTAAGTCATTTAAATTTGAAGTTTAATTTTTGTTTCTCCGACCATCGTATGTTTGATATTATTTTGAGTTTCCCTCCTAGAAAGGAGGGATTGAGGGAGATGTTAACTGGAGCGTTTGTAAGAACACACCCCTTAATCCCCTATTTAGACAAGCTCAGCACAACGTCTTTCTAGCGGGGAAACTGTTATCTATAAGTTTTAAAATAGAGTAGTGTTCTATTTTAGAGTATTACTCTATTTTAAAAGCATCTGAATAGCGTTTTTTCCAACCACCAACCTTCCAGTTGGCATTTAGGAATCTTAGTTGATTAAATTCCCAAAGAACAATGCGTTTAAAAACAGTTTACAGAGGTGTAGAAACGGAAAGTTTTAAAATCTTTGTAAAGAAAAAAATACAAAGATTTTAAAACAACCACCAACCTACCCGTTGGCATTTAGGAATCTTAGTTGATTAAATTCCCAAAGAACAATGCGTTTAAAAACAGCTTGTTAGTACCATACCAACTGCCTCTAAAGTTGGGATTATCGGCAAAAAGGACCACGCGACCTCTCCCTTGCGGACTCACTACCAGCGAGGCAGAAGGTTTTAAGTTATCTTCCAAGTTCTCGTCAGAGATAAATCCGTCGATGTGTGGGTCTTTGGTGTATTTGGCGACAGTATTGTATTCGTCTTTACTTGGGGCTAACCATACATTATTATTTTTATATACAGGAAGATCACGCGCGGTAAATCCAAACCCTAGTGGATGCGTTATATCTAAATCGACTTCAAAAATAGCACCTCCTAGGCGTTGCTTACCGCGATTAGGTCTCTCATCTACATAGTTTTTACGTTCGGTTACTTTCGCTGTATCCTTTTTCTTTTCAGTCAGTTTTCCTGTGGCTACCTTTTTATTAATCGCCCATGAAGTAGCACGCCCAATGGTAATAAGTGTATTTCCTTGGGATACCCAGTCTTTGATGTTTTTCAGCTCACTATCTGAAAGATCATTGTAATTCCCAGAAACCATGACTAAGGTGTTATAGTCGGTTAAATTCACACGCCCGAAATTAGACATCAATACTTTGGTGATAGGCATGTGGACACGGGTGTCTAGTAAGTGCCACACTTCTCCAGCCTCGTAAGAGCTAGTCCCATTCCCAATAATCATAAGGGCTTTAGGGGTGTCTATCTTGGCAAAGTTGCTACTTCCTAAGTCAATACCTTTTACACTAAAACCAGTATCTGCTGCATAGATAGGCACCTGAAAACGTTGTTGCGCTTCTGATACAATCGTAAATACATTAGTAGCATCTAATGATTGTCTGCTTACAGGCACCATAAGCGTTCCGTAGTTGAAATCGACAGTGCCGCTTTTTGTTTTGGCAGTAAAGGGTTTAAAAGCGGTAGAAACTATGATTCCTTTTTGCTGTAAATGATACAGTAAAGCCGAAGCATTGTAATCATTATAATCAATTAAATACGCATAGTTGGTTTTAGATACCGGTGTTACCGTAGCAAGCGAACTTGTACTTGTAATTTCATTTTGTAAACTAGGAACACTAGACAGTTCTTTGGCGCGCATGTTGTAAAAATTAGCCACACTCCACGCACTTGCGTCATAATAGACACTATCACGATATTTGCTATAAGTTTCAAAGAAAGATTGTACCATTCGTTTTTGAGCTTGTGCAACAGGTACCACATAGGTGCCATCTCCTTTTTTATAGGTTTTAATTCGGTGCAAGAGTAGTTTGTCTATAAAGGCTTTGGTGCGATTACGATCGTTGGGATCACCAAATTCATAAGCAGCGGCTTGGTCTGTTTTTGCTTTCGCTAAAGCGGAGACAAAGAAATCCTGCTGGTATTTACGCAACTGCGCTTTATTTTCAACAGCGGCTTTTACGGTAGCAAACCCAGAGGTGTACTGATTTCTGATGGTAAAGGCAAACGAGATCGTTCCAAAATCGGTGTCTTGTAAATGCCCTCGACTACTGGCTTGTTCAAAAAGGAGGGCTAAGGCGCCCTGGAGGTCTGGGTACGAACTTCCATAGCCGGGATAGGTGCCGTCAAAGGCTTCTTTGGTAAAATAAAAAGAACCAATCTGATCCAAAGCATCCGAAAAATAGGGTGCAAATAAATCGTTGAGGTCCTCATAATTTTCTTTAGGCATAATCGGATCAAGGCTTCCTATTGGTACCATAGGTTCAAAGAAGTGGGTGCTGTTGGTACCCATTTCATGAAAATCAGTAACCACATTTGGATACCACTCATGATACCAGTTGAGTTTACCACGGCTTTCTGGATTGATGCCTAGCAACCAATCGCGATTCAAGTCAAACCAATAATGATTGGTACGTCCACGGGGCCACATTTCAGTGTGCTCTGCATCTATATTATCAGATACTAATGGCGATCCTTTAAAGCTATTGGCCCATTGCGTATGACGATCTCGGCCGTCAGGATTAATGGTTGGATCAATGAAAATGATCGCATTTTTTCTATAATTCACTATGTCTGGATGCTCAGAAGCAACGAGCGTGTAAGCCGTTAGTAAGGCTGCTTCAGAACTAGAAGGTTCATTTCCGTGTACATTATAGCCTAGTTGTATGAAGATGGGTACTTCGTCATAATTACTCACTTTTTGGGAAGTATTGCTAAACGCAAGATGTTGCTGCTTGATGCTTTCTATATTGTTATGGTTGTCTGATGTCGACACGGTGAACATGACTAATTTTCTGCCTTCGTGGGTTTTTCCATACTCCATGATGGTAGCGCGATCGGATACTTCGGCTAGTTTTTCTAGGTAAGAAACAATTTGATCATGCCGTGTATGTTGGTCTCCAATGGCATACCCGAGATACTGTTCTGGTGTCGGAATATTTTGCTGGAAAGGAGCATATTTAGCGAAGTAGTAGTCTTGCGCTTTCGCGAAAGCGGATAAAAGGAGAATAATAACGAGTAATGAGCGTTTCATACACAAAGTTTTAGTTGACTAAAATTATTAAAAAATAAATAGAAAGCCTTTACATATAGGAGCTTTTATTTTTTTTAGACTATTTCTTGCACGATATTTGATATAATTGATGAAAATTTAAATTGCTTATGCGTTTTTTTCTCCTTTTTCTCCTCATTTCTACTTCCGTTTTTGGACAAGATATTGTTCCAGGATCCATTATTCCTTCTATTGCTTTAGATGATGATCAGACAGATACCTACGCATTATATCTTCCCAGAAATTACGATGAAAATGGAAGCTATCCTGTTGTTTTTATTTTTGATGAAACAAATCAAGGTGCTCTCGCAGTACAGCAGTTTACGATAGGATCAGAACTTACAAGTAGTATTATTGTGGGCGCAAATTTTGCTATTAAAGATTCGCTGAAAACAGGACTTAAAAAAACAGAAAAGTTACTCAATACCGTCTATCAACGGTATGCTATTGATGCTACAAAAATTATTCTTGCAGGAAGGGGAGATGGTGCTTTGGTCGCTAGTGCGGGTGCGTATACTACTCAAAAAATAAAAGGGGTGATTGCTGTAAATGATATCTTTTTGGATAATACTATTTTTAAAAAGAATTCTGGTATGAAGCTGACATTAATATCTGGGGATGAAAACCCTAATTACTATAAATTACGAGGGTATCAAAACATATTACGCAGTAGTACTAGTTTTGCGGGGTATTATGAGTACAATGGAGGAGCTGATTGGCCTGAGGCAGGTTTTTTGTCGGCAGCAATGGTTGATATATTACTTACAAAAACAACACCTCAAGAGGAAGTCCAAAAATATTATGACAGTGATCTCGCTTTCGGAGAATTGTTATATAAACAACGCAAGCACTTATCAGCATTTAGCTTTGTACAAGACTTAAGAAAGCAATATAAAGGGCGTGTGGACACAGATTCACAAAAGGAATTATTACGAACCATACGAGGGAATGCTACCTTCAAAGTAAAACGTTCAAGACAAACATCTGTAAAATATGCAGAAGTACTTCTTGCAGAAGATTTTCAATACTATCTTAATGAAGATTCTAAAAACTCTTATTTTGATAATTTAGGGTGGTGGAGTTTTCAAATGAATGACCTAGATGCAAAGATAGATAGTACCGCTTCTCATGACCAAGAGCGTAAAGCGTCTATTCGTTTAAAAGGCTTTGTCAAAACATTGGTGGAAGATAAATATGACGAGATTCGTCAAAAAAACGCTAAAATCGAGCAATTGCTCTTTATGAATGTACTCCGCACGCTTGTAGATCCTACCAATCAGCAAGCTTTTATAAATGCGGTTTCTTTGAGTGCTAAAGAAGGTGATGAGAATGCTGCATTGTTTTATCTAGAAGAACTTCTTAAAAGCGGCTTTAAAGACTACGAACTTCTCTACAATATAGAGGGTACAACGGCCTTGAGAATAGGAGAGGAGTGGAATGGAATTATTAAAGCATATCTTGGAAAATCAAAGTTTTATGATGATTAAGTAGTATGGTAAACAGGTAGTATTACGTATATATACGTTTGTAAATACTACTAATTTTATCAAAACTAATCATTATGAATCGTATTATTTGGAGTTGCGTTATAGCACTTACCGTCTTTTGTAGTTGTAAAAATCAATCAGAAAAACCGGAACAAGAAAAAAAGAAAGAAACACCTGAAGTTGTTTCTAAAGAAGCAGTAAAACCTATTTTTAGTTTCTCTTTTGTAGGCTGTAATCGTATAGATAGACATAACCAGTCACCTTCAAATCCTTCAACGGCTAATATGTACGCATTAGACCGTATGTATGAGCATATGAATAACTTAGCTCAGAAACCAGAGATCTTCTTTTTTCTAGGAGATTTGGTGCTTGCCGAAAGTGATACTATCCATCTTAATTCCCAGCTCAATGCTTGGAAAAAAGTATATGAGAATAATCCTATTAGTCAATCCAGTATTGAGCTCGTCGCCGTGCCAGGAAATCATGAGATGTTAACCTATACTCCCAGCGGAGAGATACCACTAGCACGAAGCACAGATGTTTGGTTACGCTATATGAAAGACTATATGCCAACTTCCAGAAAAACAGCTCCTGATACCTTAGGGTTAGATAATCGATTGTCTTTTACATTTACCAAGCACAATGTAGGTTTTGTGGTCATGAACACAGACACCTATAACGCTAATGGCTTAGAAGGACAAGTTCCAGTTAATTGGGTAAATCAGCAAGTAGAGGCTTTCAAAAAAGATACAGCTATTGATCATATTTTTGTGGTAGGACATCGTCCGTATTATGTGGGTGGAAATCCAGATACTGGGCATGGAGGGTTGCCACAAGGCGGACAATTATGGCCTACATTTGAAGAAAATAGGGTAGTAGCCATGCTCTCTGCACATCAACATGATTATGAACGTTGGCAACCTATCAATGACGCTTTAGGTGGCGGGACCTATCAAATAGTCGCAGGTCATGGTGGAAGTGTTAATAACCGTCATGTACCGCATTCACCGCCATTTTTTGGATATAGCTTGATTACGGTGATGAGTGATGGAACTATTGAACTAGATACCCAAGGCTATTGCACAGGGGACACCTATCTAGCTCCTGTTCCTAAAAATCCTATGACCTCAAGAGATAAAACAACATTGACATGGGCAAAGAATCCAAAAGGATTTCCAGATCCTTACGAAGGGTGTCAGTAATTACAAATACTAAGAGATATGAGGCATATAAGTACGCTTTCGCGAAAGCGTATAAAGGATGGTCTAAAAAAAGAATAAAATCCTTGAGAATTGCATATTTGAGAACAAGTCGATACCTATCCAAATAAAAATAAGAGGCTGTCTTAGCTTTTTAGATAGTCTCTTATTCTATAATCACATGAGGTACTTCCTCTAGTTTCCAATCAATGACCAATCCTCCTGCAAGAGAACGTGCAATTTCTGCTCCATATAAATGTTCTGAAAGATAGAGTGCGGCTTCAAAACTCTTAGCGCCGCCTGCTGAGGTAATGTATTTCCCATCGTGCACAAATAGGACTTCTTTACGAATATCTAGCTGGGGAAAAGTCTCACGCATCTTATCTATATCACTTGGAAAGGTCGTAGATACTTTACCATCCAAAAGCCCAGCTTTGGCGAGTACGAAAGCACCATCACAATGGGAGGTCATAAAGAGCGCATTTTCATCTACTTTTTTGACAAAATTCAGCATTACTTGATCCTCTAGATCGGTGTCTAGGTGATGTTCGGCACTTGGAATGACCAGAATATCAATATTCGGAAGGTTTGGTGCGGTATAATCAAAGTCGGGTAGGAGGTACATCCCTTCAAATGTGCGGATAGGATCTAGCGTATTTGCCACTGTAAAGACATTCATCTGCTTAATGTTTTCCCGATACTGTGTATGCTGGAAAATGTCAAAAGGCGCGGTGAGTTCTGTGTTATAGGTGCCGTCCATGATCAAAAAAGCAACATTGTAGCGTCCTTCTATTAATGTTGGTTTCGTTTTCGTACTTCGACCTTGCTTAGTATCAACTCCAGCGGACTTTTTTTCTTGATTATCTGATACAGTTTGTTGCGTATCATTTATCTCTTTGTCTTGAGAAGTATCTCCACAAGAGATAGTAGCTAATGTGATTAAGAGTGTTAATACGTATTTCATTAATCTTATTTAGATGTTAAAGATAGGTTTTCTATTATATATGGGTTGATGTTTACTACGCAAGCATTCGTCTGGATAGGTACATAAAAAAACAAGCAATAGCAGCCAGCCCAAATAAAAATAGCCAAACCATTTTAAAACCATAGTAGGCTGTTATCTGCATTCCAGCATTATGTGCGACAATATTGGCGATGGCAAATGCCATGGTATATAAGCCCATAAAAGCGCCCTGTTTTCCTATTTTCGAACGATCCAAGGCAAATTTATTACTAAACGGAAAGCCTATCATTTCGCCAAAAGTCAAAAGTACGATGGAGATCAATACCACGCCTACCCATGCTTCCCATAAAAGAGCCAGATAGCTTACGCCAGTAAATACGATACCTATTATGGTAAGTTGAATATTATCAAAACTCTTTTTTTGTAACCAAGCGACTAAAGGCATTTCTAGAATCACAATCAAAAAGGCATTAACCCCCATTAATAGTCCGACATTAACTTCGCTTATTTGGTAGACAGATCGGTAATAGAGAGGTACTACTGTAAAAATGGGGAGAAACACCATCGCAAATAAAGAGAGCCCAATGAGAAAATATAGATACGGAATATCTTTTTGGGGTGCGACAGGCATGGCTACGATTACTTCTGTATCTACTTCTTTTGCTTTTTTAGGATTGAGTACATACATCATTAAAAAAGCAGCTAGTAAGCAAGTACATCCATCGGCATAAAAGAGTGCCTTATATCCTAACGTACCAATTAAAATACCACCTATCATAGGACCTGCACCCATTCCAAGGTTAATGGCAAGTCTTAATAGGGTAAGGGAGCGTGTTTTGTTTTCTGGTTTTGAATAGGCGCTTAGTGCCACAAAAAACGCTGGACGTCCCATATCGGCCATAGTAATCAGGAAAAAGAAAGAAAGACAAAGACCCATAAAGCTAGTGATATGCATCACCCACAAGAAGTTAATTCCTGTAAAAAAGAGACTTATAAGGATTACTTTATAGTATCCCAAACAGTCCGTTAGTTTCCCTCCAAGGTAAGACCCCGTGACAGATCCTAACCCATAGGCCGTCATGATCCACCCTATGTTTTTTTCTGAGATGCCTATACTCTCATTAAGATAGATAGATAAAAAGGGCACCACCATTGCTCCAAAACGATTAACGAATGTAATCAATGACAGCCACCAAACTTCTTTAGAGAGGCCTTCAAAGGTTTTTATGTAATTGCGCAGTAATTTTTTCATCATACAGGTGTTTTTGATAGGTATTTATATCCTGCGCCAGCTTTATAAAATCAAAAAGTCCGACGCTAGGGTCGGACTTTTTGTATGGATTATTTGATCTATTTATAGAAAGACAATACATAGCATCCGACGTTGGGAATTCCACGTTTGGGTTGTGCAATATGTATTGACTCGTTTCATTTTTTAAATTTGATTCCTCAAAACTAGGAAAAAAATATGTTACTTGTATCTTCTTAAAACAAGAAAAATGAAATTTTATATTTTTTTAGTGGTTTTTGCTTTCGCGAAAGTAGCTATTTCTCAGACAACTATTTCTTCATTAAAACAAGACGAACATTGGGTGTTGGAGGCTCAAAGACATCAGGATTCGCTGTCTGACGTATACCAAAATCCAGCGACCTCTATTTTGAGTAAAAAGCAACTAAAAGACTTTCATGGATTAGAATTCTATCCCATCGACTTAAAATTTCGCGTAAGCGCCACCTTTACCAAAACACCCGATGCTACGCCGTTTGATATGGCCTTATCTTCAGGGCGTACAAGGGAATATGTGATGTACGGGATTGCCAACTTTGAGATAGAAGGAAAGACGTTTACGTTGCCTATATATCAAAATACGTATTATCGAGATCATCCAGAGCATGAATATGGACAGAGTCTCTTTTTACCTTTTACAGACTATACGAGTGGCGACGGTTCTTATGGAGGTGGGCGTTATATCGATATAGAGCAATCTGATATTGTGGATGGTACGCTTAGTATAGATTTTAATAAAAACTATAATCCGTATTGTGCGTATACCACAGGATATAATTGTCCTATCCCCCCGGCATACAATGATCTAACAATTCGGATAGAAGCAGGCGTGAAGGATTTTGAAATGCATTGATTAAACTAAAGAGACTGTCTAAAAAGTAGTATAAACTTTTCAAAATAAGCCTTCTAATAAGCTTAAGACAGGTTTTTTTGAAGTTTTTAATGTATTGATAACCAATACTCCTTCGACAGGCTCAGGATGACATTTTAGCCTGTATGCTACTTTTTATACAGCCTCTTCTATTTTGTAGTTCTGTATTAAAACTTTAATTTTTCGTTTTTATCCCAAAGTCCCCAATAAGCACCTACATCTCCTTCTGGACCTACTTTCCATGATTCATCAAAAGATGAAAAATAGAACATATCTATGTCTGCTTTTGCAGACCACACTTGCGCGTTGATAAAGTATTTCATGGCATTTTCTCGAGAAGGATATGCTCCTTTTAAGTTGGTACCATGACTAGGCCATCCTGTTTCTGTAATGATCACTCTCTTACCTTGTGCTGCATGACTCGCTTGTCCATACATTTGTTGCATATGATTTAAAGAATGCTCCAGATCACATCCTTCCCAATAGGGATAACAGTTGGATAGGATAATATCACACGCTTCTGCAAGTTTAGGATGATGTGAGAATTCGTAATACGCGTCTACATACCCCACAGGAATATTTGGTAGGGCTTCTTTTACGGTATAGATATAGTCTAGTAATTGCTCCTCTGTGAGTTCGTTTCTATACAACACTTCATTTCCTACGGCGGCAATATCAACACAACCTTCTTTGGCTAGTGCGATTAAGGCGTCAATTTCTTCTTCGTTTTTTTCTAAATCATCACTTAACCAAGCACCAACCATGGTCTTGAGTCCATGTTTATGTGCAATACGAGGTACATACTCATTTCCTTCAATACACGAGAAAGAGCGCACCCATTTGGTGTACGGTTTTATGATATTTATTCTTCGTTCTACTTGTGCCTCTGTGATGATATCACCAGGTTTTTGCCCGTCTTCATACATACTAAAACACAAGCCGTGCATTCCTGCTTTTAAGGTTTTTCTCCAAAGCTTCTCTAATTCTTTGGTGGTGTATTTACTAAAATCAACGCCTTTATGTTCTGTGAATTCTGCGTTTTCAAGTAGATAATTATGATCTCCTCTATATGACATGTTTATTTATATTTTAATTTTTCTTGGGTATTCCATAGCCCCCAACGTGCTCCTACATCTCCTTCTTGATGTACTTTCCAAGACTCATCAAAGGAAGAGAAATAGAATACAGGTATTTCATTTTGTTGTGACCAATTTACGGTATTTATAAAATATTTCATTGCATTTTCAGGTGAAGGTGTAGCACCTCCTTTGTCATCTCCTTGGTTAGGCCATCCCGTTTCTGTGATAATAACAGGTTTCCCTTTAGAAATGCTTTTTGTAACTTCATACATTTGTCTTAGATAGCGAGATGATTCTTCAATACTACATCCTTCCCAGAAAGGGTAGCAGTTCACTAGAATTACATCACATGCATCTATAAGTGCTGGATGTTCGTGAAATTTATAATAGGCATCTACATAACTTACTGTAATTTCTGGTAATGCTTTCTTCACGGTTTGAATGTACTCGATAATCTCTTGCTCGCTTACATCTCCTCTCATTAAGGCTTCATTTCCAATCACTGCAATATCTACATATCCCTTTTTAGCGAGATCTATGAGTCTTGCGATTTCTTTATTGTTTTGAGTTTTGTCTCGACCTATCCATGCACCAGCCATGGTTTTTAATCCTTTTTCGTGAGCTACTTTAGGGATCAATTCATTTCCGTCAGAACAAGAGAAAGAGCGCACCCATTGTGTGTGAGGCGCGATGATATCCATACGTCGTTTGATTTGACTTACTGATAATTGATCTCCGAGATTTTGCCCTTCTGTATATGGACTAAAACAAATACCATGTAGGCCTTTGTCTAGTGATTTTGTAAATAAATTTGTAATCTCAGGAACAGACATAGTACTGAAGTCAACATCACTTTCAGCATGTGCATCGATCGTATTTGCCATTAAAGATGACAATTTGCCTATCTGATAATACGAGGTAGGGTTTTGTACTGGTTGTTTACGTTTTTCTAATTCTTCTCGGATTTCGTTTGCTCTTGCTTCATCGATATTATAATCTTTCATAATATACATAGCAGCTAATGTTCCTAATACAGGGAAGACACAAAAGAAAGCGTGTAATCCATCTACGGGTCCCATTTGATCTACTGTAGGTATTTCGGGAGTAAACCCAACTAACCAAATTATTAATCCACTAAAAGCTCCTGCTATAGCAAAACCTACCTTTACCATCCACCAATAAATGGCTCCAAAAATTCCTTCACGACGTTTTCTAGACGTTAACTCATCTAAGTCGATAACATCTGCAGTCATAGACATCATAATGGTAAATAAACTTCCGATACCGAATGAAAATAAAGGAAGTGCGATAATGTACATCCATGGTTTTCCAGGAACAAATAAAAAGTAGAGCATGATGTAACCTACAATAGAGATACTTTGGGAAATCATAAATGCTTTTTTCTTTCCTATTTTATTTGCAAGCGCTGCAACAACAGGGATTACAATAAATGTAGTTCCTAATGCACCAAGAGACCCAAATAAGGATACCCATATGCCAGATGCTCCGGCATCCCCATTAAATAATTTATATACAATCACAAAAAATGTTAGCGACGATACCGCCATGAAGGCGTTATATATAAAAAATGTAGCTCCACAAAGCTTTCTAAATTCTTTGATTTTAAAAGCTTCTTTAAAACTTTGAAATATTTTCACTAAGCTACTTCCAATCGTATTTCTATTAAGAGGTTCGTAATCTTTATCAAGTGTAGATTCTCCTTTTATAAATAGTGCAGGAACCATGGCACAGAATGCACAAGGAATTGCGACCCATACTGCTAGTTCTCTAACGGCGACTTCGGCAGATGGGAACCATTCTGGATCGTACATGATGACCCAAAACCAAGGAGCTATTACCCAAGCCCATTGTCCGATCCATTGTGCAATCGCCATAATGTTAGTACGTTCATGATAATCATCACTCATTTCATAGCCCATCGCAACATAAGGCACACTAAAAAATGTAAGACCTAAATAAAATACGATCGACCAAAGAAAGAAGTACCAAAAATTGTATTGGACAGAGTTGTCCTTAAAAAGTTGCCACATTAAGATAAAAGAAATCCCCATCATGAAACCTCCTATAAGAACATAGACTCTTCGTCTTCCCCATTTTGATTTTGTATTATCAGAAATGAAACCCATGATAGGGTCTGAGATGGCATCAAATAGTCTAGGAAATAAATAAACCATTCCCCACATTAGTCCAGTAAATTTTAAATCTTCAACCAATACTACCATGAATATTCCTAGTATGGCAGGAAACATTTGGTTGGCAAACATTCCAACGCCAAAGGCAATTTTTTGACCGAGTGGAACTTTTTTGGTAATTGTGGACATAATTTTTTAGTTTTTGGTTAGTTATTGGTTTCGGTGATAGATTAAAAACGTATTTATTTTATGTGCTTTTTTGCTGGTGAGGCAGTTTCGCGAAAGCATACAAACACCTTTTTTAATTTAAACTTACACGCTATATATTCATTGTACGCTATTCTCTGGTTTAAAAATAATATGTATTAACTACTAGGGATCATAATGGTTTGCAATGCTTGTCCTTCAATATGTAATGTGATTGTTTTTTCTTGAAGCGTAAGGGTAAAATCTCTCGCTACAGGTTCTTCATTAAATACCACTACCGCAATAGAGCCATCAGGATTTTTTGCAGCAGTTATTATGAATTTTTTGTCTTTTGGTTGGTCGAGGGCGATTACTTTTGCGCCAGGACGTATGTATTTGCTAAAATGTGCCATGGTATAAAACAGTGGCGTAAAATACACTTCGTCAGCATCTGGATCTACAATCACAGGAGCTGCACACCAGTTTTTAAACCAATTAGGGCCTCCTTGTTTGTCTAACACCATATTCCAATCTACCCAGCCGTCTACCCAGTTATTTAAACATCCAATAATATCTCTTGCGTAGCGATTCACGGGAGCATACTTTGGGTGGAGGTATTTTTCTTCTTCAGCAGCCCAGTCCCAGCCCCAGTCTGTAGCTTCTTTACTCCAATACCATAGATCGTCTTTCCATGCAGGGACTTCGGAGTCTACACAACCTTCTGTCTCTATTAATAACTTGTTGGGCGCTTTATTATGTGCGTATTGTAATTCTTCAGGGAATACTTCAAATGTACTTTCATACCAGTGTATCGCAGTACCATCAAAATATTTTGAGGTTTCTTCGGTGGCGTACATAGAGTCTACCCATTCTTTGAGGCCCGCTCTATTCTGATCATAACCTAGAATGATTTTATCTCCATGCCCATCTGCTTCTAATTTTGGGCCTAAATGGTTTTGCACAAAATTGGTCATTTCATCGGGCGTGTAGTGCATACTTTCCCAGTTATTACCGTTACCATGAGGTTCATTTTCTACGGTGAATCCCCAAATATCAATTCCTTCAGCTTTATATGCATCTACATATTTTGAAAAGAACAATGCCCATGTATCATAGTATTTCGGTAATAGTTTGCCACCAACCCACTCGTTATTATCTTTCATCCAAGGCGAGGCGGTCCATGGGGAGGCAAATAATTTGAATCCATCTTCAGAGGCTGCCATGGCATCTTTAATCATGGGGATCAAATCGTCTTTATCTTCTTTAACAGAAAAATGCTCCAACTCCATATCGTCTTCTACTGGGGAGTACGAGTACTGAGATAAAGAGAAATCACATGAATTCATGTGCGTTCTGGTAAGTGAATAATTAGCACCTTCTTTACTAAAATACGCTTGTATGATAGTATCTCTATTCTTTTTGCTTAATCGATTGAGTAAATACGCCGAAGATTCTGTAAAAGCTCCTCCAAACCCTGTAATGGTTTGTAATTCTTTTTCAGGGTATAGTGTAATTTGTTCTGTCGCTGCTGCTTGAGAAACTGTGTTTACGGGGGTTAAATTATTTCCACTCGCTGAAGTTTCAAAAACTTCAACTTTTAGCGTATTATCTGTTTCTGTAGTACAGGCCATTAGTGTTGTAATGAGTATGAGTAAACTGGATATTTTTACATGCTTCATAATTAATGGTTTTAATGATTCATTAAGACCCTTCCTTTAGATGGTGGTAATTTTACATCTTCAAGCAGTGCTTTTTTATCTCCGTTATAGGTCTTAATTATTTGATTTCCGTTGCGAGTAAGCCCTTTAAAGGTACCTTGGTCTACCAGATTCCAGAGGGCATATTTTGCTTTTCCATCTACAGTAAATAATCCAAAATGATTTTCTGATCCGCCTGGATTATGTGCATCTTTCCATGGTTCGTCAAACGCTTCAAAATAGAAACAAGACATTCCTTTTTCATTGGTCCAATCGCGCATGTGGTTATAGAACAACGCTTCTTTATACTCGTCGGTCGCTTTTGATCCATCGTCTCCATATAACTCATTAGAGGCACTTGCCCATCCTGTCTCACCTATGTGAATAGGTTTGTCATAGCCTAGACTTTTTACATATTTAGCCACGCTATCTACCTGTGAGATTGCATAGTTTTTTGCTCGGATCATAGCAGCATCTATTTGTTCTACTTTGCTGAGCTCATTTTCATTTCCAAACACGCCCCAAAATATAGGATGATAGTGGGTATCGTGCATAGGGTAGGTGTGTACAGAAAGATAGTCTACCGCTCCTATGAGGTCCTCAAGAGCCTTCACATGATATAAGTCTTCACCACCTCCCCAAGACGCAAAGTTATCAGAGCTTGTGATCCATAGATCTTTAGAAAGTTCGCCTGTTTTTTTAAGCCCTTGCAGGTGATTGACCCATTTTAAGATCACATCGGGCTGTACATAATACGCAGTTGCCCATTTCACCATTGCTTCATTACCAACTGCAATGACTTTGACAATATCTGGGTATTGCTTTGCTAATGCAACAGCTCGACCAATTTCTCCTTCGTTTTGAGGGCTTTCTACAAAATGGTCAGGTGTATGTCCTGTCCATGCATTGAGACAGTCTATCCAAGCGCCTAGCATTACATACATCTCAAAGCTTGGATCTTCTTGTTTGAGTTCATGTATTGCCTTCAAAATATTTGACGCATGCGCTAACTGTACATTATACGTTCTTAAAAAACGAATGTTCATGGCATGAAGTATTTTCATGTCATTTTTCAATTGCACTATAGAGGGTTGACTATCGCGTGAGGTCATGCGGTATCCACCGTAGGAGATAGCGAGATAATCTGGATTTCCTAGTATTTCTTGTGCTGTCACGTTTTTAGGTTTTTTTTGTGATATAGGGGTTTCGGGAGCTTTCATAGAATCTTTACAAGACACACCACCTATAGTCAAAATGAGTAGAACTAAGAGGTGCTTTATGGCTTTCATGGTGTCTTGTTTTTTATTTACTATTCATATTTTTTTGATAAGGTCTTTATGCGCTTTCGCGAAAGCGTATACGTACAAACACCTTTTATTTTAAATAATCAGAGGTGATCGCTACGTGTATTTGAACGATCTCTCCTGTGCGATTAAATACTTGATAACTTACAGCTTTATCTAAGCTTAATTGTTCAAATGTCTGTGTCGAACCATCTTTTGAATGTACTTGTATGTGTGCTTTTTCTGAAATTGTATAGATAACAGGTACTTGGCAATAGGTAAAACAAATAGAATCCTTAGGAATCGTAAGGCTTTTTCGTTCTAGCGTAACATCGGTATAATCAAAAGTTTTTGAGGTATCTAAAAATTCTGATGTACGAAGCATATCTGGGCTAAACTGAAGTTTTCCTTCATGCACAAATACACCTAATTCACCAAAACGGCTTAAGATATCTTCTTTTACCTGTCCAGTCATTCCAGGTTGTTGTGCTCCTTTACCTGCAGGAGTATGTGAATATGGATCTGTTGGAAACGCTCCATACAGTTTTGGAGACTTATGAACTCCAATCCCTTCATTTATTTCATAATAGTGCTCTAATAATCGACCAATGGTCTCTTTGTCATTAGCTTCTTTTATGGCTTTTAGGCAACATTCTTGTACGGCAAGGAGTAATTTGGAAACCATGTGCCAATAAATAGAGCCAAGACCTTCATACCCAAAGAAGGTACCTGATCTTCCGGTAAATGCTTTGTGGTTAAAGACGGTTTCATACGTGTCTAATATGAATTGACGCTCGTCAGAAACAAGAGATTTATAGGTAGTATCTGTTAAGGTATCTAATGCTTCATTGAGCATTTTTGCATTGTTGAAATTACCATTAAAATGATAATTGCCTTTAATATCCTTTTGGATAATTTGTGTATTCTTATCTTGAAGAAGCTGTTTCAGAAGTTGAGACTTTTGAACGGCTTCTTGAGGAATTTTATTTTTTTCTAGAAAGTTAGCTAAGTCTTTGTTAGGGTAGAGTATATAACTATACTGGTCTTCTCTAAATAAGGCACTGCTCTTTAAGCCATCTAATACTTGAAGGCTTTCTTTAGAACTCAAATATCCAGCACTTAATACCGCTACTTGACCTTCTAGCATTTCTTCTAGATGACTTATTGCTACTTCTTTCTCGTCATTTTTGACGGTCATTAAATTATATGCGTGATATAAGTTATCCTCTCGCTTATTCACATCTATCGTATGATCTATGTAGGCGAGGGTAGTGGTTATAAATTGAGCGATACTGTGTAGTGAAATCAGCTTCTTTTTTCCTGAAAAAGTATCTTGGTATACTTTTGTCCTGTACGCACTTGCAGGCATCCCTAGACCATCTAGAATCTTTTTGCGGTCTGTATCAGTAATGGTACCTTTTAAGACGTTTTTGTGGGTACTTAAAGTAAGTGTAATGCTTGTGTAAAATGCTTCTAACTCTTCTGATATATAGGTTTCTTTAATGTCACTTTTTGCTATGATATTACCAAAGAAATGTAAAAATCTTCGTAGGTAATATAAGGTCACCATAGAGACTCCATTTCCTACAAGTGCATTATTAGCATCATTCCATTCTGGGCGCTGGGTATTAAGCCAAATCCCTGCTTCTGGAATAAAGTTGGATACTTTTGCCAATACGGTAGCCAGCATTTTTTCAATAAAATTGACATTGTATATAGTGTCGCTTGCGGTGCGCAAGAGGGCACCATCCACCCCTATAGTCTCTCTACGCTCATTAATTTTTTCATCGAGATCAAAATCAAAATCAATGGTGTCTTTTGGATTTTTAAGGGTCTCTGCGTAGCTTTTTATCTTGTAAGGTACATTGGCATAAACAAAAAGATCTTTATCAAAATAGCTACCTAGTTTTCCTGGATTGTGATTTTCAATAATCTCTAAAAACTTTTGTAAGTAGATAATCTGATGATCTCCCCAGTAGCCAATATAGGCCCACGGGTTGTCTTCTTCAATAGTTTCCCAGTCAAAACCACCTTTGGTCACGCGATATGGGTTATAGCCATCAAAAGTAGTTGCATTTAAAAACTTGTGGATCATACTTTCGATAAACTCAGGATAGGCGAGTGCCAATGCTTCCCAGTTCTGAAAGATGTCTCTCCAGTTTCCTTCATAATCTAATACTTTGGAACCATCTATTTCACTTCGGGTATTGATGGAGAATTTATTCCAAGGTCTACTTGGGTCTCCATGTCTTCTACTAAATTTTAAAGGCATGTATTCTAAACAAAGCCTTTTAAAATGAGGGTCTTCATTTTGAGAAGCTACTTCCTTCAAGTCGGACAATAAAAATTGTGCTGGTAATGTATCTACAGTCGCTTTTACTTTTTTGTAGACAATTGTATTTGCTTTCGCTAAATAATTCTCAAAATCCCATTTTTCAATAAGGTAGTTTTGATCAAAAATACCCCCTCTCATAATATTGAAAAGCGTATTTGAAAAATGACGTGTATTTCTAAGTTTGTTGGCACTTAGTTGCATTGCATCAGAAGCGCCTGCAAGCTCTAATAAGTGTTTGGTGCCTGCATCAATATCTTCTTGAACCAACTCCTTAAGCTTAGGTGTTGTTTTTATAGTTTCAGAAATTTTGATCACCGAACTAATCGTTTGGTTGGTATCTGCAACGATGAGCCACTCTTTTTGACTTTCAGCTCCTAATTCGATATCTGAACATATAAAATAGGCGCCACGTTCTGCTTTTACATCTGTTTCTTGATGGATGGTTTTTCCAGATCTAAAATGATCTAATTGCAGTGACGACACTAGATATGTTGGTTTATCCATTCCTAAAGACCATGCGATGTTGCATTTTAATGCTTCACTAGGTTCGGCTTTATCAACAATGGTAGCACTTAATGCATAAATTCCAACCCCAGAATCAGGGATGAGTTCATTGCGCTTATAGGCATCTACAAGGTTACTACTTAACTTTTGCATATCTTCTCCAACACTATATGGGATGATATTTTGAATGCCATCAAGCACGCTTACTTTTACCGTGGCTTTAAGATTATTTATTAAAGTAGATTTTCTAACGAATCCATACGTGTCACTAGAATTCCACTGATATCTGTACGTAAGGTCAAGGTCTTTATTGTGTTCTTCAAAAACTACTTTGTTTCCGTAGTTATTTTTGTAAAGATTTCGGGTGATATCATAAACTCCTTCATATTTTCCTGAAAAAGGCTCCCACAGAAATATATTTCCATCCTTATGAACTTTTAGAAGTGTTTTACTTCCAGTGTTTTCATAGTTTTCTGTGATTTTATCATCTGTATAATAGGGAAATAAGGCATGGTTAGAATCTTTTCTACCTGCAGATAATCCTCCATTGCTAGAGATAAACATCCAGTGGTTTGAATCACTGATGAGACTCATAAAGAAGGGTCTCATTTGATCGCTGTTAGAGATCTTATAGTATGTTTCGTTATCAAATTGGATAAGTTCTCCTTTAATCTCAGAGTCGTTAAAAGAAGCTGGTTTGTTACCTATATATATGGATTGTTTCGTCATTTGTCATTTTTAATACGCATAACCTCTAAAGTAAGAGATTATGCGTATTGATTGGCATTATTTTATGTCACATTTCTATGAATACTTCTTTTTTAACGATACATATAGTACTGATTACAGTATCGTTACACTATGCTAAAGTAGCATCCATGCGTATGTTTTTTCACTTTTTGTTTTTGTATGGTTTATTCTCCGATTTCGTATACTCGAACATAATCGATGATCATACGCTGTGGTAGTGGTGTAGAATCTACAGGGAAACCAACAAAGCTTCCACCTACGGCGACGTTTAATAGTAAAAAGAAAGGTTGGTCATCAAAAACCCAATCACCACCTTCAGGAAGGTCTTCTCTACTTATTCTGTTGAAACGAACTCCATCGATAAAATAATCGATAAAGTCAGGGCTCCATTCAATAGCAAATTCATGAAAACCTGCATCAAAACGATCGTCTTCAAGTTCAAATTCACCTGATATGGCTCCTCCTCCAGAGTAGCCAGGTCCATGAATACTACCAATACTTAGTGAAGGTTCTTGTCCTCTCATCTCAAGGATATCTATTTCTCCACAGAATGGCCACTGCACCGTCGCAGGGTCATCATCTGCTTCCGTTTCAATATTATTACCTAACATCCAAAATGCTGGCCAAACACCACGTCCTCCTGGTAATTGAATACGTGCTTCAAAACGACCGTATTGTTGTTCAAAGTTCCCTTTTGTATTAATTCTTGCTGAGGTAAATGGAGATCCTTGAAAAACCTCTCTACGGGCCGTGATTACTAGGTTTCCTTCTCCATCTAGTGAAATATTTTCTGGACGGTCTGTGTAGTATTGTAGTTCGGCATTTCCCCAGCCGTTAGATCCTGTGCCTATGTCAAAGTTCCATACATCTGTGTTAACAGATGCTCCTGCGGGACCATCAAAATTATCTTCAAATACGAGGTTAAGGTTTGTCAAGCCAATATTTGTGCCTTCATCGTCATTACAGCTCCAAGCAGTAATAAGTATAAAGCCACATAGGACACTTTTTAAGATTACATTTTTCATTTCTTTTTTCTTTTTTTAGTTCTATTGTATAATTATCAATGATATGGTTATCTGGTTATCTGGATTTCTTAGTATTTATTTCTGAGTCCGCTTTCGCGAAAGCGTACAAAGGGATACTCAAATAACATTCATTTATTGTTCTAATTTAATGTTAATGATACATTATCAATAACGATGACACCAACATCTGCACCCATATCAAATAATACGCGCCCATCTGCAGAGCTGAAATTTGCAGTTAGCTCTACTTCGAAGGTTTGTGTCGCGTCTGTCAAAGTTACTTCTTGACTTTGATTTGTGAACGGATCTACAAAGAGACCAATACCGACGATCATGGTTCGAGAGCCTGTTGCCATATCTGTAGAGGCATCAAAGGTTAAGGTAAAGGTTTGTCCTTCTGCGATAGACAATCCTCTTTGGCTTAAATTCACATCAAATGGATTTCCAGCGGTGGCAACGTCTACAAAATTAAAGCTGTTTCCTCCATCTGTTTGTACATTAAACCCATTTCCTTCCCATACGGTCATTCCTTCTTCAAAGTCTCCATTAGATAGAAGTTCACCTCCAGAATTTCCACCACCTGATTCGACTAGTATCACATTATCTATCACGAGTACGCCCGTATCTGCTCCCATATCAAATAATACGCGACCATCTGCCGAGCTAAAATTAGCTGTGAGTTCTAATGTAAATGTTTGTGCTGTATCTGTTATGGTAACTTCTGAAACTGCATTTGTAAAAGGGTCGACAAAGAGACCTATTCCAGCAATCATTGTACGACTTCCTGTTGCTGCATCTGTAGAGGCATCAAAGGTAAGTGTGTAGGTCTGTCCTTCTGTAATATTTAATCCTCTTTGGCTTAAGTTTACATCAAAAGCATTCCCAGCAGTGGCAACATCTACAAAGTTAAAGCTGTTTCCTCCATCGGTTTGTACATTAAATCCATTTCCTTCCCATACGGTCATTCCTTGTTCAAAGTCACCGTTTTGTAACAGATTGTCTCCGCCTCCACCGCCTCCGCCAGAACCGTCTGTTAATTGAATGTCATCAATATAATACACTGATCCATCACCTGCGGTAGGGTTTGCTTCATCTATATCAAAAATAATGACCATTCTATCGTAGCTGGCACCAGTGTCAATTAACCCAGTAAAGTCAAAGGTTAATTCTTCCCATAGGTTACTAACAGTAGTAGGTACGTCAACTCTAATTTGAGAAGCAGGATTGCTACTGTTTTCAAAGGCAACTCTTACGATGGCTCCTGCATTTGGAGAAAGTACAAGGGCACTTACAACTTGATCGGTAGAAAAATCTACAGGTACATCTAGGTCAATAAATTGTCCAGCAAAAAATACAGATCCTTCACTTTTTAAAGATCTTAACACATTAGAGCTATTATTTAAACCTCCAACAATAGGGTTTGCAGCTATGGTAGGCACAGCCCCCTCAAAGCCTGTAGGGTTGTAATTAAGAGACGTTGACTCAAAACCTATAGGCAGTGCTAGTTCGGTTGCATCTGAGTCATCTACATTTCCTGATGCATCTACATCCATAAACGTGATGGAACCGTCTGCTTCTTGACCACTTAAGGTTGCACTTATCACACTTGTTCCTGAGTCGCTTAGTACAGATACAACACCAAATTCATTTACAGTTGCTACATTTTCGTTTGAAGATGTGTAGTCAAAAAATGCAGGTGTCGTCGTAATTGTTTGCAAAGTCCCTGTCGGTAAGTTGTAGGTAGCTGATGTTCCATTGATTGTAATGGTACTTCCTGCTGATGCAGCTGTTACTTGATCTACTCCATCTAAAATGGCAGCACTCTCTTGTAGAACAGTATTTAAATTTTCAAACTTTACTTCATCTAGCCATAATTGATAGCTTTCTCCATTATCTGCAGCCTCTGCATACCATAACATTCCGCTTTCTTGCGTTAGTTTTGAACCATCAGGAATTGGAATAAAGTATTTTTGCCATTCAGTTCCCACTTGAAGGTTGTTAAGTGTCGTTCTAAAGACTTCTCCTTGAAAAGTTAAACCAAAACCAATTTGATTGATAGTTTCTCCTCGAGATGCTCTAGCGTAAAAAGTCAATACATTATAATCTGTTAGGTTTCTACCACCTGCGACAGAAAATATTCCTCCAGCATACCCACCTTGCGGATCGTTTCCATTAGGAATATCAAATCGCATGGAAGCAGTTCCTTCGAAAGTAATATCAGTATCTACATTAAATGCGGTTACTCTAGAATCTCCGAAAGCATCATATTGTAAGCCAGCACTAAAACCATCTATAAAGATGTTTGCTATATTAGGAAATGTTGCTTCTTGTAAGTCTCCTTCATCAGGTGCACAGCTATAATTAATCACTAGAAATAGCGTAGCAATCAAACAGCTAAATTTTATTTTTGTGAATATATTTTTCATGATTTTTTATTTTCCAATGTTAATGTGTAAGTATGTTCTGATTTCCCATTCATTTCCGTTTGGAAATCCTAGATCAATAGGGTTTTGGAATTGATATCTTGGAGAGAAATTATCAAGAGATCTCCAGGTGTAACGAATTCCTATACGGGTGTTTGGTAAAATAAACCAATCTTGTTTACCAACGGTAGTAGAAAGATCCATTTTAAATTGGAATGGGAACGTAAGGTTGAAATCTCTATGGAAATCAAAAGGTCCCCAGTCGTCTATTTTTACTTCGGTAATTAATTTAAGTTTATTATAGATCACACGTACATCAGTACCATATCTATAAATAACTCTGTCATCACTTCCGTTAGCTTGGCCATTTCCTCCATAAAAGTTTGCAATAAGTCCAAAATCTGGTGTGAACTTAGAAACTATTCTACCATTAAACTCCCACAAGTCTTGTGCAGAAGGAGCTGCATCAAAAGCTACAGGTTGACGACTGTTTCCAAAGAATCCAATGGCTGCATCTTGCGTTGTTGGAAGATGACGGTACACAAACCCTAAACTAGCAGCAAATGGTGCGTCTTCAGCTCTATCGTTATCCCACTCATAAAACCATGAACCTGGTGTAGGATCATAGGTTAATAGGATTTCACCCGCTGTAGTTCTTCTATTAGCTCTTACTACAAAAGGATCAGCTAAAATATTTCTGGCTCTTGCGGGTGCTGGTGATCCTAGAGGAATAGGATCTACTAATGGCTCTTGCCATAAGAAGTTTGGTGCAATTTGTAAGTTTCCAATAGTGTATGTAAACCCTGTTAAGAAGTTATACTGGTTACCGCTTCCACTGTCTTTTAATCTCCATCCAGTAAATGTTTTTGTGTAATCAGCACCACCAAAAGCAACTACGCCTTGCGCGGCACTTTGTGCATACCAATTAAATTTACCACCCGTATATTTAACTTTTATTTTTCCTCCCCAGTTATCCCCTGCATCTACAGTATTTACAAAAACATTGGTGTTTCCAGCGTCATCTGTTTTTACAATTTGGTATTCTCTTCCATTTAAAGGTTGTCCACCCCAAATACCTCCTACTTCAACATCAAATTTCCCAAATTTACGCTGTGCGTATCCTGTGAATCTTCGTGTTCTTGGTTGCGGGATTGCTCCAGATGTAACTCCTGCACCAGCTTGTTCTGAAATATCTTCATGAAATATACCTGCCACTTTATAGTTTCCAATTTGTTTTTCGTACTTAACTAAAACAGCTGGGTTTGCTCCCCACCATAGTTCTGGACCAAATGCTACTTTAAATCCTTTAAATGCTTTTTTTCCTTCGAATTCAAAACCAAAAGGAGCTACACCGTTATATATGTCGATGTTCGGCCCGTAGTTTGCTTCAGGATATAATCCAAAGAAATCACCTTCATATCCCCAATGATAATGTCCTGTTCTGTAAAACCCTTTTACATTGGTATATTTTGTATTCCAGTCAAATTCGGCTTGGTATATTTGAACTCTATTATTATCAGTGATAAGTACATTTCCATTGTCAGTTTCTACAGTTATTGGTCGCCCTCTATTTTCAAAGAAAATTTCATCAATAGGATTTCTAGCTACATTGCCTAAAATATTGGTTACAACGTTAGCTCTTAGGCCTGGGGTTGGGTTAGCTTCAACACCTATATAATAAGACTCCATATTATCAAACCCTAATTGATCGGGAAAAACATTTGCATTTGGATCTCGATCATCTGGTGTGGTAATACGATCACCCCCCGTGTTGAACGTAGTAAATTCGGCTCTTAATGAGCTTATTTTAACTTTATTTCCTCCTGCACCTCCAGAAGCTGCTTTGTCTCCTCGAGCTCTCAGTACAGCGTCCATTAGTTGGATCTTGTTAAAATGGTTTTCTACAGCTTCTGCTGAACTACTAAGTGAATATGGATCAAATTCATGTGCTTCCTTTAGCGCATAGTAAGCGGCTCTTGGATATAATGTGTAAAGACCTTTTTCATTTGTGGGTCCTTTTGCACAGATACCGAACCATTCTTCATTCATATTATTCTCACCTTCCACAAAATCATTCTCATAACCTCCGTTATCCCAAGAAGCGTTATTGTCGTGAACGTCTAGATTGGTTGTTTGTCCATATTTCCACCAACCATCACTAAATTGGAACGTAAATCCACCTATAGAGTTTCCTGCTTTTCCTAAACCAGCAGCATTCGCATAAATTTCTTTCCAATTCCCTACCATATAAAATGCTTGTGCTTTCTGATCTTCTTGGTTTTGAACAGCATTAAATGCGTCAGAACCAAACTCAGTAAACATAAATGGTTTTCCATATTCATTTTTTACTCTTTCAAAGGCATCACCAAATGAAACACCTCGATACATATTTGTACCATAAATATCAATGTCTTTACATTCTTCTGCTACAATATCAAGGAAAAGTAAATCTCCATTACAGATGGCTATTGGGTGCGAGTTAATAATTTGCTTCATTGCAACAGTCGCTTCATTAAAAAGCTTGTACATAGCTCTAGCGCGAGGTTTAGACTTACTATCTTCCTCAGGAATATCTTCGGTTTCTGCACCATCCCAAAAAAGACCGTAGTTATTTTCATTTCCTAATAAGAAAAGAAGTATACCAGGCGTATCTTTAAATTCTCTTGCCATTGCGGTTGTCTCCTTTATTAGAATATCTCTAACTCGCGGATCTGAATAGTCAGTGTTAGGTTCCCAAGCCCCATCTATTGTTAGACCGTAGCGTCCAAAAGCATGGTTGATCATCGTGTATATACCATATTTTTCGTAAATGTATTGTACCCATTTAGGAGGCACCCCTACATATTGTCTTATGGTATTGACTCCCATATTCTTTAGGAGTTCCATTTCTGGATCTAATGCAGCTTTGATAATATCATCGGACTGATTCCAGAATTGATATGAGGTGGTCGCTATTGTTTGACCAATAGGAATGTAATCCCAGTTCATACCATTAATCATAAACGCTTCTCCATCTACTATTAATCGAGAGCCATCATTTGTGTTATCAATAGTGACTTTGTTTGCTTGTGCAATTAATGATGTTGAGGCTAAAAATAGAAATAGTCTTAACAGATAATGTTTCATAAGATTATTGGTTTTAGTAAGTATGTTTTAACCCATTAGGGTCTAATGGTTTCTTGTTGTATGACATGTGAAATGTCTTTCAAGTAAATATATAATTATGAATTGTTAATGTTAGTAAAAAAAAACTAACAAAAACTATACATTCATATATTTTAAGGCATTTTGTTGAGGATATGGTGTTTTTTCCTCAAATATATTGATAATATAAATATATTTAAAGACTAACTTTTCGGTTGAAAAAAAATAATTCTACAGCTATTTTTGTTAATTTTTCGTTAATGTTGTATTTATGTTGTAGTGTTTTTATTTCTTGTAGAGGTGTTATTATCTAAATGATGATTGTAAAAGAAGTAATTAATGCCCTTTTAGATTCGTAATTTGTCATTTATTGTTTCATATATTTCCATTATCCTCATATAAAAGCAGCATTAGTTTATTTATAAGTACAAATCACTACAAAAATGATAAAGTCAATAGTACGCATGTTTTTTTTGCTTTTTTCTTTGACTTTTTTGCAAGCTCAAGGACTACCTCCCGTTGTAAACTATACGCCAAACATATATAATGCTGATAATCAGAATTGGATGCTTACCCAAGGTCCAGATAAGACTATTTATGTTGCTAATAATAAAGGTTTATTAGTTTTTAATGGTGCACAATGGGATCTGTATCCCTCTCCAAACGGAACTATAGTTAGAGGGGTCAAGGCTGTAGATAATAAGTTATATACAGGAGCTTATATGGATTTTGGTGTTTGGGAAAAAGATAAGACTGGGATTTTTCAATATACATCTATTGTAAAAAAACAGGAAGTAAGCATGATTGAAGATGAGCATATCTGGAATATAGAACAATATGGTCAATATCTGCTTTTTCAATCTTTAGATCGTATTTATATTTATGATACGCAGGATGGCAACATCGAAATGATTACCCCTGAGGGGCAAGTAGTTCGTCTTTTTTTGGTCAATGATGATTTGTTTTTTCAAGTTAAGGACAAAGGTCTTTATACTATAGAGAAAGGAGAACCTAATCTCTTTAGCTCAAATACAGTTCTTATTAAAGAACGTTTAATTAACCTTTTTGACATAGAGGGACAGTTAACTGGTATCACAGAGAATAATGGGTTTTTAAAAATAAATAAGGAGAGTGTTATTCCCTGGGAAATTTTGGATAACGAATCAATAAAGCAGTATACAATTTATAGTGCTATTCAACGTAAAAATAAGTCTATTGTTCTTGGAACCATTGAAAATGGAATCATACAGCTATCAAAGGATGGAGTAATCGAATACCAAATTGAAAAAGAAAGCGGTTTAAATAATAATACAGCACTTGCATTGTTAGAGGATAAGGATCAGAATTTATGGATTGGTTTGGACGCCGGAATTGATTGTGTAAATAGCCAAAGTCCTTTTTATCAATACATAGATGTTAGTGGTAAATTAGGAACAATATATGCCTCTGCCTATGTGAATGGTTATATCTATCTGGGTACAAATCAAGGGGTGTTCTATAAATTGGACGGATCTAAGTCTGATTTTACAAGAATGACAGGAATTGAAGGTCAGGTGTGGAGTTTACGTGTTATTGATGGAACTCTTTTTTGTGGGCATAATAATGGAACATTTATCATAGAGAACGAGAAACAACAATTAGTTGCTAATATTGAAGGTACTTGGGATATTAAGAAAATTCCAGGAAGAAAAGACCTACTCCTACAAGGAAATTATGGAGGGCTATATGTTTTAGAAAAGACATCAGATGGGTGGCGAGTTAGAAATAAGATAAAAAACTTTGTAAATTCTTCTAAACATTTTGAAATTACAAATGATTACCGAATTTTTGTCAATCATGAATATAAGGGAGTATTTGAAATAAAAACAGATGCACAATATCAAGAAGCCTCTGAAGTATTTAAACATACAGATGTTACTATCGGAAAACATTCTAGTTTGTCAAGGCTGGATGATGTTATTTTTTATGCAAATGAAGAAGGAGTTTTTGTTTATAATTTAGAAGACAAAAAATTTAAGATTGAAGAGAAGCTTAGTACCATTTTTGATGAAGACGCATTCGTTACTGGGAAGTTAATTGAAGACCAAGATAAATTATGGACATTTACTAGAGAGAATCTTATTAGTGTCTCTCGCGATAAATTAGACGGAGACTATACCATTAAAAAGATATCTATCCCACTTGGTCTTCGTAATACTGTTGAAGGTTATGAAAGTTTTGTCAAAATACGTGAAAATGAATATATATTAGGAACCTCTAATGGTTTTATCATTGTAGATATTTCTAAAAATGAAAATACAATTCAAGAATATAAAATTAATTTAAAGTCCGTTTCTGTTCATAAGTTAGGTAAGAAATATGGTTTAGTTCCTTTTGAAGAAAATGTTGAGTTTTCATCAAATGAGAATAACTTGAAGTTTTCTTTTGGAGTTCCAGAATATGATAAATTTCTTACAACAGAATATTCTTATTTGTTAGAGGGTTTATATGATTTTTGGAGCCCTTGGAGTTCTGACTCAAATGCTCATTTTGAAAATTTACCTCCAGGTTCTTATGTTTTTAAGGCAAAAGCACGTGTAGGGGGGAGTGAAACAACCAATGAAATAACCTATGATTTTGTAGTTGAACGTCCATGGTATTTGTCCAATGTTAGTATTATTTTGTATGTTATTCTAACAACACTATTATTTGTTGCATTAAACGGTTTTTATAAGAGGTATTATAAAAAGCAACAAGAGTTAGCACTCTACAAAACAAAAAAAGATATGGAGCTCAAGGCTTTAGAAAATGAAAAACAAATTATAGAGCTCAATAATGCTAATCTAAAGCAAGACATTGACGCACGTAATAGAGAGCTTGCGGTCTCCACTATGAATATGATTAATAAGACTAAAGTACTTAATACTATTAAAAGTGCTTTATTGAAAACTGAAAAAATAGAAGATATTAAATCAATCGTATCTCTTGTGGATAAAACCATAGAAAATGAAGAAGATTGGAACTTTTTTGAAGAAGCGTTTAATCATGCTGATAAAGATTTCTTTAGAAAGGTGAAAGAAATCCATTCTTCTTTAACGGCAAACGACCTCAAATTATGTGTTTATTTGCGATTGAATATGTCATCAAAAGAGATTGCCCCTCTTTTAAACATCTCATCACGTAGTGTTGAAATAAAGCGTTATAGACTACGTAAAAAACTTAATTTGTCTAGAGATGTCAATCTAAACGACTACTTCATTAATCTTTAATTAACACAACACACCAATTTTACAACACAACATTGCTACAACATTAGTGTAATTTGTTAAAAAATGTATGAATTGCTAAAATCTTCCTCCTACAGCTAATAGCCTGCAAATACTGAGTACTTCATTGTTGATTTAGTAATTTCATAATAAATAACGTTAAAATTTAGCATGTATGTTTTTTGTATAGTGCTTATTTGCGGAATCCTTAAATTTTGAGCTTAAATTTGATGAAATTAGAATTTTGGATAATTACATTATTTTGACATTTTGTTTTTTATCATAAGCCTGAGAATTTTTATAATTGTATTCAATGAATAGTTTTTCACTAGACATTGAATAGTTAGTTTTAAATAATCACGCTTTACGGTTAACTCTAGCATACAGTCGTTCAAAATAAATGAACTGAATTCCATTGCATTCTAAAATAACATTTAATATAACATACTATTATGAAAAAAATTACTTTTTTATTATTCCTTGCCTTACTCAGTGTCGTAACTGTACAGGCTCAAAACCTTCTCACCAATGGTGATTTTGAAGGTGGGATGACCGTTTGGGAAGGAAATGGATTTAATGTTCAAACAGATGGAGGTAACAGTTTTAATTTCGTTGATGTAGCCTCAGCAGGAGAACCTTTTGCTGTTAACTTGAGCCAAAGAGGAATCAACATTAACCAAGGACAAACTTTTACATTAACTTTTGATGCTTCGACTGATCCAACAACAGGGAGCCGTACGATGCTTGCTGGAATTGGTCTTTTTGTAGATCCGTTCACAAATCAGAGTCAAGAAGTAACGGTAACAGAAACTACACAGACTTTTACCTTAGAGCTTGTTGCAAACTTTACTTCTGCAGACAGCCGTGTATTGTTTGATATGGGAGCAGCTACAGGGGTTGTAGTAATTGATAATGTAACTCTTACTTTAAACGAAGATCCAGGAGGAGGAGATGAATTGTTATCCAATGGAGATTTTGAGCAAGGAATGGTTACTTGGTTTGGAAATGCGTTTAACGTACAAACTGATGGTGGAAATAGTTTTAATCTATCAGATAATGAAATTTCAGGAAATCCATTTGATGTAAACTTAAGTCACCCAGTTGCATTGGAAGCAGGTGTAGCTTACACTTTTAGTTTTGATGCGTCTACTTCAATGGAAGATGGTAGTAGAACAATTATAGCAGGAATAGGACTTAATGAAGGTGATTTTTCCGCAGCTGTAGAAACTGTAACAGTAACTTCTGATACGCAAACTTTTACATTTACATTAACACCACCTGCGGGTAGTGCCAATAGTCGTGTATTGTTTGATTTAGGAGCAGACGACGGTGTTTTAGTATTAGACAATGTATCATTAATGATCGCAGGCGGCGGTGGAGATCCAGTCTTGCCAGCAGAAGCAGCACCAACACCTCCAAACAGAGATCCAGCTACAGTATTCTCTCTATTTAGTAACGCTTACACACCACAACCTGATGTTGTATTTGGAGCTTTTGGAGTAGGAACACAAGATATTACAACTATTCAAATAGAAGGTGATGACACACAACAAATCACTTTAAACCAACCAGCTTCAGAATTTTTATTAATCGATTGGGGACTTCCTGTAGATGTATCTGCCATGACTCACTTCCACATGGATTATTGGATTGATACTCCTTTATCGGCAGGTTTAATTGCAAATCCAAAATGGTCTAATCATGTTGGAGATGCTGGAGAAACTTCTGCTTTTCAATTAACAAATCCTGTTACAACATTTGGAGAGTGGGTATCTATTGATATTCCAATCGCTGACTTCAATTCTGATGATCCAACACAACAAAGAGATGCTTTAAGACAATTTGTACTTACAGTAGCTGGAGCAGATGCTGGAAATAGAACAATTTTCATCGACAACTTATACTTACACCAGAATACGACACTTAGTACGGATGAATTCTCAAGCTTAGATGTATCTGTCTATCCTAACCCTTCTTCAGAGCGTTGGACAGTAACAACTAACTCAGATGTTATTACTAATGTAGCTGTATATGATCTTTCAGGTAGAAGAGTAGCAGTAGCTACACCAAATACAACTTCATTTGATATCAATGCTTCTAACTTAAGAACTGGTATTTACTTGGCAACGATTACTACAAATCAAGGTCAAGAAACAATAAAATTAATAAAACGCTAAATAGTTAATCCTAGGGGGATTATATATTTTTAGTTTAGAAAGGACTATTATCAATGATAATGGTCCTTTTGCTTTTTAGTGAAACGCTTTTTTGAAAAGTCCAAAGGACGAATTCAAAATAGCTAGTTGAACTAATCCCGCTTTTCAGCGGGATCTATGCTATAATACCTCGACCCTTAGGTCTATTTTTAGGGTTCAAGGCTTGCCTTGGAGTTTAATACCCTTTATTATTTACAGTAAAAGTAGTTTTTTAACTCAACAACGAACGTATCGAATATCAGAATTATTAAAATAGAAGACATAAAGGAATAGATTGATTTTACCTTTAATTAGATGAACTGATGGTGGTTAGATGACCAAAATCAAGCCACTATATATTGGGTGCTTACAACACTTTACCAATCCACATCCCGCCAAAAACAGCAAGAATGCCGATTGTAAAACTAGCTATCGCATATATAGCAAATGGTAAGAGATCACCAATTTTTAGAAAGTTATGATTCTCATAAGCAAAAGTTGAAAAGGTCGTAAACCCACCACAAAAGCCAGTAGCCAATAATAAGGTTGTATTACTGGACAAGGTTTCATTCTTTATGGCCCATCCTAGAACAATACCAATAATAAGACTTCCCAAAATATTTGCAGTTAACGTTCCATAGGGGATACCTGAAGTAGAAGTATTCCAAACTTTTCCAAGTACATACCGGGCGATACTTCCTGTACCACCTCCTATAAAAACAAGTACTAATTGTTTCATGCTATTTCTGTCCCTTTTTTTTATTCCACATTGATTAATATCTTTTATTACTCTATCGGAATATAAATATCTGTTGTCCAGTCTGCAGGATTAGGAAAATCTCCTGGATCATTTGTGTAAATCTCAAAAGGCTTTTGTTCACTTTGCGTCAATTGATACTGTGTTATGTATTGCATGGCCTCAGCCCATGCCTTCCCTAGATATGAGTAATTTCCTTTAAGCGTTACTCTCACAGCTTTGGTTCGGGGTAAATAGCCACTTAGGATAGTACCTTCCTCTTGAATTTCTATAGCATTCGGAACAGGAATTGCATTACTCATAATAATGGCTCCATTAGGATTCATCTCATTATAAATAGTAAAAGGCATGCCTGATTGCGTAATGCCTCTTTGACTCATAAACTGCATAATTTCGCCATAATTCTGACCCATAATAGCACTTATATTTGTGCCACTTGCAGACGTTGTTTTATATAAATAAAATCCACCACCATACTCGGTAATTCCATGTATAGTTACATTGTGATCTTCCATTTTTTCTCTCACATACGTTTCTAATCCTTCTAAACCTGTGGTGTACATACTACGCATATCCCCTTCAAAATCCATCCCTGAAAAAGCAAAATAGACTTTATCCAAAAGGGTATGTTCTCCAGTAACTTGCCAAGTGACTTCTACTGCTCCTGTATCTGTTGGGGTGAATGTCCAATGTACGTTAGAAAGACGTTCACCTCCCGGGGTAGTTATGGTAAGATTCTGTTCAATAGCTTTGTTTTCTTGAACTGCGGTGGTTTTCATAGACCCAGGAAATTCACCATCCCAAGAATACCCTCCACCAACGCCCACTTTGGTCGCGTCATACGTAAACAATAGGGTAGAGTCTTCTTTTTTCCAAGGTCCCCAATGTTCCCATGTCGTATAATCATTTACCGTATTGTAAACGACAGCTGTAGGAACTTGCATTTCTCTGTGTTCTTTAATGTCATAGGTACCGTCCTTCGAAGCAAAGTAAATAGTACCTCCAATTAAAAAAATAAGTAAAAGGAATAAGAGTAGTTTTAAAAATTTCATGGTCAACAGGGGATTGGTTCGTAATGGCTAAGATAAAGGATTTTTAAAACTTCTATTTTTGGTATCTTTACACAACTTTATAAAAACAATCTCAATGAAATATAACATAATTTACAGTGTTGCTCTGGCGGCACTATTTGCGGTGAGTTGTAATCAAAATCAACAAACAGCAGCTAAGGATGGTGATGAGTACGCTTTCGCGAAAGCGGACGTAGCCTTCGACAAACCAGTAGATCAATTTGCAGATGTCAAAATTCTACGATATCAGGTGCCTGGCTTTGAAGAATTGACCCTTAAAGAGCAAAAACTCGTCTATTACATGACACAGGCAGGGCTTGCTGGACGTGATATCATGTGGGCACAAAACTATCGCCATAATCTAGCAATCAGAAACGCCTTAGAAAAGATATATACATCTTATACAGGAGATAAAACAACAGATGATTGGAAGCACTTTGAAGAATATTTAAAACGTGTTTGGTTCTCTAACGGAATCCATCATCATTATAGTAATGCAAAATTAAAACCTGACTTTTCTGCCGATTATCTCAAAGAACTTCTTGCTGCTTCTGGAGCCACCTTAGAAGGAGAGGCTTTTGAAGTAATTTTTAATGATAAAGATGCCAAAAAAGTAAATCTTTCTAAAGAGGCAGATATTGTACTAGAAAGTGCGATAAACTTTTACGGACCCGATGTGACGACAGACGAAGTTGAAGCCTATTATGGTGCTATTGAAGTAGATGAAAAAGAACCTATTGAAATAGGACTAAACACACGCTTGATTAAAGAAAATGGAAAGCTCGTAGAGCAGGTGTATAAAAGCGGTGGTTTATACGGAGAGGCCATTGATGAAATCATCGGATGGTTAGAAAAAGCGCAAGGTGTTGCCGAAAACCCAAAACAAGCCGAAGCTTTAGGATTACTCATTGAGTATTATAAAACAGGAAATTTAGATACGTGGGACGATTACTGTATCGCTTGGGCAACCTCTACCGAAGGAAATATCGATTGGATCAATGGGTTCATAGAAGTATATAACGATCCAAAAGGATACAAGGGGTCTTATGAGACTATTGTGCAGATCAAGGATTTTGATATGTCTAAAAAAATGGCAGTCCTCTCTGAAGAAGCACAATGGTTTGAAGACAACTCTCCATTAATGCCAGAACACAAAAAAGACAGTGTAAAAGGAGTTTCTTATAAAACAGTGATTGTTGCAGGAGAAGCTGGAGATGCATCACCTAGTACACCTATTGGAGTAAACCTTCCTAACAATAACTGGATTAGACAAACGCACGGAAGTAAATCAGTATCACTAGGAAATATCATTAGCGCCTATGCAAGTGCTGGAGGCTCTGGACGTTTACAAGAATTTGCCCATGACGCAGAAGAAGTTGAATTGGAAGAAAAATACGGACAGTTAGGTGATAAGCTTCACACAGCGCTACACGAAGTGGTAGGGCATGCTTCTGGACAAATCAATGAAGGAGTAGGAACTCCAAAAGAAACCTTAAAAAGGTATAAGTCTACTATAGAAGAAGGACGTGCCGATCTTTTTGGACTCTATTATTTAATGGATCCAAAACTTCAAGAAATAGGATTGGTAGAAGACTGGGAGAAAACGGGAAAAGCTGCCTATGACGGCTATATCCGTAACGGATTGGTCACACAGCTGATTCGATTAGAATTAGGAGATGACGTAGAAGAAGCGCACATGGTGAACCGCCAGTGGGTGAGTGCTTGGGCTTTTGAACGAGGACAAGAAGAAAATGTGATCGAAAAAGTAACTCGTGACGGGAAAACCTATTACAATATCAATGACTACGAGAAACTGAGAACCATCTTTGGAGAATTATTACGTGAGACACAACGGATCACTTCAGAAGGCGATTATGAAGCAGCCAAAGCTCTTGTAGAGGACTATGGCGTTAAAGTTGACCAAGTACTACACGCGGAAGTACTAAATCGTAACAGCCAGTTTAAAAGCGCTCCCTATAGCGGTTTTGTGAACCCAGTGATTGTTCCTACGACAGAAAATGGAGAAATTACAGGATTCACTGTAAAACAACCTCTCGATTTTGAAACACAAATGATACAATATGCAAAGACCTATGGGTTTTTGAAGTAATCTAAAATTAGGTAATTAAAAAAAATGCTGTCCAAATCTGGACAGCATTTTTTGTTAGAAGTCTCGTAAAACTACTCTGCAATCACAGCCCCTTCTGGAATCTCAAACTGAGAAGCATCTAATGCTTTAGCAGACGCAGTGGCATCTGTAAATGTACGTTCAGAAGCTAAGGTGGTTGGTTGTCCATCTTCTACTTTATACCATTGTAAAACACTCGGTAATTGTACACCATTCACTGCTGTCCATTGGTCGTATTTGATATAACTAAAACGATCACTCTTTTCGTTTTTACCATAGGTAACTGTATACGCTAGCCATGCCATTTGATGTGTAGTAGGATTACGATACAGGATATACTCATCATCTGGCGCATCACCTACACCTGCACCAAACGAAATTTTGGTTCCTGGATACGAAACGCCTTCAAATTCCAAGGCAGGCACCTCACTATACGTAATTCCATCATCCGCTAAGACAAAAGGCATTGCGTAAAAATAAAACATCAGGTTGTGATAAAAACGAGCACGTTGTGGCGGGAAATACGTAGAATCTTGTGCGATCCACACCTTTTCTCCATCAAATCCGATCGTATATTTATCCGTTTCAACGGTGACTTTCCGCGATTTTAAATCAACGGTATGGAGCTCATCGCCCCCTTCTTTTTGTAACGTAAACGATAAAGCATTCATCGTGTTCCAAGTGTCAATACCGCCATGTGCTTTAAACACAGCGTCAATAGATGGTGGATATGACTTTTCAGGTGTTTTTGTAACCTCAGGAGTAGACGTCGTCGTGGTTGTTTGTTGTGTGGTTGTGGTTTCTTTACAGCTTAAAGCGAAAATTGCCACAGCAATGAATAACATCATTTTTTTCATGAGAAGGTTAGTTTTTTATGAATGATATAGGTTGTTTGTCATCTACCCTCATAAAATACATGCCTTTAGTGAATGCACTTATGTCTATTGTATATGCGTTTGTCTGATCATTTACAAAAGAAGCTACCGTACGTCCCAACATATCATATAGGGTGATCCTCGCCTCTAAGTCGATATTTTCTACAGTCATTACAGATGAAGCAGGATTTGGATATATTTTTACAGATGGACGGATATAGTCGGGGACACCAATGGTTCCATCATCTGCAAAAATATCAAATGAAACAATCGTCACACATTCTTCTTGAGGAGCGTTTTGAAAACGTACATAGATTGTCTGCGGATTTACGATATTCGTATAATTTTCTGGATCTGCAATAGGATTGGATGCTGTTTCTGCATTCTGAAAAGTCTCGTAATAGGAAATATCCACCACAAAAGGATCATTGGTAAATTGCGGAATGATATCTGTTAAATCAAATATTTCAATACCATTACCATCAGCATCAACAAGGACAAGAGGGTCAGGCGTAGTGGTATCAGGTTCAAAGGGTAAGCGAACTTCAATCGTAAAAGTCGTGATGACACTATCCCCATTCCCTTGTACGCGTACAAAAACCAGCTGTGGATTCACGATGTTTTCATAAGCCTCTGGATTAGGAAATCCATTGTCATTCCCTAGAGCACCTCCAGAGGTGAGATGAAACGTAACCGTTACATTGGTCTGATCGCCGATAATCTCTGGTATGGTTGTGGTCAAATCAAAAATCTCGACCCCATCGCCTGGATTATTGATGTCACACGTAATAAGATCTTGAGGCTCATTGGCTGTTACTTGTGACGCAGCCGTGAATGAGCTAAGAATACATAGGATTCCTAGTAATTTTAAAGTAGTTTTTTTCATCCTATAAAAGTAAGGAACTTTATGAGATTCTTGTTCATGATATTTTTAACCGTATTTGAATAATATACACATTAGGCTGTACCTTTGTGATATGCACAAACACATTTCAAGCGCTCAAAATCCAGCTGTAAAACGGCTTTTACAATTACAAGAAAAATCACGTTCCCGTAAAAAAGAAGGGGGCTTTATTATTGAAGGGCTTCGAGAAATTGGTCTTGCGATTTCGGGACAGTACACCATTGCAGCGCTTTATATCAAGGAAGGGTTTCAAGAGGAGGCTTCGGTGGTAACACTTATTAATTCGTTGCAAACTGCTTCGGTGACCATCCTATCTGAGGAGGTGTATCGTAAAATAGCGTATCGTGATGGGACAGAGTCTGTGATCGCTTTCGCGAAAGCAAAAAACACCTCTTTGCAAGAATTACAATTACCCCAAAATCCGTTGCTGCTCATCGCTGAAGCACCCGAAAAGCCTGGAAACATTGGTGCATTACTCCGTACTGCAGATGCCGCTGCGGTTGATGCCGTCATCATCGCCAATCCCAAAACTGATTTGTACAACCCCAATATCATCCGGTCGAGTGTAGGCTGTGTGTTTACCTCGCAAATTGCTTTGGCGCCAACATCCGAGGTGATCTCATTTTTACAGGATCAAAAGATTCAGATTTTTAGTGCAATTTTACAAAAAGCACAACCGTATCACGAGCAAGATTACACCCAACCCACCGCGATTGTAGTGGGTACAGAAGCGACGGGACTTACTCAAGCGTGGAGAGAAGTAAGCACACAAAATATTAAAATTCCTATGGGAGGCGCTATAGACAGCATGAATGTAAGTGTCGCCGCAGGAATTCTTGTATTTGAAGCCAAACGCCAACGAAATTTCATTTAATTTCCGCGAAGGCGGAAATCTCAAAAGAAAGTGGAAACCCTAACTAACTAAAACAATTATATCAAGACAGATTCCTTCATTCTATGACCGCACCTATATTATTTTACATCATTATTTCCATTCTTGTTTTAAGTTACATTGTAGATCTGGTGATGAGTTATCTCAATGCAAGACATGCAAAAAAACCGATTCCAGCACTACTCAATGATGTGTATACAGAACAGGAATACCTTAGATCTCAAGATTATAAAATCACCAAAGACCTTTTTGATACCTATACGGCTACGTTTAGTTTGTTGCTTACACTCGCTTTTTTCTTTTTAGATGGTTTTTCGATCTTGGATCAATGGGCACGAACGTTTACAGACAGTTCTATTGGCGTAGCGCTTATCTTCTTTGGGGCAATTATGCTGGCAAGTGATCTGCTAAATACGCCTTTTGAGTATTACAGTACATTTGTGATTGAAGAGAAATTTGGATTTAATAAAATGAATCGCACTACTTTTTTCTTAGATAAACTCAAAGGCTGGGTGATGGGTATTATCATTGGTGGTGGGTTGTTAGCTCTTATTATTTGGATTTACGAAGCGACCCAAAACCTGTTTTGGATCTACGCTTGGGGTGTTATTACCTTGTTTTCAGTGGTGATGAATATGTTCTATGCACGCTTTATTGTTCCGATATTTAATAAGCAAACACCCTTGGAAGAAGGAAATCTACGCAACCAAATAGAAGCCTATGCGTCCAAAGTTGGTTTTAGCCTCACCCATATTTTTGTGATCGATGGTTCTAAGCGAAGCACCAAAGCCAATGCGTATTTCTCTGGACTCGGTCATGAGAAACGAATTACACTCTACGATACCTTGATCAACGACCTAGAAGAAACCGAAATTGTGGCAGTGCTAGCGCATGAAGTAGGACATTACAAACGCAAACATATCATCACCAATTTGTTACTTTCTATCGTTGTTACAGGAATTACTTTATGGTTGTTTTCTTTATGTCTTGCGCAGCCTATCATTGCACAGGCAGTAGGTGTTGAAACACCTTCATTTCACGTAGGTATGGTGGTTTTTGGTATTTTATATGCGCCTATTTCGGCAGTAACAGGGTTTTTTATGAATGCGCTTTCGCGAAAGCATGAATACGAAGCTGACCAATATGCCGCTGAAACCTATGAAGCCGAATCATTGATAAGTTCGCTTAAAAAACTATCCAAAAATAGCTTAAGCAATCTCACGCCACATCCATTATACGTACAACTGAATTATTCGCATCCCACGTTGTTACAGCGCGTAGTGCATTTACGAAAAGGTATTTAGCTATTGGCTGTTGACTGGTAATATTTAGCTTTTATTCACTTTCTCGAAAGCAAAAACATAGATAGAGTAAAAACATTTCATACCTTACAAGGAGCTAATATCTAACAGCTACCGACTTACTAGCCAATAGCTAAAACAGCTACTCAATAATCTCAATTTCCATATAAATATTCTCCTCGGGCCATTCGCTAGCATCTACCGTCACTTGGTTTATTTTATCTACGACACTCATCCCTTTGGTTACTCGTCCAAAAACAGTATGCTCTCCATCTATATGTGGGGCGCCACGATGGGATTGTACAATAAAAAACTCAAAAGGGGAGGAAGCTTTACTGATGTTTTGCTCACTATACTTAGCAGCAGAAAATGCACCTCGTACATGTGGGTGGTGTGCTTTGGCCTCATTTGGCAGCAAGTATCTCCCGATGCCTTCTCTATTGAGCGCTGTGGTTTTGGTGTCATTATTGCCTCCTTGTACCACAAAATCTGGGGAAACTCTATGAAACTGAGTGGTGTTAAAATAGCCATTTTTCACAAGCATTATAAAGTTAGCTCTGTGCAATGGGGTATCTTCAAAAAGTTCAACTTCAATATTTCCAAAGCGTGTCTTGATACGTACCTTGGTTTCTGGATGTTCTTCTCCGTATTTTTTTAAAAAAGGTTTTAATTCGGCTTGTGAGGCAATCATCGGATTTCCGGGGGTGCCTTTAGGGGGTTTGACCTCTTTTTTTTCTGGAACGGTGTCTACAATTACAGGCGCTGGAGACGCCTCTTTTTTGGGAGATTTAGTATCTTGACAGCTTAAGCAAAGCGTTGCAAAAAATAAAAGAATAATAGCTTTATACATGAAATTTGATACCTGTTTACGATTACTTTCAAAAATAAGCAATTTGCCATTACCAGGAAAAGAAGCGCTGTTTATGATGGCACCCATGGAGCGTGTTACTCAGATTACCGAGTTGGAGATAACATCCTTAAACCCTCGTAAGGCAGGAGTTATGGTGCTGTTTTATCCAGATCAGGAAGGACGCGCTAGAATGATCTTGATCCTTAGAAAAACATATAAAGGGGTGCACTCTAATCAGGTGGGATTTCCCGGAGGAAAAGTAGAAGAGACAGATGTCGATATGTTGGACACCGCTTTGCGCGAAACGGAAGAAGAAATAGGTGTCTCTAGACATAGAATTACTATTGTAAAGCAAATGACTCGAAATTACATACCGCCTAGTAATTTTTATGTTTATCCCTTTTTGGGCTACAGTACTTCACCTTTAGAGTTTGTACCTCAAGAAGAAGAAGTAGAGGGACTTATCGAAGTGACATTAGAAGATTTTTTGTCAGATAGTGCTGTGATTACAAAACGATTGTCTACTTCTTATATGGACGATATCGATGTCCCCGCATTTTTATTAAATGGTCATGTGGTTTGGGGTGCCACCGCGATGATGCTAAGCGAAGTAAAGGTCTTATTACTTTCTAGTCAAGAATAAGAAGGTTTTGTATCTTTGTCATTCTGTTTTTATGACAGTTATATCTAATATTATACATGGGTCTATTTAAAACCAATCCATTCGGACATATACTTTTTTTAAAAAGATGGCTTATTCGCATCGCCGGTGCCTTAACACATAGGCGTTATCGAGGCTTCAATGAACTACAAATAGAGGGCTCTGAGATACTGAGAGATCTCCCTGATACCAATGTTTTGTTTGTTTCTAACCATCAAACGTATTTTGCTGATGTGGTGTCCATGTTTCATGTGTTTAATGCGAGTCTGAGCGGGAGAGACGATTCTATCAAAAATATAGGCTACCTCTGGAATCCTAAATTAAATTTATATTATGTTGCTGCCGGAGAGACCATGCGAAGTGGTTTATTACCTCGTATTCTTGCGTATGCAGGCGCTATTACAGTAAGTAGAACATGGCGTGAAAAAGGGAAAGAGATAGACCGTCAAGTTAATTTTCAAGATACAGAAAACATAGGAATTGCCCTGGAGGATGGTTGGGTAATTACCTTTCCGCAAGGAACCACAAAACCGTGGAAACCTATTCGTAAAGGAACTGCACATATTATTAAACAATACAAGCCTATTGTGGTACCTATCGTAATTGATGGGTTTAGGCGTAGTTTTGACAAGAAAGGACTACGCATCAAAAAACGCAATATTCTACAAACGTTTGAAATCAAAGAACCGCTGGTGATTGATTACGAAAATGATTCTGTAGAAAAGATCGTAGAACAACTCGAATATGCCATTGAGCAACATCCCTCTTTCCTTAAAGTAATCCCGATTGAAGAATTAGAAAAAGAAGAAGAACTGAATAAAAAGCGACAGTGGGAGTATTAAAAGTTTTAAACAGGAATTTTTATGCTTTTCTGCTAGTTTTAATTTTTCCATACAAGATTTTTTTATGATCCTTATCGCTTATCAAAAGATGTGTTATGATCCATATAGAATTTTTATATATAAAGTTAGCCCAAACATTTAATTCTTTATCCAACCTTATGGTGAGTAAATCTTTATCTTGAAAGGGCATAGGGGTATCAAAACATTCTCTTCTATTTAATTCTAATTGAATGTGAAACCCTATATTTTTATACTCATTTTTCTTATTACTTCTTAATTTATTTAGTTTTTTCTCATTTTCATAAAAGCTATCAAAGAGCGTCTCCAATTGGATATAGTGAAAATCTATTTCTTCAGCCGTTATTTCCTTAAATTTATCAGGAATAGTCATCATTCCTGCGGTGCTACTAAGAAGTTCAATAGGAGGATGGTTTAACATCCAAGTCTCTACATTGCTTGTATTAGGTATGCGTCTTCTTAATTTCCAATCAACCTCTTCTTCCTTTAAATCATCTGCACACGTGCACAATAAAAATTTTCCATCAAATTGACACATAATCACTTTTATAAATATTTTGATTTTTTTAAAATGAATGCTAAGTTACTAAAAGACAGTAAATAATACGTAGTTATTTTTCTTCCTCAACCGCTGGTAACAACGTCCATTTCTCCTCTAGTGGTTGGTGGCTTTTTACAAATTCAGACGGTTTTTGAAGGAAATAGGAATTATCATACTCAAATTCAAATAAAAAGGAAGATAAATCGGTGTATCCCGCAGACCACGTGGCATCACACAGATACCATTTGCCATTTAGCCGTACTGCATTCCATGAATGGTTGGGTGTTTTTGACACTGATTTTTGTCCGCTAGGTGTTCCATATCCATCAATAATTTTGCATTCAATCCCTGCCAAATTGGACAATACTTTAATAAGATATGCATAACCCGTACAAACGGTTTCTTTGTCTTCAAGTAGGATGGCGAAAACTTCTTTTGTAAACTTACGATTCCATTGTTGTAAGGCTTCAGGATCGTTTTTTAATTTTTTACGATAGCGTTCATTTTGAGATAACAACCCATGATTGCCTGAAATATTGTGCGTTACCCAATAGTAAATGGCTCTAAAACGCTCGACATCAGAGTGCAATTGAGACGTTAAGTCAAATGCAAGTGCCGGTAAATGAGTAAGCTCTTCTCCTTGATGCCTTATGGCGATGTTTTCCGCTTTCGCGAAATCGATCTCTTTAAAATCAGCACGTTGTGCGTGCAAAGAAAGCATACAGAAGAAGAGCCCTAAAAGAATTCCGTTTTTCATCTAAAAAAGATTACTGTTTGAGAGGGTCTTTTGCTTTAGTGACAGCTTTGGTCCTTAACGCTCCAATAATTGTGAGTTCGATCCCTTCTAAGAAAGGTTTCACGAAAGTGGTATTCTCCTTAATGATCACTTCAGTATCTTCAAACCCTAAAGAGGTGATGAGTAATACATCATTTTTCTTTAATTTTTGAGGAAAGGTAAATGCGCCGTTTTCATCACAGACCACGGCAATACGGGTGCCTTTTAAGATCACTGTTGCTTGCGAGACATTACCGAAATCAGAAGTGACTACGCCTGTCACTGTTTGTCCTGAGGCTGTCGTTTGCGCATTCATTGTGTTTGTAAAAAGGCTAAAGGTCATTAAAATACCAAAAGCCAAAAACGTTTTTAAAACGTTTTGATGGATAGTCATACATGCTGTTTTCATAAGATATGTGTTTTTGTTTCTATCAAACCTAGGCATCCTTTATGTATTTACAAAGGTGTATTGAGGTAACGCGATAGTTGCTTTAGGGAAGTGTTATTTTGAGCGAGGATGCCACTGAATATTCTTTCGCTTAAAGCGAAAACCACCACACATCACTTTCAATATTTTTCTTGATTTGGAATTTATGGACGATTAGGATACTTCATAAAAAAGCAGAAGCCCCATTCTTGGGACTTCTGCTAAAACAGTTGTAGAACTAATCTCGGTGTTTGCTGAACTCGTTTCAGTATCTAGCGAGATCATTGTTTACTTTTTTAATTTCAAATAGTCTCTATAACGTCTTGAAGTGCTCTTCTTGACTTAGGGTTCTTACTTGGTTGATTAGAGTCCTCTGGGTCTCTATGTCCTATACAGACCGCTACAAGCGTTGTATAATCCGTGTGATTCAATATCTTGTCATAATTTTCTGGTTCAATTCCTTCCATAGGTGTTGCATCAATACCCATTTCGGCACAAGCACTTAATAAAATACCTAAAGCCAAATACACCTGCTTGTCAAACCAAGCTTTGATTTGGGCTTCAGACTGAGGCTTTATGTATTCTTTGTAATAATTGACAGCACCTTCAGGAAGTTCTTTCTCAATTTGTTTTTCAAATAAAGAGAGATTATTGATACGACTGAATACAACCGTGGTATCACTATCTAATAGCTTATTTGTATTGATCCAGGATACTTCTGAAAGTTTCTGTATGGTGTCAGGATTGGAAACAAATGTAAATTTCCATGGTTGGCTATTTATAGAGGAAGGAGTTAGGCGTAAAATCTGTTGTAATTCTTCTATTTTTTGTTTTTCAATTTTTTTGGATGCATCGTATTTTTTTGTGGTATATCGATGTTGCATAGATTCTAGAAAGCTCATATTTTTCTTTTTTTTGTATACTATATATTTTATAGTAGCAAAACTAAGTATAGTTTTTTACCTTTGCAAGAACGGTCAAAAAGGATAGTATCATTTTTTATTTTGAGTATGTACACATTTAAAGGAAAAGAATATCCATGTTGCACAAGCCTTACCATGGGAATAATAGGAGGGAAGTGGAAAACAGTGATTTTATATCATTTAATAGAAGGAACGCTACGATATCATGAATTAAGAAAACAAATGCCAACAGTCACTGAAAGAACTCTAAGCTTACAGTTAAAGACATTAGAAGAAGATGGGATCATTAAACGGAAGGTGCATACTTCAAAGCCTCCTTTAAAAGTAGAATATTCCTTAACCGAATTTGGAAAAACGCTCGTTCCATTAATACAGTCAATTGCAGATTGGGGCAACTTTGTTATTGAAAAATCTGTTGGCTAAATCTATATTCAAAAAATATATTCCATCGAATATTTCTTAGGATTGCTCTGAGATTATTTAACCGATAATCAAGATTTAAATACTTCGAGACTTACCCTAGATAGGTTGCTTTTAGGCTCTTTATAAGTATTGCTCGATCAAATTTGAGTGAATATTTTTTGGAACCGTTCTAATAGTTCATCTGTTAGGTACATTTCTTCCCGTGTATATGGATGTGTGAATTTTAAAGAATACGCATGTAAATACATGCCTTTTCCGTTTAAAATTAGCGATTCAATTCCGTAGTCTTTATCGCCTAGTATAGGATTTCCAATACGAGATAAGTGTTTGCGTAATTGATGTCTTCTTCCTGTTTGGGGTTCCAACTTTACCATGTTAAGTTTACCAAATCTTTTGGAAGAAACGGTTTCTAATACCGTATAGGTGGATTGTGACTGCTTACCGTCCACCTCTGAAGTGATATTTCCTTGCACATCCATTTTGCCAATCGTAACAGCATAATAGGTTTTCTCTACTTTTTTATCTTCAAACATACGGTTCAAATCACGAATACTACTGCTCGTCTTTCCCACCAATAAAATACCTGTAGTTGCATAATCTAATCGATGTACAGGCTGAGGTTTTGTAGCATCAGGTAGCGAACTTCTTTGAAGGTTTTGAATAAGCGCGTTCGCAATCGTCTTAAAACTAGTACCACTCACCAAAACCCCCGCTGGTTTATGAATAGCAGCGAGATATTCATCTTCAAATAAAACGGTAAGAGGTAAAATCAATTTCTTTGTAGGCGCCACATCTTTAGGAATATAGATTTTAATGCATTCCCCTCCACGGATTATAGTCGCTGTCGTTGCTGTCACATCATTGACTGTGATGAATTTCTTCTTGAGTGCTTTTTTTAGGGCCGACTTCGTTAAAGCCGCCACAAAAAGACCTACACCATATTCTTGTAACCGAATAGGAGCGGGGATTTTTGGGACTATATGGGTTTCGGTTGCGTTGATTCTCATTTTGTTTTAGCGACACATATACATCATACATAGCGCTTGGGTGTATATATATCTTTACAAGCTTTCGCGAAAGCGTATCATTAACAAATAGGCACTCCGACTATCCTCCAATGAGTACGGTTGTATCTCCCAAAAGGATAGATCCGCCATGTGCGGTGGGGTCTCCCATACGTGCGGCAGGCATACCGCCTATCATGACCGTTGCCGATCCTTTTACAATACTGTCTGGAGGACCTACGCATATTAACATATCACCAACGCGAGCGGCTGGGAGTTTACCAATTAAAACAGTGGGTTCTCCAGGTCCTTCGATGGGACCGCCTACGTGGGGTATAGGGGGAACTCCAGGAGTGACCATGGGGCATTCATGAAAATCAGTTAATCGTGCTGCTGGTGGCATAATGTATCTTTTTTAGGTTCTTAATTTATGAATAGTATGTTACGGATGTGAAGAAATTAGAGGTATGTAGTATCGTTATCAAGTGATTAGAAATGAGTTCTTGCGTCTTAGGTCCAATAGCGAAGCCGTCTTATGTCCTAGTCGGACACGACTATTTTTAGTTAATCATGACCATCGCTCCTTTGATCGTGGTTTCTGTCCCACCTTGTAAGGATGCTGTCAGACTTCCTTCCGCTGAAAATTGCATATCCGCCGTATGTTTGATATTCATGCCTTTGATTTGGACATCACCTCCAGCAGATTCTATAGTCACGCCTTGATCCCCTTTAAGGGTTAAGTTTTGCGTAGCGTCTACAGTAATATTTTTACTACTTTTTATCGTAATACCACTTTCTGACATCACAATACAATTCCCATTCTGATCTTTTAGAGTGATTTTTTTCTCTTTATCACTTAAAATAGCCGTGTTTTTCTGGGGCGTTTCTAGAGTAAGCTCTTTATTTTCATCATCAAAGGCTAGCGTAATTCCAGATTTGGAAACAATCGCTTTGACACTATTCTTTTCATTTGGATCTAAACCATTGAAGGGTTTGTGGTTTGACGCGTTATACATACTTCCTAAAATAATCGGATACCGTGGATCTTCATTTAAAAAGCCCACGACCACTTCGTCACCGACTTCTGGCATAAAAAAGGCTCCAGCACCTGAAGTAGCATAAAAATTTGTCAAACGGGCCCATATGCCTTCGTCTTCAGAATCAAATAAAGGAACATCAACGAGCACCCGATATTGGCTATCTGGATCTTCATATATTTTTTTTACGGTGGCATTAAACAACCCTTGCGCACCGGGTACTAATCCCGAAGCAGGGGGTGCCATGACATCTGGTTCTTGTGTGAACCAAATAGGTGATAAGCCCACAGAGGCTTCAGTAGTCCAATTTCCATCTGCTATTACATGTTGCACACTTGATATGATATGATCGCCATCAAAACGATCACCCAGCCCTGCAAGGGAGATGTATTTTCCAGGATCAACGAGGTTACTTCCTTGAAATTTGACATCGCCTTGAATTTTTGAATACGCACTTTTGACCAAAGCCGCCTTAGACCAGTTTGTTAAATCAGGATGTTGAATGGGGGCTGTGCTTTGTAATTCATACGCAGAAAGCCCCACAACTTCCGATAGTTTTTTGGAGGATAAATTCCCTGGTCCAGCATAACTACTCGTTGCTTCTCCTGAAATAATTTGTTGTGCTGCAAAATCCCACGAGGTTGCTTTTGCAGCACCTAATTGGCTCACAGCATCTAAAGAGGCATTAAATGCTAATAGATCATCTCCATAGGTAACTGTTGATACAGAAGATGTGTTCTCACTTGGATCAAAAACAGCCACTTTTCCATTGAGTGCTGTGACAATCATTCCGTTTGCTTCAGCTCTAGCGAGTAGAAAATCCCAATCTGTTGCATAGTATTGTACTTGTTCTGGCCACTCCGTTTGGGTTGACGTAATAGCAGCGCTCAATCCACTATACTGACTAATAATGGTCCTCAAGATGTCACTATCTTTCTTTTTGGTATAGGAGACACTTTTGCGTCCGACGGCCATTTTTATAGCTTCATCACGACACTCAATAATTAAAACAGCTCCTACACTTTGATCAATTTGAATACTTTGTTTGGTCACAATTCCTTCAAAAATGACTTGATTTTGACCATCATACCCCGCTTCAATTGTCATCTTATTGCCAGGAATAAAGGTACTGGAAGAACTTACAGCAAATGTTTCTGTTGCGGCAGATCCGTCCATAACAACCACTTTTGCGATTGGAATTTGATTCACCCCTTTATTGACTTCAATGGAAAGTACCCTAGTTTCATCAGGAATGATAGATCCATTACTTTTAACGGTAAAAGTGGCTATGCCACCACTTGTAATTGTTGTTGATGCACTCATGTAGGACGTTTTTTTATAGGTGTTAAAATAAGAGTTGACTACTCCTAACTATTTTTATTTGTTTTTAAATGTTCACGGTAAGTGATTTGTAAAAGATACTAACTTTTCATGTAAACTACTTCGTTGCATTAGCGCGACTAATTTTTAATTTAAAGATGAATGTATACGCTCCTGCCTGCCGCCAGGCAGGTTCGCGAAAGCGATCCCTACCAGACTAGCATATCGTGAGCAACTAGTCGTTATAAATGATTCCCTTATCGGTAGTGCACGTGAATTTTTACAACCTTACAAATACGTCATAATTAGCTGTTGAGTCAAATGAAAAAGGGAAACTTTTGATATTTTCGTAAACGAATACCTCTGGTACGAACTAGAATAGTAATTTTATAAAAAATTAGAATGAAAAAAATTTTATACATTCTTTTATTTTTTCCTCTCTTTCTTTCAGCGCAAATCAACGAAAGTGATACCCTTACTATAAAAGCAAGCCTTGCTGTAACAGGCTTGTATCAAGGCGGAAATGTAGAAACCTTCATTTTTAGAGCAAAAACAGATGTGAGTTTTAAGCCTTGGAAGAACGGGGTGTTTAAAAATCAAAATTCGTATGTCTATCAGGAGTTTGGGAAGGAAAAGGCAGATGAAGATATATTAAGTCTTAACTTTCTATACCTCAATCCTGATCGAAAAATATACCCGTTTGTCTTAGGGTTTATTAGTACTAATTTTCGTAGGGAAATAGATATACGTACGCTTGTAGGGGGCGGTGTGACATTTCAACTTTTTGAGAAAGAAAAAGATTGGTTAAAATTTTCGCTATCTAGTGAATACGAACAAACTCGTTTTAACGAGACTAATTTTAATGTCATGAACTATAACGGAGATGCCTCTATCAAAACCTTTCGGGGGACATTATGGCTCAACGGTAGCTACCATATGTTTAAAAATAAACTAATTGTAACCCACGAAAGTTATTTCCAGCCTTCTCTCGAGCAAAGTGATAATTACCGCTGGCAAGCAGATATAAGTTTAGAACTCCCTATTTGGAAATTTTTAAACTTTAAAATGAATTATCGTCACACTTTTGAAAGTATCGTTATAGAAAACCAAAAAGAAGAAGATCGGTTTTTAACGTTTGGCTTTACGTTAAAAAGCTATTAGTCGCGTTGGTTTTAAGTAAAAAAGAAAGGCTTGTTAAAAGAGCGCTATATCCTGGATGGTTTCGATTCACTAGCGTGGTTCTTTTCATGCTCAATCAACCATCTTTTTCGCTCGATTCCTCCACCATATCCAGTCATTTCTCCATCCTTTCCAATCACTCTATGGCAGGGGATTATAATAGAAACCCGATTATGTCCATTTGCAGATGCCACGGCTCTTATGGCTTTTGGATTTTGTATCTTTTTTGCTTGTTGCTGATAGGTTGTAGTTGTACCGTATGCTATGGTTTGTAAGGCATTCCAAGCTGTTTTTTGGAAGTCAGTTCCCGGAGTATCAAGGGATACCTCAAAGGTTTTTCTTGTGCCTTCAAAATAGTCTTCTATTTCTTTTTTGACTTGTTTGATATGCTCATTTTCACCTGATATAATGTTAGCATTTACTAATTTTTGTAAATCTTTAAATTCGGTTTCTAGCATTCGTCTATCGACAAATTCTAGTAAACAGATGCCGTTATCTGTGGCACAAACAAACATCGGACCTAAGGGCGTGGTCAATCGGTTGATAAGGATGATGTTTCTATCTTTAATTTGCTTAGGCGATGTACCCACAAGTTTTTTAAAAATGTAACCAAAACCACTTAATGATTCATAGCCTGTATCAAAAGCAGCGTGGGTAGCGTTCTTTCCTTGTTTTAATTCTTGAAAGGCAGTATTGATTCTATACATTCTTTGGTACGCTTGAAAAGTCATCCCATAATGCTTTTTAAACCATCTACGCACCACTTCTGGGCTGATATCCTTTTGTCTTAATTGGAAGTCGGTTATTTTTTCTTTAGGATTTTCTTTTACCCACGTAATTGCTTTTTCCACTTGCGCTGGTGCCTGATGTGCATTTTGGGTGGGTTTGCATATTTTACAAGGTCTATATCCGTTATCCAACGCTTCTTTAAACGACGTATAAAACACGACATTCTTTAATTTAGGTTTTCTTGCTCGACAGGTGGCAATACAAAAAACAGATGTCGTTTTCACTCCTACAAAGAAAATACCCACAAAGCTCTGTTTTCTGTCTAACAGTGCTTGATAGTAGGTTTCGATTTTATGGTTGTCTGTAACTAGCATTTTAAAAGATAGTGCTAAATGAACGCTGCTTTAGAACCGTTTGTATACGCTCTTCAAAGGTATGATACATCTTATCAAAAAGGAAGTTCCCTGTGCTTATTCGTTTTACTCCTAATTTTGTGAGTGTGTCAAAATCTGGGAGATCAGGCATAGACATTACATTAAGGGGCAAATTAGTAGTATCTACAATCGTTTTAATATCGCTTTCTTTTTCAATACAGGGTGTAAATATACCATCGGCTCCGGCATCTTGATAGCGTTGAATTCTTCTTTTTGTTTCTTCAAGTATATTTTCTTTAAGTAAGATAAACGTATCTGTCCGTACGTTTATAAAGAGATTCACATTTTCTTTGACTAGCTGTTCCTTTATTTCGGAAAGTGTTTTTGCAAAATCATCTGCATCTAGTAAAACTCTTTGTTTATTTACCACACTGTCTTCTATGTTGATACCTACAACGCCCAATTGTTCTAAACGTTTAATGTGATTCACAATTTCTTTTGGATCACGACTGTACCCTGATTCTAGATCTACAGATACGGGTAAAGCCGTATTGCGTGTAATTCGTTTTACAAAATATGCTAACTCAGAAAATGTCATTTCTTCTCCATCTTTGTATCCTAAAAGAGCTGCAATAGCAGCACTAGAAGTGCCGACAGCTTGAAAGTTTAGTTTTTCGACCACTTTTGTACTAGGTACATCCCAAACATTTCCGATAAGGAGTGGTTTGTCTTGTTTGTGTAAGTTTTTAAATTCCATCTGTATATATTTTAAAGCAAAGTACCGATGATGAAATTTGGTACACAACCGAAAACTAGACATGTATTTTTAGTGAAACGCTGTTTTGAAAAGTCCATAGGACGCATTCAAAATAGCTAGTTTCACTAATCCCGCTTTTTCAGCGGGATCTTTTAAAGTTTTGACGTAACGCTGTTTTGAAAAGCCCAAAGGGCGCATTCAACATAGCTAGTTTCACTAATCCCGCTTTTTCAGCGGGATCTTTTAAAGTTTTGACGTAACGCTGTTTTGAAAAGTCCATAGGACGCATTCAAAATAGCTAGTTTCACCTGCCTCCGGCAGGCAGGCTTAATCCCGCTGTTTACTGAACTTGTTTCAGTATCTAGCGGGATCTATGATGTAATAGCTTGACCCTTGAGTTGATTTTTACATTCCAAATCTTGTCTTTGGGTTTACTATATTTTAGTTTTTAATCCTCAAGAATTTTAGTTTCAAAACCGTCGATACTTGTGGTGTTTTTAGTTTCCCAGTAGGTTTCAATGTTGTCTTTTCCTTGTTTTTCTGCCCAAGAATGTAAAACAGTTCTTTCTTCTTTAAAATCCATAAAGGGAACTGCGTAGCCGCAGGAAGTTTGGACCAAATCTACTTCCATTTCGATGATTTGTCTAGCGCCCACATTTTCTGGAAATAGATGTATATAAGTGTGGTATTCGGGGTCTCTTGGGTGATATATTTTTGCATTCCCGTATAATCGTAGAATAAGAGGTTTTCCTTCAAAAGCGCAAAATAGGATTGTCATTCGGTGGTTCTTTAACAGATGTGCAGCGGTTTCATTTCCGCTACCCGTTAAATTCAACCAAACAATTTTATTTTTGTCGATGACTCTGAATGAGTCGGTACCTTTAGGAGATATATTGACCCGTCCAGTAGCTGCTGCTGTACCTACAAAAAAGATTTTTTGTTTTTCAATAAACGCCTTTAATTCAGCTGTAATAGCCTCTAATTGCTTTCCCATTTTTCTGTTGGTTACTATCATCTACTAGATAAAAAAGCAGTGTTTTCTAGCGTAGATAGTGTTTATTTAGTTGTTCGTACTATAAAGGATTAAGATAATTATAATTTTAAAATGCAAGGGTATGCTTTCGCGAAAGCGAATAAAGAAAGGCAGGAGTATAGTCAAACACTTATGAATTAAAAATGTGTTGATTACTTTACGTAAGCAATTCAGTGTTTAATTTTCATCGGTTTCAAATCCATAAATCGTGGTTTGCATACCCGCAATTTTCCATTGCCCATTTTCTTTTTCCATTAATCTTGTTTCACGTTTGAGACCTCGCAACGCGTCATGTTGTTCATAAATGACCCAGGCACCATTTTTATAAAGTCTAACGTCTATGTTATCTACGAGTTTGGGGATCGGTTCCGGTTCAGGATGTTCTTCGATAAATGTTTTGACAAACAGGCTTATTTCTTCCCAACCAACAGATTCAGAAAAGGTGTTTTCTACAAAATCAATATAGGTTTTAGTAATACTTGGATCATGAATCCAGTGATCTTTCCAACCTTCGTAATCCCGGCGAAAAGCCGCTTTGGTTTCATTGTTTAATGTTTCCAAAATAGCTGCTTTTTCAAGTTCAAAATCGACTTTTTCATCAGCTATGATGCTCGTTTCTTCTTTTTTTACTTCCGCACAACTTATACTTAATAGTAAGATTGTTAATACGAAAAAGCTTATTTTTTTAATAGACATAGGTTACTTTTTAATTCCAAATCCAATTTAATAACAATTTTAAGGGCATTAAAAGAATAGCCATCACAAAATCCATTAAAAAACCAACAATAGGTAACATCAAAAATATCCACCATTTATAGGTGAATTTAGTCGTTACTTCCTTCGTAAGGCTTTTCCAAGCCTGTATAATTTTTTCTTTGTAGTAAAAAAGAATAAGTACATCGGCGATGATCATTCCACCAATTCTAACAGGAAGTCCAAATCCATGAATTCCCATTGTAAACGCGATATCAATGATTAAAATTTGAGCTAAAATAGATAAAACCAATAATGCACCTATCAAAACCGTCCTATTAAAAATGAGTAATATTCCGCCTAAAATTTCTAAGAGTCCTGTAGCAATATTAAAAAACGGACTTCTCTCAAAAAGATGCCAAGCCACATAAAAACTATCAATCTCTCTAAGGGGTTGCTCTATGATGGAAGGATCATGTACTCCAAATTGACTTAAGGTGACTTTTGCCCAGCCATAACTTATCATAAAATACACCAAATACCATCGTAAGGCTAAAACGCCAACATCTATTATTTTTTCTTTTTTCAATATGTAGGATTTTGAAGTTATTGTTAATATGTTTTATTTCAAGTATATAAAGCTAAGATACGCGCTTAGCGTATTAGAAGCATTTTATGAAATTCACTATAAGACAGTTAAAAACGAATCAGTAACAGCATTGATTTCTTATGGATTGTTTTTGGAATTTTTGTTGGTACTTAAGAGGTCGTCCATATTTGGCATTTTAGCAAGTTGCGCATCTAATCGTTCATTCATCTCCGAAAAAGTTTGATTTCCAGTCAATACTTTAGAGGCATATTCATAGGGATATAATGACAATACAAGACCGTTTCTATCATATTTTAAGGTCATACCTCGTAGCGGATACTCAGGCGTAGCATCTTTAAATAATTTGAATCCATATCTAGTGATTAGAAAATCACTAAACGCATAGGCCAAAAATAGCGTTGCTTCTTTTTCTCCAAGTTGAAAAGCTTTACAATACAAGACAAATCCTAAACCATCTTGATCTACTTGATCAAGGTTGGTAGGATGATTCATAGGATGCGCTATTTTTCTTTCAATTTTATTATCAATAAAATAGCTTTCCACCATTTTTAAACAACCATCTAACATTCCATTCTCTATATGATCTTCCGTATATCTTTTATCAAAATACTCCGTTGAATAGATGGTATTAAAAGGCGTCCCTTCTTCATTTTTTTCTGATGGATGTGTTTCTTTTTTTGACGAAAACAGTTTTTTGAAAAAATTCATATCGTTTTTTGCTTAGAATTATTTTTACCAATAGGTACCACAAAAACCAATGGAATAGTTTCGCAGACTCGTAATGTATTTTCATTTAAAAGAGTAAGATAGCTATAATTTTGAAATGATATAGATTATAACTTTTGGAATGTAGAGATGCGCTTTCGCGAAAGCGTAACCAAAAACATAACCAAAAAGTTACATAGTTCAGAAATCTTCCTGTAGATGAAAAACGACGATTAATGAGTGATTTTGGAAGTGTTTTTTATAAAATCTTCTTTCACAGGCATGTATTGCTTTTTAATTTGCCCATTACGTATGAGTTCCTCAAAATACAGTTTTGTGCCGATGGTGTTGAATATGTCTGGGGTATTTTGAAGCTGTAGGTGTAAATGTGCCTGCGATGTATTTCCAGAATTACCACACTGTGCGATCACTTGACCTTGTTTGACCTTGTCTCCTTCTTGTACCCGAATAGAGTTCGCCTTAAGATGTGCAAAAAGTAGATATTCTTTTTGGGCTGTTTCCAAAACAAGCGTATTTCCTGTGATGTCAGTTGTATTTAAAACACCTGGCAGATTATCTTTTATTCCTTTGATTACCTGCACAACTTTGGCATCACAAGGTGCGATAATATCCTTACCAAAAATAAAATAACTTTTATTTTTAGAAGGATCCCCTTTGTATGGAGCGCCATTAGCCACCATGAGGATATCATACGCATATTGTTGGTTGATATCCGCCATGTGATAGTTTGCTTCTACGGTCTCTCCGCCCCAAAAGACAAAAGCTTCTTCTTTAAAAGGGAATATCATGTTGGTGACGTTTCTCGCAAATCTTGATGTATTTTCGGTATTATTCTTTGGGATAAAAAAACCACTGATGAGATTCTTTTCATTGAGTGTGAAAAATAGATCGCAGACTCCTTTTTCAAAGGTTGTTCTGTATACATGTGCCGAATTATGGATAGTCCAAAATTCCATCTTTTTCATACGTCCAAAATTGGATCTGACGGTATCCAATAGCTCCGAAGTTTGCTCCAAAGAAAGAAAAGCCTTTAACGAAGAGTCAAAGAGCGCATACACGTTCTCATCCTGAGAACTATTGTAGCTAGTTTGGAATTCGCTGACTACTTTTTGATAGTTTTCCTGTTCGTTTTGCGAAAAACAACCATAGGAGACAAGTAGAAAAAGTAGAAGAATAAACTGTTTCATAGAGTACTACTCAACATTTTTAAGGATAGTAATTTTTTGTTACACTAAAAGTAAGCAAAGAAGTTCAGGTTTGAAAAAAATAAAAACTCTAAGCTTTATGAAATTCTAAATAGGTTTACCCCGATCCACCGCGTTTTCCAAGTATTCCAAACCCGGTCAAATTGCGTAGCTTCCTCTGGTCTGTTTTCTTTAAATTTTTTGATGGCTTCACCAACAGTCGTGGACTCTTTTACATACTTTAAAAATTCAAATTGTTCTTTATGCAGATCATACACTGCCAATTTGTAGTTGTGACGCAAAACGACCGTATATGTTTTTTGTTCAAAAGGTAAATCAGGTTCTTTTCCGTTTTTAAAACCTGAATAAAACCTGCGTACGGGAAAATCAAATGAGAACAACTCACAAATAGGGACTAAGCGGAGTTTTTCTACTGGAGTATCAATAGTAGCGAGTTGATACGTTTCTTCTGCTTTTTGTTCAAAAATAACGCCTAGATCATATTCAAATTGCGCCAGTTCAATCACAAAATTAATCCAATCTTCTTTTTGAGGCGCGTCTTTGTCGGGTCTATTGGTTTCTAAATATTCAGGAAAATGCTTTCCTAATAGTGCTAAATTGTAATTGTAGGAAGGTCGTAACGCCAGATACTCATCGGCAAAGGCGCAGAAAATATCGTCCCCTAAGGCATATGCTAATGCGCTAAATTGTTGCGACATACAATGCCGTAATCTTGCAATATAACTGCGTTGGTAGATACCTAGATGCTCGCGTGCAGACAGCTTTTCAGAATCATGAATCACATCCTCCAATTGACGATACACATCAGGGAGGAGCTTGCTAGGATTTACACCCGTTTGTTGAAAAGGGTCTAACAGCAATTGCTGCATCCATTGTTGAAAATGAGCCAGGGGGATCTTCTCTTTTTCCATAGGTTCCTTTACGATTTATTCATCAGTTCCAAAGGAACGACATTCAACGGATTAGAAACTTGTTCTTGATCAGCATGTTGTATTTCTTTTTCGCTTCCGCGAAAATGAGGATCCATATACTTCCTTGATTTCATGAGTTCTGCGTGATATACCTCAAATGGTGGGATATTCCCATCCCATTCTAATAAAATTGATGCTTCTGGAGCGAGTTGATAGGTCATTTGGAAGAGTTTCCACACCTGATTGGTCACTTCACGATCGTGGGTGTCTATGATGTAGTTGCCCATGTGTTGGTGTCCTGCCAGATGCATTTGTACGATGTTATCATGTGGAATTCCGTTGATGTATGCTACAGGATCAAAGTCATTGTTAAACGAAGAAACATAGACATTATTGACATCTAGCAGCAATCCGCAACCTGTTTCTTCAGTCATTAATCTTAAAAAATCCCATTCGGTAATCGTAGAATTCTTAAATGCCGCATACGTGCTCGGATTTTCTACCACCAAAGGTCTTTCTAAATAGTCTTGTATTTGACGAATTCGATCGCATACATGTCGTAACGATTCATCATTAAGGGGTAACGGCAGTAAATCATGCGAATTGGTGGTTAGCACCCCTGTCCAGCATAAATGATCACTAATCCAAGCAGGGTTGACTTCATCAGCCAAGGTTTTTAAACTTTTTAAATAGTCAAAATTCAAAGGATCTGTACTTCCAATAGACATAGAAACCCCGTGCATCACCACGGGGTATTTGTCTGCGATTTGTTTTAATATATGTCTTGGTCGGCCAAAAGAATCCATGAAGTTTTCTGAAATCACTTCAAACCAATCTACTGCGGGTTCATTTTCTAGAATGTAGTCAAAATGCTCATTCCTGAGTCCTAATCCAAGCCCTAAATTGGGTAATCCTAATCGTTTAGTCATTGTCACAAGGGCACGCTTTTAAGGTTTCTGCAAGTTTCTTTTTACTATCTTCTTCCATCTTTCGTACTCTTGCATCTGCCGCAGCTTTCCGAGTTTCTTTATCATTGATGTACGAACACGATCTTGAACCACTTTGCGAACACGAAGAATAGTTTTGACCCGTAGTACCACGAAGTGTATTTACATATTCTTCGGTAGGTCCGTAGGGAAGGGGAGCAGTTTCATATTTCTCTCCGTTGGCCTTTCTTTTTTGCTCAAAGCGTGCACGCGCTAGCAGCCATACACTACGTCCTTTGTTAGGGCCTTGTGCCATAAAGCGTGAGTTAAGTATAGGAACACCGCAACTTCCTTGATAACGACAATCGTTTTCTCCAGGGTGACAAAATTCTTCGGAAGTTCCAAAGATGCCACATCCACCTTGCCCTTTACAGGCATTTAGCGTATGACATGGGTGTGCAACGGCAGTAGCACAATCTCCTTGTCCAGCACATTCATTATTTCCTGAATATCCTGCGTTTTTACATGAATTAAGCCCCATACACGTGTGAAGCTCTCTTGTTACTAATTCTGATGACATATCTCTAGTTTTGTTGTTGTTAGTGAAACGCTGTTTTGAAAAGTCCAAAGGACGTATTCAAAATAGCTAGTTGAACCTGCCTATGCCGGCAGGCAGGCGAATCTCGTTTTTTTAGCGGGATCTATGGTTTTATACTTCAATCCTTAGATCGATTTTCAGGTTCCAAGGCTCGCCTTGGGGTTTAATGCCCCTTAGTATATGGGGTGCTTGGTACTTTTGGGATATCTTTAATAATATCGTGATCTAGACCTACATCGGGAAGCGACGGGAAATAGTTTTCACCCCAATTTGCCCAATAGGAATCTATTTGACCAAGTTCCTCTAAGATTGCCAAAATTTGTTCTTTCGGTCTCAAATAACTTTGTTCAAACGAAAAAGGTTCAAATGTCAACGCCCCTTTATAGGCTTGATTATCCTTGTTATAGCTATACGAGTTAATATGATTTCCTGTCTCACTTAACAACCAAATCATCGATTTGTGAATCCCGAACATAAATAGTTCGTATTGCGTGTCGTCATCTTTGTAATAGCAGGTTTCGATCATCAAAAGAATGTAGGCAAATACAGCACTTCCTAATTTATTTGCCAAGGCTAACGCTGGATTTCCTCCTTTTGGATTTTCATAATCCGCTTGTTTAGGGTTGGTATCTTGATCGTACACAAAGTAGGTAAAGAAATCGTCGAGTTCATGGTACTTCTTAAATTTATCTTGATAATAATCCCCGAGGCTGTAGGCTTCTAAGAATTTAGCAAAATGCGCTAGTTCTTTTTCTTCATCCTCATAATCTCCAGGCCAGAATTCAACAGTCGCTTCCTTGTTTTTATCAACAATCACTTTCATCGGAATCGGCATTTTATCAGCCCCCCATTCTAGGGTGTGTTGTTTCTCTTCGTTTTGTTTGGTGCTACTTCCTTCTCCTTGCTCCACAATGAGATGTAAGGCCTCAATGGCCGTCGCACTGTCGTACACGCCTACCAATTCGCCGCTGTCATTTTCATTGGCAAAATGCGGATTATGATCTCTATCATAATGCACGGTATTCATGGAGTTTTGGGAGTAGAAAGGTCTTGGTCCTGCCCCTGTTTCAGGTGGAAGCAATTGTGGGCGTTTATCATAAGGGCCAGGGAAATTTTCCTTGATACACGCCATGATTTTTTCATACAAAAGACCAATAGTTTTATACTCAACTACGGCACCGCGTAGCATATCTGCATGCGGATCTGTAAATGGCTTCGGACTTTCAATTTGCAGGAAGGTCGTGAGTTGCTTTAATGATAACTTTGCCGCATTTATTTGAAATTCAGGTTCATGTCCGTCTAGTTGTGTCGGAAAGGTCAACACTTTTCCAATACCTAAAAGGTCAGGAGCAACTTGGCAAACCGCTTGTTTTACATTACAAGCCAGTGCCAAGTGAAGCATTTCCTCAATCACGACACTCATAGTTAATGCGGCCGTTTTATTGGCGTAGACTAAAATATCTACTTTTAATTCTTGTGCTAAGGCTTCGACTTCTTCTTTACTTCTCTTTCCAGATTGGGAGAGCTGTGCATGAAGTTTTGCGTACAGTTTATCTTGATCTTGCGCTCTGTTTATGGAGTAATAGGTTGACAAATAGGTAGGGATGGTGGCAAGTTCTAACGCAATGGCTTGCTGCATCACATCTTCAAGATTGTCTGGAGTTACCTTGGTATCAAATTTGAATAGTTTTTTAGTTGACATACAATGGATTGTTTTGGTAGACTGTTTTTATGGGTTATTCATTCCTTTTAGATCAGAAACGGCGTTTCAATTCCGAGTTGAATATTTAACAGCCTAAACTTATAAAAACAACGTTTATAGTAAGCAAGTACAAATACCTGTTTTTTCACTAAAATGGTTTGTGTAAGGTTGTTTTTCTAGTAGAAAGATAGTGAAAAATAGCTATTTGTCGTTGATGAATTGTTAATCGGGTGGCTATGTTTGCTTTCATTAGCATGTGCTTCGACAGGCTCAGCATGACATTTTGAGGTGCTTTTTTAGGCTGAGCACGCTTCTTCTATCTGCCGCTGATAAGTTCATGCTTTGACATGTGCTTCGACAGGCTCACATGACATTTTGAGGTGTTTTTTTAGGCTGGGTACGCTTTCGCGAAAGCGTATACAGAAAATTTCAAAAAGAGATGTTACTTTGTCCAATAATCCACCACTGTAACGTCTTCTACATATGGACCAATGAGTGTCACAAAGGCTTGATGCGCGGGATGGGGGAGGTAGGTGGCCCTATCTGCTTCGGATAAAAAAGTAACGAAAAAGCAATGTGTCAACCCTTTGTCTAGTCCTTCTGGGCTATTGTTGATTCCCCACTCAAATGAATGTATTTCAGCGATTTGACTGGGTAAAGTAGCAAATGCCTCTTCGATTGTTTTCAAAACTTCGGGGGTGGCACTCTCATTAAAATTAAACAACACCACGTGTCTCAGGAGTTTCTCAGGTGCTTTTGTTATGGTTTCTTGAGTTTCAAGAACGTCTTTAGGTGTTTTCATATCCGTGTTGTTATCGCAAGATTGTAGCGTTACAAAAAGGGAAATGAGTGTCAAGCATAAAAAGCTACGGAGAGAGGGTGTCTGCATGTGTGGTTTGTTTTGGTTTTGTGGTAGTAAGGTAACAATAATTTTTACGTGAATAGATTATAATGATACTCTTGTCACAATTAGTGCAGCTTCTTTTGTCAGTCTAATGTGCTCTCGATCTTAATAAAATTCTCCGTGTTTTTTGCAGATGATACTAACTTTTGCTTTCGTTGTTTTGTAATCATTTTTTCTGAGTGAATTTCGATTACTCTTTCTAAAAATCTGCTTTGTTTGTTCTTTGCTCCATATTTGGTTCAAATTGTTGATCACATAGAACTATTTTTATTCATGGACTTCAACATTTTTACCAAGTGTTTTAAATCTTACTCCATCAGATTGTATTACTGTTATGGTCATATTTCCACTTTTACTGGTGTTGATGTCTCTAACTGTTCCAGATTTACCTTTATGAGTTCCACCAATAACGTTACATTGTGCTCGGTTTATTATGTTTTTGAGATTATAATATTTTGTTTGTCATAATATTCAATTTTAAGAAGATGTCATTTTTTAGCTTGCAGGTAAGGTGTTTCTTTGGTTTTCAATAGTATTACTTATTGTTAAAAGAGTTTGGGAGCAAATTGTGATAAATAGATGCGCCAATTTCTCCATATATGACCACCCTCTGATTCTACATATTCGTAAGGCATTCCCATATGATCTAATTTTTTGCGATATTCTTCATTAGCCTTGTAAAGAAAATCAGTTTTACCAATACCGATCCAATATAAATTATAACCATTTTCCATTTGGGTTTTTAGACCTTTATCGATATCGGTGTACACTTTGCCAGAGGCATCTTCCCTTGGCATTAATGCTGCAGAAAACAAGCCTACATAATCAAAGGTATTTGGGTAGTAACGTGAAATATGATAGGAATGAAAACCACCCATGGAAAGACCGGCAATGGCTCTATGTTCTTTATCTGCAATTACCCGATAGTTGTTTTCGGTAAATTTGATGATGTCCATAAAATTGTATTCATAAGTACCGTTCATGGTCTGTGGGGCCATAAATTGCGGTTTAAAATAGCCATCACTTCCCAAACCAGGGGCAGCATCTTGAGAAACATTCCCATTGGGCATGACCACGATCATTGGTTTTGCGGTGCCTTGTGCAATGAGATTGTCCATTATTTGGGAGGTTCTTCCAAGATCCATCCATGCTTCTTCATCCCCACCAGCACCGTGCAGTAAATAGAGGACGGGGTATTTTTCGGTTGAGGATTCATATCCAGGTGGAGTGTATATAGTTAAACGTCTATCCATGTCCAAACCAGGTGAATCATACCATCTTTTGGCTACGCTACCATGGGGAACATCGTTCACCCGGTACAGATCGGCTTGACCATCGCCCACCAATAAAACATTGGTTACAGAAGCTACATCACGTATCAAAAAAGGATTATTGGGATCAATGGCTTTGAGGTCGTCTACTAAAAAGGAATAACTATATAATTCTGGACTTAAGGCCTCGGTAGTATAGGTCCAAATTCCTTTATCGTCTTTGGTTAGTGACACCTTCTTGGGCACATCCATCTCACCCATGGGTGTTTTTATTTTTTCAGTCGGTAAAAAATCTCCGGTTAATTTTACGGAATCTGCATTAGGCGCCATAAACCTGAAAGTGACTGTGTCATCTTCATGAATTTCTGGAGATACAATTTGTTGTCCTCCAAATAATTCTTCTTGAGCATGCCCATTGAAACCTATGCCCACCATAAGGAAGATAACTATTACTTTTATTCTTTTCATGTTGCTATTTATTAATTAAAACCAATTTTCTTTAGACCTTCGTGACTGATTTTGATCGCCTCTAAGGGTTTTAGACCGTCAAAGGTCATATCCTGTTCGACCATATAATATTTCATGCCAGAGAGTTCTTTGTTGTCCAAGATGTTCTTGAAATCGATGGATCCTTGTGCCACAGGAGCAAATCTACCTTGATCATCCATATCCTTTACGTGCCAGATTTTAAACCGCCCTGGGTATTTGTTGAAATAAGCAATTGGATTTGCTCCGGCTTTAGTCACCCAATAGAGATCCATTTGAAAATTGACAACTTCAGGGTCCAAATTCTCCAATAAGTAATCGATTGGTACAATGCCCTCTTCATTCTTTTTAAATTCAAAATCGTGATTGTGATATAGAAGTTTAAGATCGTATTTCTTCGCTTTTTCACCTAGAGTGTTTAAAATCTTTGCCAACTCTTGTACGGAACCTTTCATTCCCATACTCATTTTCTCCCTATTGAACTCAAACATGCCCATAGGTGGAACTGGGATTACAAAATATTTGAAACCCGCTGCTTTGGCATCTGCCAGTTGTTGATCGGCATTTTCTAAGGTTATGGAGCTTTGATGCGTACTGATTGGTTTCAACTTCATGTCTGTAAGCATTTTTTTAAAGTCAGCAGGGGTCATACCATAATACTTTCCATCTTCATAACCGGCTGCTTCGATATATTTATAATTGGCATCTGAAACCGCTTGAAGGGTGGCTTTGGCATTCGTTACCATATCATCTCTTAAGGTATAAAGGGCCAAGCCCCCAAATGTGTCCTGTGCGTAGCTAGAAAAGGTACCCACTGTAAATAGTACAGTACCCAAGAGCATTAAAATGGAGTGCTTCGATAATTTTTTCATTGTTGTTGTTATGCTAATTAATATTGGTTGTAAGGTTTTGAGTCATTATTTAAAGCTATATAGGTAAGGTGCTTTATGTGCTGTGCCGGTAAAAAGTTTTTCATGGCGTTGTAAGATATCCATGGACAACATCTTGCGTTGAAAAGTGGTTCTTCGTAACGGTTGACTTAGAATGGCCTCGTAGACATTTTGCAATTGTTTCATAGTGAACCTTTTGGGTAACAGGTTCATGCCCACAATTTTCTCGTCTATATTTCTTCTTAGCGTCGTCAATGCTTTTTCCACAATTTGGTTATGATCCATCATGAGCGCAGGTAATTCATCTAGGGCATACCAAGTAATGGAATCTGAAAAGCGATCAGGAACCAAGGTCACTTCCTCATAATTGATGAGGGCATAATACCCTACAGTGATAAAGCGATCGAGCATCCATTTATTTTTTTCCAAATCCTCGTTACTGGCCTGTAAAATTTGTTTCATCGCTTCAGAGTCAGAACGCTCCAAACTTCCAAAAACTTGAAATTGGTCAAGATATACTTGATCTAAACCCGTTCTTTCTTTGACACCTCTTTGAACAGCATCCTGTAAACTTTGGTTTTTTCCGACAAAGCCACCAGGGAGTGCAAAGAGTTTAGTGTCGTGATATTCTAAAATAAGAATCTTAAGGGCCGTACCATTAAAACCGAATATGACACAATCAAAAGATAGGTGGGGAATGAAATTCTCAATTTTTTCACCTTCCATTTTAATTGATAATATTTTAAGGTTATGTCAAATTAAACATAAAATTCCAAGCAATCAAAATATATTGTCACAAATTGAGACAATAGAGATTAAAATTATGAGAAACTCTAATTTTTTAGTTTCCTATATGTTGTAAGCTTACAGCCTTGTTTGTCAGGATGACAACCAACACGATGTTGTATTTCATTAGATTTTTAATTTCTAAGGGAAGCACTGATTTTAGGTGTGTGCTAGTATTGAACGCGGTACGATTGTGTGGTAGCAGTGGGGGGTATTAGAATTATGGAGTTTTCAAGGGTTACTGTAGTTGTAGGAAGTTTTAATCTATCAAATAAATCTTCCTATCTATCCATTTAATTATGTTTTCTTTTTTCTTAAAAATTCCTTTATAATAATCATTCATATTAACTGAAACACATATTTCTATGAAGTAATTACCTGGTGTATCTAATTCTAAACAATAAGGGAAAAAATATTCTACATTTGGTCTTATTCGTCCAGTTTTATAGTTTTTGTGTGATATAATACCAGATTTATTTTTTCCAATATTTACAAGTTTATCAGTTTGTAAATCATATTTAGAAACTTTCAATTCAAAGCTTTCATACAGTAAATTTAAATCTCTGTCGCCAACATTTTTTACTGCTGTAGAAATTATTAGCGAATACTTACTATTAGAGTTGTTTTTTTTGTGGTTAACATCTAGAATTTTTACGCTTAATCCTGCTGTTTCTTTTCTTACGACGAATTTGTAGTATGTAAATATCCCTCCAATAATTATAGTGGTTGGTATAGATATATTATAAAATGCTTTTGAGAATAACTCCCAATCAAATTCACAATCTATAAAAAGAATATGCATATTTACTTAGTGTTTGAAAAATATGTTAAAACTTGTTTTTGTATGTTTTCGTAATATTTTTAAGCAACCAAGTTAGCAAATAAATCACAGATAGAAAGTCCGAGGTTACTTTCGTAAGTTTGCTATAAATAATTAATTATAAAGGACACAGCTGTTTTGTTATTAAGTTAGGAAACCTAATAACGGTAGCCAAACATAAAATAGTATGAGTTGAGTAGATTTTGTGAGTATCTGAAAATTCACTTATTAGCGTGCAAACCTTCGTGACATGGTTTACAAACGGAAACAAGCCATTTGATAGGTTCTCTTCCAATATTTTTTCGGGCATATCTTTTGTGATGCACTTGTGTAGCTTTTGCCCCGCAGTAAACACATTTCCAATCGTCACGTTTGAGAACTACATATCGCTTGCGTCTCCATGCATCTGATTTTAAATAGACGTTACGGTAATAGTCACGTCTTTTTTTACGCTTTACATCAAATACCAAGCGGTCATATTGCCATTTGCCTATGGCAAGAATGAATACAAGAAGGATGGCGTATCCCATGGGGTTTGTGTTATTTGTGTTTGTCTTTTAAGGTGCCATAGTGTTATGAACACTCGTTTCAGCTTTCAGATAACGTGAAATTATAAGAACAGTAGTAATGATAGGAACTATTACTTCTTATCTATTTTTATTAGCTGCTACATTGATTCTGGATTCATGTTTTTAGTTAGTTGATCACTGTTTTGAATATTCTTTTTTAATTGAAGAACAGTTTCAATGCTATTACCTAAGTAATAATCTTTCAGTATGCTTACAACTCTAATATGATTCTCCGAAATTGAATCAATATTCCAATCTCGATATCTCATAAATATGTAGTTTGTATTTGCCCTTGTTTCAATAGCTCCTTGATATCTGATTTTCTTATCTGAAAATTTCCGGTTACTCAAAGATGCATTTTTTCTTCGATCAATTAGAGCAAGATTACCTAATCTATGTATCCAATTTTCATGCTCTTCAAGTTCAATATCCCACTCAGTATTTGCAATCTTCTGAGGCATAATATGTTCTACTGAAGAGTTATTTTTATTGAATTGAACTCTAGTGTTAAAATTCCCTAGCAGTAAATCTAGTTTTAAAAGTAGGTATCTTGTTTTGTTTACCCTTGTTCCTGCATAAGCACCCCATTTTTCATTTTCTAAATTATAGAATAGTTCATTTATATCAAGAGCAGTATTTGAATTTTCATCAGCGTATTCATATTTAAGATATTCACTATCTAAAAATTCATCGGCTGCTTGCTGTATTGAGGCATTGTCGAAAGAGTCACCTTTAAATTCCTCCATTTTTCTCAGAATTATGAAAGTTCTAGTAAGAGAAGTCCTTTTGCCTGTTAACCATGGAATTGTTAACAGGTTGTCTAATTTAATAATGAAGTCAATAATTCTATAATCTCCATATAATTCCCGATAATGTAGTAACGGTGCCATATAAGCTGACCCAAAAACAGAAGTCAAGATAAAGTTTAAATTAGAAAATAATTCCCCAGTTTCTTTTGTCGTGATTCGTCCATCGGTTATTGCTTCATAGTGATCAACATAAGTACCAACCATATCGAAAGTACTTACTCCTTTTTTTATGTAATTTCGTTTCCACATGAACTCAAATCCCTTTGTAAGGCTCTGATTGTCGTCACTTCTGTATTTCATTTTTATAAAAACCAACGACCATAAAAAGTCATCAAACCCTCTAAATGGCGCTCCTATATTATCTTCAAAGGAAGACCATTTTTTTGCATATTTCTTCCGCTCGGAATCACCTTCGATTACTCTTAAATTTTGAGCTCTTAGAATGTCGCTGACTTGTAGTTGTAATCCTCTAGAATTGAGAACGGTAAATAAGTTGTATGCATCATCTAAATTATCAGGTGTTGCAAGGAAAATTGCAAGGACTTTGGATGATAGATACGCAAAATATTTTTTAAGATATTTTTGATAATCTTCTGAACCTTTTTCTTTTAAGACTTTTTGCCACCAATTCCTCATTATTAGAATTGCAGAAGCCATATTTTTGACAGATGTAGCTGTACCTTTCATTTTTATTATTTCTTCTAAAGCATCTTCTTTCTGAGTACCATCAACAGTTAATAAAAATTCTTCTAAAAAATCTTTATCATCTCTAATTTCAAAGATTATTCTATTTCTTTCAGGAACGCCATCATATATATCTTCTTCTTGTTTCATTCTTTCGGTAACTTTTTCCTTTAATTTACCATCATTAGATAAATCGCGTATTACCCCTTGAAGAAGATATAGAGTGATAAACCTCTGCTGCCCATCAAGAATATCCTGACAGACATATTCAAGTCCATTCTCTTGAATTGTTTTAGTGTTCCAAATCATACAACCTAAAAAATATTCTTTTTTATCATCACTTTCCATTGCTTGTGCAAGATCTTCAAGCAACATAATGATTTGATCGATACCCCAGACATAAGGTCTCTGATACTCAGGAATATTATAAAAACATTCTGGTGAAAAAATATCTTTAATATATTTTTTACCTGTATCGAGATTGTAATTAGTCATTTGTTATATTTTTTCTGATTCTTTTATGGCGATCAACTCCTTATAAAATATATTCTATTATCAATATCCCGTAAATCTAACTGATTAACAGTAGGATCCAAAGTGTTTTATTTTGTAATTCATTGATTATTAAATATGTAAAATTAAGGGTAATCAACTTCTAAACTACAAAAGTTACACTAGACCTTTTTACGGTTTCCCGTACTCCGCTGAAAAAAGATTCAGAGAAAATTTTCGCGAAAGCGGAAAAATGAGAATATAGAATATAGATTATAGAGAAAAGAGAAGGGAGAAGAGATATTGTGTTTTGTCGTAGGTAAGAAATCGTATACTAGGTAGTTTTAGCTTCACGTTAGTTTGATGTGTGATCTCTCCTGTGGTCGAGATGACTGAACGCTGTCGCATGATCAGTATCATTTTATTTTCGTCCTGACTCCTGACTTCCTTGACTGCTGTTTCACTTTTCGTACTTCGGCAAACTCAGGATGACACTTATCGGAGTTTCATGAGTATAGTATAATCGTCTATCTTTCGACAGGTTCAGGATGACAACCGCTGGTATAAAACAAAAAAGCCATTTCATAACGAAACAGCTTTTCAAATATCATGTATATACTTCCTATTCTGGTAACTCAATACTCTCATAGGCGCCGAGGTCGGGCGCGGTGGTACGGTTTACGCCTTTAATGTCTAATGGGAACTGGTTGGCAGCACTTTGGAGACCTTGACCGTTACCAGCGGTTTCTTCGCCAACTTGTAAAAGGTTGTTCAAAGTGTCTTGAAAATCAGGGTTTCCACCACGAATGATATTGGTGTACAGCGTCGGATTGTCAAAATCAAATAACGAGTCTTCTCCAAAATTATCAAAGGTATCATCAAAACGGATCTGCGTATGGGTGAAGTTGTAATTAAATAAGGTCGCCTCATCACGATTAAACCCAAGCTCTTCGCCTTGGTTTCCAAAGATGATGCAGTTGGTGAAATTAGCACTCGTTAAATCTCCAACAAAGAGCGTTTCGCCAGCGAGGAGGGTATTGTCTAAAAATACGGCAGGGGTATTTCTAAAGCTCTGCGTCCAGTAATTGGCAAAGGTGCAGTGTGTGAAATTGTAACTTCCGCCTAATTGGACGAGCAGTGCAAACTGTCCGCAATTATTAATCACCACATTGGACCCTTCGACTGTCGAAAAACGGTTGAGTAAGCCTGCGGCCGAGGCATTGTAAATTTGGGTATTGCTAATGGTGAGGTTCGGACTTCCGGTGTCGGTGTTAGACTCATTCAGCACACCCACCGTTGCATTTTTGATGGTGGCATAGTCGATCTCATTGTTGACACTTCCATCAGTGAGGAGGATGGTGCCCCATTGTCCTGGGGTTTCTGCAAAGGAAGGTTCTAGACGATCGCCTTCAAAAATCACTTCATTTTCTAAAGCTTCTGGATCTGTGCTCAACGCGCCATTAACGTCTAAAGTCCCATTATCACCGACAATAATTCCGCTATCATCATGAAAATGAATCCGCGCACCGGGTTCTATGGTAAGGGTTTTTGGCGTATTCCCATCGGGAGCGCCTACGGCCATATAGCCATAAATGACATACGGTTTTTCGTTGGTAAAGGTAAGTTCGTCGTCAGTAAGGAAACGGCCTTCTAAGGTGGTTTCTACACCATTGATGTTTAGGGTTTCAACCATACCAGTGGTTTCGTCACGATCGGCAAAAAGGAAAACCGCGTCTTTAATGAGGGTCACTAATTCGACTTTTTGCTGGATCGGTCCGCTATCAAACTCAATCGCCTCGGTATTTAAAAATTCTAAACTTCCCGCACCCACATCATTGATGTCTGTAGTCACTTCGATAAACACAAAAATACTGTCGTTGGCGAGGATTTCTACATTTTCAAACGTACGTCCTGCCACGCCATCAACATTAAGACGGTAATCCGAATCTTCCCCCGTGGCTAGTCGAACCGAAGGGATGTTAATGGTCTCGTCTGAGTCGTTATATACTTTTAGATTATACGTGCTAGAGCCAATGTTGGTAAACACGGTGTCTAAGAAAATCGTGTCTTTAGAAAAACGAAGGTTTCCTGTATTGGGAGTGGTGTCAAAATCATTACGGCACGAACTTGCCAAAATAATACACCCTAAAATAAGTAATGTGTAAATACCGCGCATTCAGATATAGTTTATGACAAATATAACTTTTTAGAGATTGTAATATTGTATTGCTTTTGGATAAGTTTTTAGGGTTGTGTTTTATGAATGATTTTAGTTGTATTCATGAGACTCCCTTCCGTCTGTATCTCGTGCCTCGATACATCCACCTTCCCTCGCTGAGGGAAGGAGCTGTAATTTAGAATTTGTTCATGATATTGGTAAATGATAAGAGTTCCCCCTTTGGGGGTTAGGGGGCTTGGAGTAAGGGAGGTGTGTTTTTATATGAAGTACTAAAAATCATATTTCTCTAAACCAAAAATAGCGTAGTACGCTAATTTAGAGTGTTACTCTATTTTGAATATCGAACATTTGAAAATCGAATATCGAATATTGAAGTGGATTTATTGGAGATTAGTGATTGGGGATTTTTGATTTTTGAAGTATTGAGTAAGAATTCCCCCTTCGGGGGCCAGGGGGCTTATTTTTCCACAAGTTCTATTTCAAAAAGGGTGTTCCAGTGTTTTCCAGTAACAAAAAGACGGCCTTCATTGGCTTTGTACGCAATACCGTTCAATACTTCGTTTTGCGGATCGAGACCTGTTTGTACTTCTTTGGGTAGGGAAGTGAGGTCAATAAGCCCTTCGATGGCGCCTGTTTTTGGGTCAATAATCGCAATACTCGCCACTTGATAGGTATTGGCATAAATCTTACCATCAATGAATTCCAGTTCGTTAAACGCTCTAGAAACACTTTTGTGATTGGTGGGTTCTATGTAGGATTGCTCAGCTAGAGTCGTGGCATCCAGCGTCCATATTTTACTAGATCCATCCGATTTGTAAACATGTGTGCCGTCATTACATAGTCCCCAGCCTTCTTTACTTTGATTATACACAAATGTGCCTATCTTTTTAAAGTCCGTTAGGTTATAGATAAATCCTGTGTTTTCTCGCCAAGTGAGTTGATAAATCTTGTCATTAAATACGGTCAGCCCTTCAGCAAAATATGAATTATCTAATTTAATTTCTTTGTACACCTCTCCTGTTTGATAATCGACTTTTCGGAGTTTGGATTCGCCATATTTCCCAGCACTTTCATAGAGTGTATCTCCCACAAATTCTAACCCTTGGGTATACGCATCTGTTTGATGCGGAAACCGATTGATAATTTTATAGCCATAAATTTTTGGTGGTTTGGTGTGAAGTACGCTGATTTCTGTGGCTGCTGTAGCGGTTCCGTCAGGAGTGTAAATGGTCGCAGTTACTTTCTTATGACCTAATGTTTCGGTTTGTATAGCGGTTTTGAAATTGGCTACACTCGTAGTTTTTGGAAGTTTCTTGCCATCTATGGTGTAGATGATCGAGTCTATGGCATAGTTTTTTTTCGCTTTAAGCGAAAAAGAAATTTCATCGCCGTTCTGCACGGCATTTTTATCATTGGAAGTTGCCAGGGTATAATTTTCTGCTAGGTTTTTAGTATCTCCACAGGCGTAGATCAATACCGATAAACTAAGCAATGAGAGGGTTTTATAGAGCGATGTCATAGATGTCAAATTTGAGTAGCAATTTATAACAAAAAATCGATCAAAAAAATCTTGCATAGGTATCTAAATGATGTATCTTTGCAGGGGCAAGTCCTACACAACTAGCTCCTGTTGAATCCCCCAGGGCGGGAACGCAGCAAGGGTAGATGGTCGTAGCAGTGTGATGTAGGTAGCTTGCCTTTTTTTATGCCTATTATTTAACACATTATATAATAAAAACCGAAGCATTTGCTTCGGTTTTTTTGATTCTACTTCTCCCAATTCCCGCGTAGGCGGGAATCGGATCAAGACCAATTGTTGTGTTTATGCAAATATTCTAGTTAATCTAAATAGGAAGAATTCTACATTTTTGACACCTCTGAATTGTGCTCTAAATGCTTTGATTTTTGCATTAAAGGATTCTGCTGATGCATTTGTGCTTCTATTGATAAAGTAATTTAAGATTGATCGGTAGTTTATAGTTATTGTATTTGCGATGGTATTGAATGCTTTAAATCCTGTTTGTTCTACATTTTTATACCAA